>DAHXMM010000026.1:0-3179 GCA_027371715.1 Elusimicrobiota bacterium | reverse complement strand
CAATCCTCATCGGTTGAACGCCCGCCTTTAGCAGTCTTATGAACAACCGGAAGATTTAATTTATCAAATAAAAGCTCTGCCAATTGTTTAGGAGAATTAACGTTCAGTGGAAACCCGGCCTCCGCATCAATCTCTTTTTGAAGATGAGCGATCTTTTCCTCAAATTCCTTGGCGAGTTTATCGAGATACGGGCGATCAACTTCAATCCCGGCTTTTTCCATGGAAGCCAAAACGCGGATTAAGGGAAATTCTACCTCCTGATAGAGATTCAAAAGACCTTCTTCTTTAAGGCGCTGCTGAAAAGTTGAGACTTTCAAAGCCTCTTCCAGCTTCCAGAACGCACGCGCTTTGAAATCCGCTTTTTTATCTAAGACGCCTTCGCGGGGTCTGATAGGGTTTAAGCAATAAGCCGCCATCCGAGCGTCAAAAGCGGGCTCCGGCAGAGGAAGTCCTTCCTGGTCGGCCAAAGCGTAGACCTCTTTTAGATCATAAGCGGTTTTAAGCGCGGAAAATTTAAAGACGCGGGACAAATCCGCCTGGCGCGTTTTAATTTCAATTTCCGTTAAAAAAGAAACGCTTCCGTCCGGTAAAGCCAAGGCGAGTTCCGAGCCCTCATGACCGAGAGAAGCGGCGACGGCTATTTCTTTCGACTTAATTAAAGCAGACTTCAAGTCGTCGAAAGGCTTTTCCTGAAACACAAACGCCTCTTGCTTAACCGGAGATGGAGATCTCCCATTCGATTCAGTCAAAGAAAATTCTTGAAGCAAGGAATTAAAGCCTAAACGCGAAAAACTTTCTTTCAATTTGTCTGGATTAGGAATTAAATGCGCGCATTGGGAAGGCTTCAGAGAGAGAGGCACGTCTTTTTTAAGCTCTAAAAGGCGCACCGCCGCCAGCGCCGACTTCTTCCCCTGAAGCAAGAAATGAAGAGAGCGCGCATTAAGGCCGGAGTCCCTGGCTTCTGCCGCTTGAAAAATTCCATCTAAATTTCCGTATTGGGAAATCAGTTTGACCGCAGTTACAGGGCCAATGCCTTCCACTCCGGGTACATTATCTGAAGAATCGCCAATCAAAGCCAAATAATCCACGACCACTTGAGGCGAAACCCCAAGCTTCTTTTGCACTCCGCCCGCATCCAGCCACTCTCCTTTGCTGACGTCGCGCAAAACCTTAATCCCCTCTCCCACCATTTGAAGAGCGTCTTTGTCTCCCGTGACCAAAACCGCTTCCAATCCTTCTTTCTCGGCGGCCTGGGCCATGGTCGCCATTAAATCATCCGCCTCATAGCCGGGAAAGGCCAGGCAGCGAAACCCCATGTTCTCGGCGAGTTTCGGCGCCGCACGCAATTGAACCAAAAGATCTTCATCTATTTTTTTGCGCGTGGCTTTATAGTCTTTATAAATCTCATGCCGAAAAGTAGGGCCCGGAGAATCAAAACAAACGGCGATATAATCCGGTTTTTCTTTTTTAAGCGTCAAAATCAGCATCCGGGCAAAGCCGTAAAGCGCGCCCACCGGCTCCTTGGCCGCGTTGGTCAAAGGCGGCAAGGCATGATAGGCCCGATGGAGATAAGCGTGGGCGTCAATGAGATAAATACGGGGCTTCATAGGAATTAACGAGGAAAAACGGTTGAACTTGGCCCGCTCCGCTTATTTAAAGCGGAGCGGGAACGCACGAGCGTCCTAAATTAATGTTGCGGAACGGAAATAAGGTTATCGAGAATCTTCTTGATTTCGGCTTTTGAATGAAGCCCGACCAACTGCTCGGCCACTTTTCCACTCTTAAAAAACAAAAGCGTAGGAATCGCGGAGATTTGATAGCGGCTGGCCGTATTCTGATGCTCATCGGTGTTGAGTTTGCCGACCTTAATTTTTCCCGCGTATTCTTTTGCCAACTCTTCCACGACCGGAGCCAGCATTCTGCACGGGCCGCACCAAGGCGCCCAAAAATCGACTAAAACCGGCTCGGCGCTTTGAAGAACGTCTTTGTCAAACCCGGCATCCGTTAATTGAATTTCTGACATTTCATTTACCTCACTGTGAAGATGATTTCCGGCGGCAACGTGCGACTGCGTCTATAAGAATAGGATAGCAGGACTAAGCCTTGATGTCAAGAGAATTTTTTCTAGTTGAAATTTCACTTTTCCAACGTCATTTAAAACTGGAAAACGAGAGCGAAGCGCGAAAAACTCCGCGCTTCGCTCTTTTTGTTTCTATCTACTTTTAGCGTCCGCCGAATTTATAGCCGATATGCGCGAGGATGTTTAAATCGCCCACGTCGTGAAAACCCGCGCCGTTGAAATTATTGTTCACGGTCAGATTCGTCCAGCGGAGTTCGGCCCCAGCCACGATGTTTTTGGTGATGTCATAGTCCACGCCCCCGCCCAGGGCGTAGGCAAATCCGTTAGAGACCGCAGAAAAGGTCCCGCCGGAAACAGTGTCAGAAAGGTTTCCCCACCCCAAACCGACGAGTCCATAGGGCCTTAAGTTGCTGTCGGGCCTAATTTGGAATTTCGCGATTCCGAGGCCGGTCATTTCATCCGGCTGAGAAGTTTGGCCCCCGCTCAAGGACTGGGATCCATAGGCGTCATACATGAAGTCTCCTCCCAACCCAATCCATTTGTTGACATAATAGACGTAGTCGGCGCCGATCCCCAACCCCACGCTCCCTATTGAATTGGTGATAGCTCCATTGTTCGCATTGTAGCTCGTCAACGGATCCGCGATGCCGAGGTTCAAATCGGCTTCCTGGGTTCCGGCAGTAATGGAAGCGCGAGCGCGAAGCGGCAACAACAGCGACAAGGCCAAAAGACCGACGATTTTTTTCATTAATGATCTCCTTTGATTTTAATTTTAACTTCCACGTCACCGCACTATTACACCAAAATGAAAAGATGAAATCCAAGATAAAAACGCGAACTTTTCTGGGCCCTTTGGCCCGCAGAAAAATGGGCCTTTTGGCCCTGTTCGCTTGAGCCGGATTGGTTTAAACTATACCCATGAAGAAAAAACTGAGAGACCAAACCCTCGCCGTTATTCTGTCGGCGCTTCTGCCGGCATCAGGCTTGGCGCAGGCTTTTCATTCGGAAGAAACCGGGCGTCCGGATGTTCCACAAGCGGAAACCTCTGTTTCCCCCATCCAAATTAATTTTGAAACCCAGGAATTGGATTCTCTCTCCC
>DAHXMM010000007.1:0-21363 GCA_027371715.1 Elusimicrobiota bacterium | reverse complement strand
CAAACAGCTCAGGATGTTATTAGGGATTTAAAGCTAAAGACGGATTTGAGCGGCATGGACGCGAGGGCGTTGGGGACAACGGCCTACGTTATCAACAGCAGAGCTTGGAACGAATTGATTCCCTCTGTCCAGAATATTACTGATGTCGCGAAGGGTTTACAGGGAAAAAACGTTCAAATAGACGCCGCGAAATGGGCGAAGTTAGACGAGGTCGGGCAAGCGGCGGTTCAAGACTTAAAGGATATGTCTTTCGTGAGCGCCCAGATTGCGGACGCCTTGTCAAATAATAAGGCCTCGGCTCAGGATATCGAGGAATGGAACACGCTCTCCGCAACTTTACTGGAAGATTCCGCGAGTCTTACTTCGGCTCTTCGGAATCTATATGGCGACCCGGCGTTCAAGACAACGCCGTCGGTTTCCAGCCCTCTTAAGGGCATCGTGGCCGGTCAGGATGGACCGGCCTCTGACGGCGGAATCATTCCGGTCATTATCAATGACGGGCATGTCATCAGCCTGCGCGATGCGCATACGGATAAGGAATTGCGCCGCCTCAACCTGCCTTCCTTCTGGATTACGTTTGCCGCCGCGATTAAAGGTGGGAAGGAAATCGTAATCGTCGACAGCATGGAAGACGGGCAAGCCGTCGTCCTGGACGCCCAAAGCGGAAAAGTGATTCGCGCCTTCAAGGGCCCCGGTCCCGGACTTTGGTCGAGAGCAGTCAGCGCCGACGGCCGTTATTTGTTCGCCGGCCAGAGCGGTCGACGTCAAGCCGCGATGTGGAATCTCGAGACCGGCAAGCGCGAAATGGTTTTCGCCTCCTTCATGACGAAAATCCTGGGAAATTTTTGGGATGCCTTGATCATGAGAGCGGCCATGTCGGCGGCGCTCAGCCCGGATGGGAAAATCGTTTATATCGGAGAGCATCGAACGGCGTTCATCGGCGACGATGAAGCGTATGTCTCGGCGTGGGACAGGTCTACCGGGAAAATGCTTGCGCGCGCGGCTGTTCCGAATGCGGATTGGATTCATTCGCTTTCCGTCAGTCAAGATGGGCGCCAACTTTACATCAGCAGCGAAAACGGGGCTCTTATAACGATGGACGCTCCTTCCCTTAGTAAAAATTCAGTGGAATCGGACCTCAGCGGCAAAATCATCGCGGCTCCTGAGTCCGTTTCCGGCGCGTTGCTGGTCAATGCCTCGGCGCCCGGACTCAAGATCGCTGCCGCGTCGTCGCCCGCGCAAAACGACCCCGCGGCTTTGAAATCCCAAATTGACGCCGCCATAAGTCAGGCGCAAACCGTCAGTTTCATGATTAAGAAAATGGGCGTTTATACGAGCGTCCAAGACGTCATTGCCGATTTGAAAAAAGACCCGTCCAGCGTGGATGCGGAGGCGTTAAACGGGCTTTTGATGACGGCCCAGAGCGCCGTCGCGGATACCCTTCCCCTAAATTCGGCGATGGACCAAATCGCGGCTCAGGATTTGCGCGCGCCGGAAATTCAGACGGAGATTTCAAAACTGAGAGCGTCGGTTCAAACGGCGATTCAAGATATGAAGGACATGTCCTTGGCTGCGCGGCAGATTGCCGAGGCCTTGCTCCAAAACAAAGCCGCGGATAAAGACGCCGCGGCGTGGGGAACCCTCTCGGGCGATTACCGAACGCGGGCCTTCGCTCTGGACTTGTCTCTTGAAAATATAAATCTGAAATCTCCCGCCAGCGTCGTTTCCAACCAAAAGACGGGGCCGTCCCGCCTTTCGTCTTCCGACATGGGCCGCCTTATCTTCGGCGTCGGTTGGCTGGCCTTGATGATCGCGGCTTCCCACATCGCCCCTATCGCCGTTGCGGGAGTGATTATCGGAGCGGGCGTGGGCGCGGCCCTGACTAAAAAGGGAGAGGACGCCTCCGGCAATATGCTCGTGGGATCTCTTTTGGGAATGTTGGCGGGCGCTTTGTTTGCGCCCTCTGTCGCTCATGCGGCGATGATTTCCGCCGCGCCCGTTCTTTCCGGCCTTAAGGTTTTTGGGGGCGGGGTTCTCGGAGCTGTCCTAGGAGCAATTATCGGCGGAGTTGTTGGCGTCGTCATAGCTCTTCACTCTGATGAGGGCGGGAGCGAGGCCGGAATGGGAATTGGCATCGCTCTCTACGCAATCGTGGGCGCGGGAATCGGCGGCGTTGTTGGTGCCATTATCGGGGGGACCTTACTCGCCGCCCTTTTATAATTTAGGCTGGATCAAGTAGACACTCAAAAAGGAGATCGTGCAATGAGAAATATGTTGATCGCGTTGGCGGTGGTAGTAATAGTTGGCGTTCAAGTCTTGAGCGCGGCGCAGGTCACCGGTTCCAACTTCGAGGCTTCGGTCGGACAAGGCATTCGGACGGCCGTTCACGAGGTAAAAGCGAAAGCCGCCTCTATCGGGAAAAATTCGGCCGGCAATAGGGAGATGGTCGCTATGACCGCCGAAAAGGCCGTTTTTGCGGCTTCGGGGAAAACTCATTTCGCGAGGCTCAAGGAGCTTTACGCCCAGGGGTATCGCCCAAAACAAAGCGAGCTCGTGGGATTTTACTCGGGGCGTTGCTACAGAGGCGAGGCTCCGAATGTCCCAGTCGGCGTTGCGTTCGTGGGCCGGATGGTCTCCGGAGGAAATAACGGTCCGCTTTTTCCTTCCCTATCGGAGTTGAAGGCGAATATCATCGCGTGTTCTGATGATAGTGTTTCTGATTGTTTCGACAATGGGGCGGATAATCAGACGATTATAGGCTACATTGAAGATGGCAGTTTGCCGCTATTAGAAACAAAGGCAGTTGGCGGGGCCATTGCCTACGATTCAAATATAAATGACGCGGAAGAATTTCGGATCCGTAAAAGCGGGGCTTATTTTTTCGCGAAAGGCGTCACGTTAAAAAACGCCGAGGGTTATCACGCCGGCGATATCTTTGCGGCCTGCTATTTCTTCCAGAAAGTGCACGATTAGAAATTAAGTTTTGCATCGCCAAATCCACCCGCTTGAAATTCAAGCGGGTGGATTTTTTCCCCTTGACGCGGGTCAGAGAATGAACCATAATATGGTCATAGATGAACCATTTAATGGTTTATTAGAGGAAAATATGAAATCGATCACCATTCATCATCTCGAACCCAATCTCGCTAATCTTATCGAACGCGAGGCGGAAAAAAACGGCTTGAGTTTGAATAAGACGATTAAAAAAATCTTGACGTCGGCCTTGGGGCTGTCGCGTGGGGAAACCGTCAATCGCCGGAAAAACTTCGAGGATCTTTGCGGGCTTTGGTCCAAGAAGGATGCCGATCTGTTTAAAAAGTCATCGGAAATGTTCGAGCGAATCGATCCCGAAGACTGGAAATGAGATCAATACTTCTCGACACGAATGCCTATGCCGCCTTTCTGGCGGGAAACCGCGCCATCTTGGACGCCTTGTCTCAAGCCGAAACCGTCTTTCTGTCGGTGATCGTCTTGGGAGAACTTCATGCGGGCTTTCGGGGCGGACACAAACGCGCCGAAAACGAAAGGATTCTGGAGGAATTCCTGACGCGGCCGGGAGTCTTGCCGCTTTTTATCTCTCTGGAGACGGCGCGGATTTTCGGAGAGATTAAGGCGGGGCTCGCCCGCGCCGGAACTCCCGTTCCCATCAACGACGTTTGGCTGGCGGCGCAAACGGTTGAAACAGGATCTGTTCTGGTGACGCTCGACGCTCATTTTCGCCGCGTGCCCGGGCTCCGCCTTTGGAATTCATAAGGGTCCTTCGCGCGCGCTTCTAAAGCCGACGCCGGCGCCAGGCAAAATAAAGAGAATTCCAGTGTTCCGTGCCGAAAAAAACGAGATAGTTGAGAATGCCCAGGCCGTAATAGAGACGGTCTGAGAAAGAACCGAACAAAAGAGTCCAGAAAACGACGAAACAGCCGACGGCCCAGATCCATTTCATTTTAATTGGAAAAAAGAAAAATAGAAGGATCTCGACGTCGGCGTTGAGTCGCGCGAAGGCGAGCACCAAGCTCGTCGTAAAAATGGAATTAGAAAATTCTCGGCCTAAAATGAGAGAACACGCGATGACGGCCAGGGCCCCGATGAGGCAATAGATGAGAAATTTAAAATCTCCCCATATTTGTTCAAGACGGTTCATCAGCCAGTAGAAAAAAATCAGCCAAAACGCCAGCCACAAAGGCCCCATCTCCGGCGGAACAAAGAGAAAGGTCGCGGCGCGCCAATATTGCCCGCTTAAAAATAAGCCGGGATCAAAGACGAGAATGTCGGGAAACTGGGGTTTAAAGAGACTGAGAATTCCAATAATGGCATTCATTCCGGCCAAAAATGCCGCTAAGCCTGGAATAGAGAGAAAGCCTAATTTTCTTTCCAGTTGGTCCAGCCATCGCGGTCCCATATTGGGGTCATCATATCATTTTGCGCATCTTTGCGTTTTGGATAAAACCGCCGCCGTGAGAACTATGATAAAATGAGCTGTCGTTGTCTTTTGCGAGAATGATGGATGAAAAAAGTTGAAGCTAGCGCTTTGAAAACGTTGGGGATATTGGGCGGTGGGCAATTGGCGGAGATGATTTCTAAAGCCGCTAAAAGACTTGGGTTTAAAGTCGCCATTTTGGCTCAATCGCCCGACAGTCCTGCCGCAAAACTTGCGGATCAATTGTTTATTGGTTCGTTCAATAACCGCGCCGCTTTGTTTTCTATTGCGGATGTTTGCGATGTCTTGACCTTGGAAAATGAATTCGTGGATTCTCAACTTTTAGCGGATTTGGAGCAAGCGGGATATTGCGTTTATCCCTCGTCTTCTTGTTTGGCTTTAATCCAAGATAAATTTCTCCAAAAGCGCGAGCTTTCCCAGCAAGGAATTCCGGTCCCGCGTTTTGCGGAGGTGTCCGGCCTTAAAGAAGCGGTTTTTGCGTTCCAAAAATGGGGCGGGAGGGGAGTTGTGATTAAAAAACGCCGGAACGCTTATGACGGTCGAGGCAATGCCGCCGCGTTTTCGGAGGGGGAAATAAAAAAAGCCTGGGAACTTCTCAAGGGAGATTCGGAACCTCTTTATATCGAGGAGTTCTGCCCTTTTGAAAAAGAATTGGCCGTGATTGTCTCTGTCTCGCGAAAGAATGAAGCGGCGGTTTATCCTGTCGCTGAAACGATTCAGGAAAATCATGTGTGCCGGGCCGTTCTCGTTCCGGCCGCCGCAGATAAAGAAATTTCTGATCGCGCTTCTGAAATCGCTCGAAAGGCGGTGGAGGGAATCGGAGGGGTCGGTTCCATGGGAGTGGAACTGTTCCTTCAAAAAGACGGAGAAATTTTGGTCAACGAAATCTCTCCGCGGGTTCATAATTCCGGCCACTACACGATTGAGGCTTGCGAGTCGAGCCAATTTGAAAATCATGTTCGCGGAGTTTTTGGATTGCCTCTCGGGTCTAGCGCTCTCAAGGAAAAGGCCGCGGCCATGGTGAACCTTTTAGGCGTTAAAAAAGGAGACGGAACCCCCGAAGGGCTGGATGAAGCCAAGGCGGTTTTGGGGGCTTCTGTTCATATCTACGGAAAAAAAGAAAGTTTCCCCGGGAGAAAAATGGGACACGTGACCGCGCTGGGCGAAAATTCGGCCCAAGCCCTTAAAACCGCCCAACAAGCCGCGGCCTTGATTCGCTTTGGCGCTCGATCAACTTTATCTTCATGAACAAAACGCCGTTAAAAAAAACTCATCGGACCCAAGCTAAGATTTCCGCGCCTTTAGTCGGCGTCATCATGGGTTCGGCTTCCGATTATTCAACGATGCGCCACGCATTGAAGGCGCTTAAGAAATTAGGAATTCCTTATGAGGTTGAAATTGTCTCGGCTCACCGCACGCCTGATAAATTATTCCAATACGCCTCTTCAGCCGAGCGGCGCGGGCTTAAGCTCATTATCGCCGGCGCGGGCGGGGCCGCTCATCTGCCGGGAATGACGGCTTCTAAAACGAGCCTTCCGGTTTTAGGAGTTCCTGTTGAGTCCAAGGCTTTGCGCGGGCTTGATTCTCTTCTTTCCATCGCGCAGATGCCGGCGGGGATTCCGGTGGGAACCTTGGCGATCGGACGGGCGGGAGCCGTGAATGCGGCTTTGCTGGCGGCTTCAATTTTGGGGCTTTATCATCCTGAGTTTAGAGAGGCGGTTCAGTCTTATCGTGCGGCACAAAGCAAGGCCGTTTTAGAGAAGCGTCTTCCGATTGGGCCAATCAAACAATCTGCTTGAAGATGAAGACGCGCTTTTTAAAAGCTGATGCCGCCGGCCTAAAGGAGGCGGTGGGGGTCTTAAGGCGCGGAGAATTGGTCGCTTTTCCAACGGAAACGGTCTATGGCCTTGGGGCGCGCGCTTTGGACGCCAAAGCCGCGAGAAAAATTTATCAGGCCAAGGGACGCCCATCCGACAATCCCCTCATCGTCCATGTGAATGGCCCTGCCATGATGGAGACCATCGCGCGCCCCACTTTGCTTGCGCGAAAATTAATCACGGAGTTTTGGCCGGGGCCCTTGACCCTCATTTTAAAAAGTTCCGGCCTTGTGCCAAAGGTGGTGACGGGGGGGCAAGAGACCATTGCCGTTCGTTGTCCGGCCCATCCTTTTTTTCGAAGATTAATTTCCCTGTTGGGAGAACCCATCGCCGCGCCTTCCGCCAATCTCTCCGGGCGGCCCAGCCCCACAACTGCTCTTCACGTGCGCGCGGATTTAAACGGGAGTATCCCTCTTATTTTAGACGGCGGTCCTTGTAGGAAAGGTTTGGAATCTACGATTATTGACGCGCGCGGGCGTTATCCGAGGCTTTTGCGTCCCGGCCCCTTGACGGTTGAAGATATTGCCCGCGCATCCGGAGTTAAGGTCTTGTTTCCCGGAAAAATTTTTTCCGCTTCGCCCGGAACTCGCTATAAACATTACGCTCCCCGTTGTCGCGTTAAACTCATTTCCCCAGAGTGCGTGCGCCAGGGAATTGCGGCTTTGAGTTTGCCGGGAACGGGACTTGTTCATCGCTCGCCTTTAGGCGTGCCCGCGCCAAGTTTTTGCCGGAGAATTTCCGGCGGCCTTGAGATCTATGCGCGTTCTTTATTTTCGTCTTTGCGCGAGGCCGAAGTTTCGGGCGTAAAGACTTTATACGTTGAGACAGTATCTAAACGCGGCGTGGGACGGGCGATTATGGATCGCCTGCAAAGGGCCGCCGGCCTCTAATGGAATTTCAAGACGTGATTTGTTAGGCTTATATTTGATGGAACTTAGTTGGCAAGAAGGGCTCAAAAAAATTTTCCCCCAGGCGCGCTTAAACGAGCCGCTTTTGCGCTATACGACTTTTAAGATCGGGGGTCCAGCCGAGGCCTATCTTGAACTCAACAACCGCCTTGAGTTGGAAACCCTAATGCGTTTTATTGTGCGCTCGAATATCCCCGTATTCTTTATGGGCTGGGGGTCTAATCTCCTTATTTTAGACGGCGGAATTCCGGGGGTGGTCGCGGTTCTCAAAGAAGATTTTGAAAAAATTGATTTTCTGGAAAAAGGCCTTGTTCGTGTTGGAGCCGGAGTTCGCATTCCGCAGATGATTGCGATTGCGGCCAATCATGGGTTGGGCGGGGCCGAGCCCTTGGTGGGGATTCCTGGAACCTTGGGCGGAGCCGTGATGATGAACGCCGGAACGCGCGAACTTGAAATCGGAACTTTGATTCAAGATGTCGAAATTTTCGATCCAAAAAATCTTAAGCCCAAGTTTATCGATTCTTCCCAGGTCAATTTTTCCTATCGTTCTAGCGGGTTGTTAGGACGCGTGATTTTATCAGCCCTTTTGCGATTGAGAGAAGGGAGCAAAGTTGATATAATGAAGCGCGTTGCCGAACATCAAGCAAAACGCCTGAAAAATCAACCCGTGCATACTTTTAACATCGGTTCTATTTTTAAAAATCCCAAGGGATCTTTTGCCGCCGAATTAATTGAAAAAGCCGGTCTTAAAGGGATGGAATGGGGAGGGGCGCGAGTATCTCCTCTTCATGCCAATTTTATTGAGAATTTTAATAACGCCAAGGCCTCTGACGTCGTGGACTTGATTGAACAAATACGTCAGAAAATTAAGAAAAACGCGGGCGTAGATCTTGAACTTGAAATCAAGGTGGTCGGGCGTTCGCTATGAAACGTCTCGCTTCCCATAAAAGAAGCCCCAAAGTCGTTTTGCGGCCGCAACAGCGCAAGGCGCGCAACCGCAAGGTCGTTTTCATTTTCGCGATTCTCATTTTGGGAGCCGCGCTTGTTTTGAGTTGGGTGCGTTTAAAAAAATCATTTTTTAATTTCAAGCAATCGGTCGCGGCGGCTATTCCTTTTCCTAGAACCGTGGAAGTGGAAGGCGTTCCAGATTCTTTAAAGCCCGAAGTTCTTTCTTTTCTTAATTCCCAGAATCCCGTGTCTTGGCAAAACCGAAGTGGTGATATTAAAAATCATTTCCCTTTCTTAAGAACGGTCCATCTAAGCCGAGATTTTTTCTCTAGGGGATTGGTTTATCATATTGTGTTGCGGCAGGCTGTCGCCGTCTTTTCAGGAAGAGACGGACGGAGTTTCATGGATGCGGAGGGGACGCTTTTTAAAGCCCCGAAAAAATTATATGAACGACCAGTTCCTGAAATTTTGGATACGGATGCGAATTTAAAAACCTTGCGCCCTGTCGCTCGTTTCCTGGTTAAAGTTGCGTCCTTGCCGCTTTCCTCACCCATTGAGAGCTTGCATTTTTTGTCTCCGGTGAATGGCTGGAGCGTTGAACTCCAGGATGGAACTCGCATTGATTGGGGCGATTTTCAATGGACGAAAGAGAAAGTCAAGCGGCTCAATGCCGTGCTTGCGGACGCCAAAACTTATGCCAAGGGGCATTTATTCGTCGATATGCGTTCTTTTGGAGATGGGAAAGTTTTCGTCAAGCCGGATGTAAGCAAGGCTTTGGCGAGGGGGTTTTAAGATGTCTACGGACAATGTGTTGGCCGGTCTTGATATCGGAAGCAGTCGCATTACCTGTCTCATTGGCGAGCGCGGCGAGGGGCAGGAGTTAGTCAAAGTTGTCGGCGGTTCGAGCGTTCCTTGCCGCGGCCTTAAAGGCGGGGTGGTTATTAATATTCAGGAAACCGCCCGCGCCATTCAAGAGGCGGTTGAAAAAGCGGAAAAAAATTCCCATTGCGAGGTCAAAGAACTCGTCGTCGGCATTCGC
Organism: Elusimicrobiota bacterium; assembly: GCA_027371715.1. Lineage (GTDB taxonomy): Bacteria > Elusimicrobiota > Elusimicrobia > UBA1565 > UBA9628 > JAKAQV01. The sequence continues at coordinate 12,156 of DAHXMM010000007.1, read as the reverse complement.
GGCAGTCATTTGCAATCTTTCAATAATCGAGGGGCTTTTAATATCGCTCGAACTGATAAGGAAATCACCCAAGAAGACGTGGAAAGCGTGATTACCAATGCCAAGTCCCTTCCTCTTCCTTCCGATCGCGAGATTCTCCACGTCATGCCGCAGTCCTTTACTCTCGATCGCCAAAGAGGCGTTCCTGATCCGGTGGGCATGGAGGGTTCTTTGCTCGAGGTTGAGGTTCACATCGTGACCGCTTCTTCCGCGCATTTAAACAATTTGACCAAAGCCGTCGCTCAAGCGGGGTTTGAGGCCAAGGAAACGGTTTATGGTCTCTTGGCCGCGGGAGACGTTTTGGTGACACCCGAGGAAAAAGAACTGGGCGCTCTCTTTATTGATATCGGTGGGCAATCCGTTTCGATAGGAATTTATTCCGAAGGAAGCATTCGCTATTCCAAGGAGCTTCCGATTGGTTCTGATTTTATCACGCGAGATTTAGCGATGGGGCTTCGCACGTCCTTGGCGACGGCGGAACGCCTGAAAGTGGAACATGGGTTTGCTCATCCGTCTTTTTTTGGAGACGATGAGGAATTGGAATTTAACGGAGTAGATGGGCGAACTCTCGGGAAAATTAGGGTGAGCGCTGTGATGGGCATTGTTCTTCCTAGAGTCGAGGAAATTTTGACCTTGATTGAGGAAGATATTCGCAATTCTCCCTATACCGATGTCGTTGGCCCAGGGGGCGTTGTTTTGGCGGGAGGCGGAGCTTTGATGCGGGGGATGGGCGATGCGGCCAACCAGATTTTAGGTATGCCCGCTCGTGTCGCGGTTCCGCATCCGGATATGTTTTTGGTTGATTCGGCCTGGAGTTCTCCAGCGTATTCGACGGCCTTGGGGCTTCTGTCTAATTCCCTTCCTTTTTCCCTGGCTTCCCCAAATCGTCGCGTGATGCCCGGCAAAAAACCGGCTTGGCTTAAAAGCGTCACCTCGGTCTTTCAGGAGCTTTTTTAAAAAATGAAAATTCAAGTTTTAGAAGACGTTCACGAAACTCGCGCTGTCATTAAGGCCATTGGAGTCGGCGGAGCGGGGGGAAACGCGATTAACCGAATGGCGGAAGCGGGAATTAAATCCGTCGAACTCATTGCGGCTAATTCCGACGCTCAGGATTTGAGAAGGAGTCTCGCTCATATTCGCGTTCAGATCGGAGAAAAATTAACCAAGGGCCTTGGGGTCGGAGGCGATTCCGCCCGTGGACGCTTGGCGATGGAGGAAAGCGCGGAACAGATTCGCGAAATTCTTCAAGGCTCGGATTTAGTTTTTATTACCGCCGGAATGGGCGGCGGAACCGGAACGGGCGGCGCGCCCTTGGTTTCTCAAATTGCCCGCGAACTGGGGGCTTTGACCGTCGGCGTGGTAACCCGGCCCTTTGCTTTTGAGAAGCTTAACCGCGCCAATCTCGCGGAACAGGGAATTCAAGAGATGCGCAAAAATGTGGACACCTTGCTTGTGATTCCCAATCAACGTCTTTTGGATATCAGCGATTCGGAAACAACGGCAGAATCCGCCTTTCGCTTGGCCGATGACGTTTTAAGAAAAGCGATTCAATCTATTTCAGACGTCATCACCATGCCCGGCAATATCAACATGGATTTAAACGATATGCGAGCGATCATGAAAGACGCAGGCGAGGCTTTGATTGGAATGGGCGAAGCCTCGGGAGCGGGACGCGCGTTAGCCGCGGCCAAGGCGGCAATTCATTCGCCGCTTCTTGAAAATGTAGTCATGGATGGGGCCAAGGGCCTGATTGTCAACATTACCGGACGCAAAGACGGGCTTAAGCTCGCGGAAATGGAGGAGGCGATGGATTTAATTACCGGCGCCGCGAGTCCCGACGCTAAAATTAAAATGGGAAAAGCCTATGATGATTCTCTGGGAGATTCCATTCGCATTACGGTGATTGCGACCGGTTTCCCGGTCAAAAGAAGCCCGCGTCATTTTTTTAAAGCCAATCATTTTCAAGATGACTTAAATGACTCGGCTCTTTCAGGGAAGAAAAAGGGCGTTTTGGAAGCCGCGAAATTACAGGACTCCTTGGATGATTTGTCTAAACCCGCGTTTTTACGGCTTAAGACCCGCAAACTGAAATAGAGGAATTTTCATGGATATCCAAAGCGTTTTACAGGCGACGATAGATAAAAAAGGAAGCGATGTTCATTTAAGGGTCGGAGGCGTTCCTCATATCCGTATTGACGGACAACTGACGCCCTTTTCTCAGGAAATATTGACGCCCGCCGTTGTCGAGGAGATTTTAAAGAAACTCATCACGCCCCACGCCAAAAAAATATTCGATGAGAAAGGCGAATGCGATTTTTCATTCGAGGTTGAAAATGTGGCGCGCTTTCGTGTCAACGCTTTTCATCAAAGGGGGCGTTTGTCCTTGGCCATTCGCTATATTCCGGTCCAAATTCCTTCTTTTCAGGAACTGAAGCTCCCAGCCACGACGATTCGTAAAATTGCCGAGTTAAGACGCGGCTTGGTTTTGGTGACTGGGGCTACCGGCTCCGGGAAATCCTCCACATTAGCGGCGATGGTGGACGCCATTAATGAGACGCGGCCTTGCCACATCGTGACGATTGAAGATCCCATTGAATTTTTGCATAAGGATAAAAAGGCAATTGTGACTCAAAGAGAAATCGGCCAAGACACCGAGTCTTTCGCGGAAGGTCTCAGAATGGCTTTAAGACAAGACCCGGACGTAATTTTACTCGGGGAAATGCGGGATATTGAAACAACCGCGGCGGCCTTAACGGCCGCCCAAACCGGGCATTTGGTTTTGGCCACGATGCACACGGTCGACACGACGCAGACGATTACCCGCATTATCGATCTTTATCCTCCTCATCAGCAGAATTTAATGCGAAAGGAATTGGCTGAAACCCTCAAAGCCGTGATTAGCCAAAGACTCTTGCCGTGTTCGAAGGGAGGGCGGGTTCCTGCTATTGAGATTATGGCGGTGACCGCTCACATTAAAAAGCTCATTGAAGACAATGATTCCAATGGAATCGTTCAAGCCATTGGGAAGGGGCAATTTTATGGAATGCAGACCTTTAACCAATCTCTTTACCGTCTTTTTAAGGATGGATTAGCTTCCGAAAACGATATCATGGAAGCCGCGACCAGCCCGGATGACTTGAGGCTAGCGATGAAGGGTATTGAACAAGAAATACGGATGGGGTGAAAAATGTTTGCCGAGGGATATATAGGAATCGCGGGAACGATAGGAGTCGGGAAATCCACCTTGACTATTGAGTTGGCCAAGGCTCTTAATTTTGAACCGGTTTTGGAAGAAGTGGATGGGAATCCTTATTTGGATCGTTTTTACCACGATATGAAGGGTTACGGGACGATGATGCAGGTGTGGCTTCTCAATCATCGTTTCAGGCAACACCGGGAATTTGTAACCCGCATCAGCCTTGGGAAAATCAGAGGGGTGGTTCAAGACCGCACGATTTGGGAAGACACGATTTTTGCCCGTATGCTCAACGATCATCCCGATAAAATTATTTCGGATATGGATTACAATACCTATCTTGACCTTTTTGACAACATGGTTCTGCGGGAACTGGTTTTTCCGCAAATCCTGATCTACATTCAATGTAGCCCAGAAACGGCCCTTGAGCGCATCAAAATGCGTGGCCGCCCGATGGAGAAAACGATTACCTTGGAATATTTAAAGTATCTTCAATCCAACTATGATCAGTTCGTTTCGGAGATGGAACAGGCCGGGGTGCGTATTTTAAGGCTTAATTGGGAAAAATTTTTGCCGATTTCAGAAGTTGCGCGATTGGTTCATGAATATTCCCTCAAACCTTCCAGTTTCACGAAATGGGTGCGCCCCATTCGTTCGCTGAAACCCGCGTCCGAACATCAAATAAGGCAATATGCCGATCAAAGACCCTGAAACTCTATCCCCAACTCTTTGGCAGGACTTTCGGATGGCCGATTCTGGCTTTTTCGGAGGCCTGACCAAACGTTCATTGGGCAACATGAAAGACCCGGAATCTCGTAAGGAGTGGCTCAAAACTCCGGAGTTAAAGGGAAAAACTCCCAGGGTTCTCAGTCAGGTCCATGGAACGAAGATATTTTCTGCGGATAAAGAAATGGAAAAAATTTTTGAAGGAGACGGGTGGCTTTGCCGAGACTCAAGCGTTCTTCCCATTATTTTGGTCGCGGATTGCGTCCCGCTTTTTATGTGGTCTAAAAAAAAACCGGTCTTTGGGGTCTTTCACATCGGCTGGCGGGGAATGGCGAAGAGTTTCGCTTATATAGCCTCAACCGAGATGCAGAAAATTTTCAACCTGACAGCGGGTGATTTGTTGGCTTCGGTGGGCCCTCATATAGGGGCCTGTTGTTGCGAAGTGGGTCCTGAAATTAAGGAGTTTTTCCCCGCGGAAGATTTTATCCAAGACTCAAAAGGTTTGAGATTGGATTTAAATCTTGAGGCGGAAAATCAGCTTTTAAGATCAGGATTATCAAAAGATTCGATGGTTTTAAGTTCAGAGTGTACCGTGTGTTCTCCAGGTTATTTTTCTTACCGAAATGGGGAAGCCGAGCGCATGGCCGCTTTCATGGCGGTGAAGGAAGGTTTTTCATGCCGAATATAGAGCCGCGGGCGTTGTTGCGTAAAATTTCTCCCTATATCCCCGGAAAATCTATTGAATCGGTGCGGCGAGAATTTGGGCTTAAGAATGTCATCAAGCTGGCCTCTAATGAAAATCCTTTAGGCGCTTCTCCTAGGGCGATTTCTGTTTACCGGAAATCCTCTAAGGATTGTTTTCTTTATCCTGAGGGCGCGAGCCCGGAACTTCGGAAGGCTTTAGCGCGATTACATCAAGCGCCGGAAGATTCGGTTCTGATTGGAAATGGCTCAGATGAGATTATCCGTCTTCTTTGTGAGGCTTTCCTGGATGAAGAACATGAGGCGTTGACCTCTCAATACGCTTTTATCCGCTTTCGCCAGCAATCCCTGCTCATGGGGGCTCGGATTATTGAAGTTCCGATGAAAAACTGGAAGCTCGATCTTGAGGCGATGGCGGGGGCTTTGAGCGAGAGGACCCGGCTTGTGTTTATTCCGAATCCCAATAATCCCACGGGGACCTATAATTCTCAAAAGGAACTGGAGAAATTTATCGCCCGGTTGCCGCCGAAGGTCATTTTGATTTTAGACGAAGCTTATTATCATTATGCGCGATTGGAAAAAAATTATCCCAATAGCATTCCTTTGTGGGCGCCCAGGCTTCCAAACGTGGCGGTTCTGAGAACTTTTTCTAAAGCCTACGGACTTGCGGGGCTTAGAGTCGGCTATGTCGTAACCAATCCTGAAATTGTGGGCTGGCTGGACCGCATTCGAATGCCGTTTAATGTCAGCTTGCCGGCTCAGAGGGCTTGTATTGCTGCGATTCAAGACCATCGTTTTGTATCAAAGGGAGTTTCTTTAAATTTAAAGGAAAAAATATTTTTGGAAAAATCGCTGGTCCATTTTGGTTTTGAGATTATTCCTTCGGCTTGCAACTTTGTTTTCGCGAAATCGCCTATTCTTGGGAAGGAACTTTTTCAAAAACTGCTGAAGAATGGCATTATCATTCGTCCTTTAGATGAATACGGGCTTTCCTCTTATGTTCGCATCAGCATTGGGCGGAGATCAGACCATCTAAAATTAATCAAGGTATTGGAAAGCATTTTAAAGTGAGAAAGAAAGGTTTTGTGATCGCCATGGACGGCCCCGCCGGGGTGGGGAAATCGACTATCGGCCAATGGGTGGCGAAATCCTTGGGATATTATTTCGTCAATACCGGAGAGATGTACCGGGCCTTAACCTGGAAGGCGCTTGAAAAAAAACTAGATATCGGAGATGAGAAAAAAATTGTCGCGTTGGCCCATGAGATTAATTGGGAATTCCGTCCGGCTCCGGATCAGGTCACTCTCAAGACCTTTGTTGATAGCGAACCCGTGTCTGCGCATATTCGAGAAGAGCGGGTCGGCGCTTTTTCCAGCCAAGTCGCATCTTACCCTGGAGTGCGAAAGTTTTTCTGTAAATTGCAGAGGTCTTTGGGGAAAAATGGCGGGGTGGTCATGGAGGGACGAGACATCACGACCCATGTTTTTCCCGACGCCGAGTTTAAGATTTATTTGGACGCTTCGGTTGAAGAGCGGGCGAAGCGCCGCTATCATCAACTCAAAGCGGCTGGACAAGAGGCCGATTGGCGCAAAATAAAAGAAGGGATTTTAAAAAGAGATTTGGGAGATTTAAAAAGAAAAATCAATCCTTTAAGTCTCGCAAAAGACGCCGTTTTGATTGATTCTACTCATATGGGCCGCCGGGCGGTTGCCCAAAAAATTATCAAAATGGTTCGGCATCGTCGGACCAAGACAGCAAAATGAGCCTTAAACTTTAATACAATATACTTGCGTTTTCTTCAATAATCCTTGCGGACGGCGTTGTATTGACCTTAAGATTATTGGGGAAGGGGCTAAAATTTTAGATTAATAATCACTTAAGGGGTTAGGTTCAATGGAAGATAAAATGCAGGATGATTTCGCCGGAACCGAGGCTAAGGAAGATTGGGAAGCCCGGCAGGAAATGGAGGCTCTCTTCGCCCAGGAAGAAGGGCTTTCTAAACAAGTTTCCTCCCGGCAAATTGTATGGGCCAATGTGATTTCCTCAACCCCCGAAGGCATTTGGGTTGATATTGGAGAAAAAAAGGAAGGCTTTATTCCCGCCTCGGATTTTACGTTCCCCGTCCCTAAAAAAAATTCCAAAACCCAAGACTCGCTCAAAAAACGCAAAGGGGAATCTCTCGCGCCCGAGATGCCGAAACCCGGCGAGAAGATCGCCGTCCTTTACACGGGTAAGCGTTCCGATGGAACGACTCTTTTATCGCATAGAAAAGCGATGGCGGAATTGTCTTGGGAAGGAATCTCGAAATCTTTTCGCGAACATGCGCGCATTTCAGGTAAAGTTCAATCTGGAATCAAGGGAGGCTTTTTAGTGGATGTTTCCGGCGTTACCGCTTTTTTGCCCGCCTCTTTGGCCGATTTTCGCCCTGTTTTCAATGCGGAAATGCTTTTAAATAAGGTGATAGAGTGCTACATTATTGACCTCAATGAAGGGGAAAAAAAGGTTGTTATTTCTCGGAAAGCGGTTCTGGAAGAAGAAGCCGCCCAACGGCGTTTAAAAATTTTCTCTGAAATTGAAGTGGGGCAAGTTCGTTTTGGGCGTATTTCTAAAACTTCGGCTGAAGGATTGACGATTGATATCGGAGGTTTTAAGGGGCTTATTCGTTCGACCGACATTGCCTGGGGGGAAAATATTACCCCGCTTTATAAGCGCGGAGATAAATTAAGAGTGAAGGTTGTTTCAAAGGTTTTACCCGAGGCCGAGGGAAAAAACTCCGAGGGGGCGGTGTATTTTGGGATTAAACAGCTTCTTCCCAACCCCTCTGATTTATTGCGTAAAAAATATCCATCTGGGACAATCGTTTCTGGGCCCGTGGTCTCTATTGATCAGACGGGGGTGGTCTTTAAAGTGGCAAGCGTTCAGGGAAAAAACCGTAAGGAAGCCGCCCCTTCCGAAAAAAATAAAAAGGGAAATTCTGTTCTTGCTTTCTGCCCGGCCTCTCAAATGGATGAGGAAGCGCCAAAGGTGGGAGAAGAAGTGGGGGCAGTGGTTTCTGGCGTGGACGCGAAGGCGCTTCGCTTGTTTGTTTCAATTAAGCGTCATAGCGAAAAGCAAGAACGCGCTCGCGTCGCGCAATATCTCAAAGCTCCGTCCCCCTTGACCCTGGGGGATATTTTGTCTTCCGAAGAATAAGCCGCCGATCAAGGCGTGGCTATTTTATTGAAAATATAGGGTTAAGAAAAAGGCGAGAATTGCATCATGTCACGAAATCGTCAGGGGGATAAAAAACCCAACAGAGCCTCACTCTCCAAACCTTTCCGCTCATCACTTTTATCTAAATTGGGGATCAAACTCATCTTTGGGGGTATTTTTGTGGTTGTTTTGGGCTTCTGGGTTTTATCCGCTTCCGATCCCTTGGGGCGCAACTGGGCTTCCTTGGTTTCTCCTATTTTAATTCTTGGTGGATATTTGCTGATCGCTTTAGGAATTATTTGGCCTTTCGATTTCCCTTCTTTGTCTTAGTTAAACGCCCATTTCCAACGGGTTTTTATCTTAATTTCCTAATCCTCCTTTAATGCTCTTTTTTGCCTAAAACTTGACTTGGGCGCCTCATGGGTTTTTTTGGGTTCAGCTTTTTGGCTGATTTTTGAGCTCATTTGCTTTGTTTGGATGTCCGGATTCCTTGAATCCATAAATTCTAGGCTGGTTTGGAGCTCATTTTTTTTGGCGTTTGTCTGCTAATTTTAAAAATCAATAAAAAATATTGAACTAATAAAATAAGCATTTATTTTTAATGATTATTAAATAAAATAAATATTCTTTATTGATTTTTAAAGGCGCTAGTGTTATTCATTATATGTAACATAATATTTATTATCAATAGCTATGAATGAGGACATTCGGCGCGGGTTAATTTGCTGAGTCTTTTTGGGTTTCAGATTCCCGTGAGGCGCCGGGAGAGCTTTTCGGCAATGAGAAGGGCTTTGAGTTTGCCGGTTGGGCTTAATTCGTATTTTCGTGCCCGGCGAGATCCGGAGATGAGGATGTCTCCATTTTTGGCGGTGCTTTGAAGAACGCGGTCAATCCTGGTCACGGGATATCCTGATTTTCGGAGCCAGCGGGCCAGTTGAAGGGCGCTGGGCTTGGGGTTATTTGCGAGGTCTTTGCTTGCGGCAATGAGTATGAGGCAGGCTTCGGCTTCTTGCCCGAAGGGCTCAAGTTTGCTTCTGAGTAGAAGGTTTTCTCCTGAAATTTCCGCTATTTTCCCCCAATCAATCTGCGCGGGGTTGTATTGTTTTGTTGGCTCCGAGGATTCTTGATGGAGCGGTTTTTGAAATTCTTTGCTTGAGGGATGCTGTTCTTTTTTGTTTAAAAAGGCTTGGAGCTGTTCTTTGATGAAATCCTCGGTGCCTGTTGCCTCAAATTCTAATCCGTCGGGAAAGCGCAGTCGGAGTTTTTTGTCCGAAGGGTTGGAGTCGTATGACATAAATGTAGACATATAATATAAAATAAGTCTTTTTACGGCAAATTTATGTCAATTATATGGATAAGCTTGTGTGGATAAGTCTGTGGAAAACGGATTTTTGGAGGGGTAAGAGACCTTAAAATCGGCCGGAAACGTTAAAGGAAATAAGGCTGGCGATGTTGCCTGCGGGAGCGGAAGTATTAGGATAACCGGCCACTGCGGCGGGGCCTGCTAAGAAAATGGCTCCGGTTAAGGAAACGGTCAGACTGCTTCTAAAACTACGCCTAAAAGTGATATCCCACTCATCTCCTAAATTACGTGAACCGCTGGCGACTTGATCGGCGCGGTAGAGAAAATAATCAAGATCAAGGGAAACGTTGTCATAGGCTGGAGGGGTATATCCTCCGCTGACCACATCAATGCCGGTCGCGCCTTGGGGGAGCCCGCTGGCGGTTGTGGCCGTTCCCAATGCGGCGTAGGGGGTGGCGGCAAAAAAAGCGCCAAAGCCGTCTCTTTGAAGTCCGTCAAATTGATGTCCATGCGCCGGAAAAAAAGCGGTGTCGGTGCCCGTTTCCCCGGGAGTTGCTCCACTTCCGTGAGCCAAGGCTAAATGAGCGATTCCCTCCCCCACTTTGTAAAGAGGTTGTTTCCATTTGGCTCTGACCACTGCGGCGTTTCCATTATAGGTGATGGAACTGGGCGCCCCATTAGCGCCATTGGTGGTTGCTTGTCCTTTTTCAATGGCCGCTTCTCCGTCAAAAACGAGGGAGCCGTAATTGATTTGATAGCGAAGGCTGGTGAAACTTCTGGTCGCCGAGGTCAGTGTGTCTCCCAGCCCCGGATCAATTTCCGGTCCGTTCCCATTTTCAACAAGCTCATTGAGCTCCCACATACCATCGGTAGGGATGGCGAAGGTAAACCCGGCGAGATTAAGTCCATTAGGAGCCATGAAACTCGTGGCGGGAGCGGCGTAGCTGTCGTTATAAATCGAATGGCTGGTGTTAAAGTAAAAGCCTTCAAGAGAGGTTTCCCAAAAAGGAAGGTTTCCCTTGATGGTTGCTCCGGTGAATCCGGCGCCGTCATCATCGAGCAAAAGTCCGCTTCCAAGCTTAAAATTCTGTCTACCAATGGTCGCTTCGAGGGATTTCCCCAAGATGCGATGAATGCGGATGTAGGCGTTTTCCATGAAAGGGGTCAAAGAAGTGTTGGGATAGTTGGAGGCGATTTGTCCGAAAGGCGAGCCTTTGAGGGCGACGGTTGAGCCGGATACTCCCAACGCATTGAATTTAATCCCGATGTCCATGGTTGTTCCGTTCCAAGAGTCCGGCAAATCAATATTCCGCACGGCAATGCCGAGATTGGCGTCATTGGTCATGTATTGTTGATTATCCTTTTGTGAAGGATTGTAATTAAGATTAGAATAAGAAAGAGCGTCTACGCTGTAGCCGGCGGATAAATCGAGATTCGTGGCGTAGAGTTGGGATGAATAGAGTAATAGCCAAAGACCGCATACGAAAAACGAAAAAATCTTTTTCGAGCCTTGGGGCATTAAGTTTTTCGTGGGAGCTTTTTAAATTTTTGAGCGGAATGCGGGGCGGCTTTTAGCGAAGTTTCAGCCGTTTTTTTAGAGCTTTTTGCCCCCCCTTTGGGCGAAATTTTGTCTTGAGCCCACGCGGCAAAATAAGTATTGGGATATTCCAAAGCTATTTTTTGATAAGCCACCTTGGCATCTTCCATTTTCCCTTGGCTTTCATAGCAACGGGCTAAAACGGAGTGAACCTGAGGCGCAAAAAAATGATCAGGGTAGAGATCGAGAAATTTCTGGGCTTCCATTTCGGCTTTATCGCAGGATTTTGAAGCTTCGTAAGTCAACGCAAGATCATTGAGAGCAAAAGGAGTGAGCGTTTGCGAGTTCAGCGCTTCCAACTGGTGGTAATAAGACTCGGCCGTCACGTAATCGCCGGTTGAAAAAGACACGTCTCCCGCAAACAAAAGTCCGTAACCGGCGGCCGGGGTGTTGGAGTATTGCGTTTCCAGATTTTTAATCTGAGCGAAAGATTTGCCTTTGTGCCCGGCGGCGTAGAGCCCCTCCGCAAGTCCCAGTTCTTCCCAGGCTTTATTTCTGTGAGTTTTGAAGTTATGATAGACGGTTAATCCCACAACGGCGACTAACAAGACTACGCCTGCGATAATTCCGGAGGCTTGCCTGTTGGCTTTGATCCAAAGAATCGTTTTCGCAAGACTGCCTTCCAATTCGTTATTTTTAACCTGCTGTCTGGCCCAATGTGTTCCCATTAAATTTTCTCCTCCTCAAAAGATAACAAAAAATGCGTCCCAAAAACTTGCCAAAACTTGCCCCGAGAGGGAATCCCGCTCTTCCGTCGCTTGCGCTTCTCCCTCGCGGCCCGCCGCCCGAGCTGACGCGAAACTTCGTTTCGCTTTTCGTCTCCCGGACGCGCTCGGGTCGGCTTCGATTCCCGCGCAAAATTTGCCCCGAGAGGGAATCGAACCCCCATCCTCTCCTTAGGACGGAGTAGCTCTATCCATTGAGCTATCGGGGCTTTTTGCTTATATTATAAACGCTTTTTACTATTTTAACAGTTTGCTCAAATAGGCCTGGTGTCCAAAAAGTGTCCATGTTTAGTCAACAACGCGTTCCGATCGGCATGGCGGCGTCAAAGGCTCCGATCTTGGCGGCCAAATGTTCCTTAGCCAAATGAGCGTAGCGTTGGGTCATTTCAGGAGAGCTGTGTCCCAAAAGTTTTTGCAATGCGGGTAAATCGCCAGTTCGCATAATAAAATGACTGGCAAAAGTGTGGCGCAGATCATGAAAGCGAAAATCTGAAATCCAAGCCGCAACCAGCGCTTTTTGAAAATGAGCGCGCAATGTTATTTCTGGAATACCGAACACACGCCCCTCCTTTTTAGGCCCCAGCGTTTTAAATGTCGATGATAACTTTTCACCGATAGGAAGCTCGCGGGGTTTGCCTGACTTTGATTGTAATATATAAATCATCTTGCGCTCAAT
>DAHXMM010000002.1:0-24042 GCA_027371715.1 Elusimicrobiota bacterium | reverse complement strand
CGGACGGTTTCCGCGTGTCCGGTTGTGCCGGTGTGAACTTCCTCGTAAGTCGCGTTGGGAGTATGTCCGCCTTCGTAACCGACTTCGGTTTTGAAATACTCTTTTGATTTTGCCGGATCGGCCTTCATCGTTTTCTTGCCTTCATTCCAGTTCGCCGGACAAACCTCACCGGTTTTCTCTACTTGCTGGAAGGCTTTAAGAACTCGAAGAGTCTCATCGACGCTGCGGCCCACCGCGAGATCATGGACCACGCTATAAGCCACCTGACCTTTCGGGTTAATCAGAAACAAACCCCGCAAGGCAACGCCCCCTTCGCTCAAAACCCCATAATCCTGAGCAATCTTCTTGGTTAAATCAGCAACGAGGGGATATTGAATTTCCCCAAGTCCGCCATCCTTACGATCCGTATTCACCCAAGCCAGATGGGTGAACTGACTGTCAATGGAACAACCTAAAACTTCGCAACCGAGTTTCTTAAAGTCTTCCATTCGATCGCTAAAGGCGGTAATCTCCGTTGGACAGACAAAAGTAAAATCGAGCGGATAAAAAAAGAGAATCAACCACTTCCCTTTATAATCCGACAATTTTACTTCCTTAAACAATTTCCCCGACAAGGCCATCGCCTTAAAGTCAGGAGCCGGCTTTTGAACTAATGAATCTCCCATATTTTCATCCTCCTTTTTTTCATAATACAAAATTTCACTGTTTTAAGGGATGGGCAAAATTTAGTTTAATTGACGGATGGAAAGCAGGCCGGAAAGGAGCGGCCTTTGTTGTTGATGGCGCCCACTTTTAATCCCTCCTCTCTGTGATTTCCTTTATTTTTTCTATTTTCCTAGCCGGAAGCCCTAATTTATTAGCGGCCGTATCCGCTTCTTCCACCACGGCAACTATTTCCGTCTCAAGCACAAGCGCCAAAACAACTTTAAAAACTTCTTCCTCAACTGTTAAACCTGACTCCATCCTTGCGGAAGCCGATACCGGATACGTTCTTCCCAAGCCGCCCAAAATCTCAACCAATGAAACCCTCACCATTTTCGAGGCCGATGAAGTTGATTATTCAAGCCCCGTCATTCACATGAAAGGAAACATCGTCATCCACCAATCCACGCGAACCATTGAAGCCGACCAGCTTTGGATTAATCAAAAGACCAGCATCGGGACATCCAAGGGCTTTTTGATTATTAAGGACTCCGGCTCGGCCATTAGCGGCAACCCCGGCCAATATGATTTTGGAACGGAAACCGGAACTCTTATTCACGCGTCCGCCGGATATGGGTATTGGAGAGTTCACGGAGAAACCGCGACCGTCAAACCGGGACAAAAAGCGGTCTATAAAAATGCGGATTTTACCAGTTGCAACGTCTACCCTAATCCAGATTATCACTTTCATTCCACCCATCTCCTCGTTGTCCCAAACAAATATCTCCTGGGGTACAACACCACTTTCTGCCTGGGAAAAACTCCGCTTTTTTATATGCCTTTTTTCTATAAATCCCTTGTTCCCAAGAACAAGCAAAATGGAACCTTTCATATCACCTCTAACCCGGGATATGATTACCGAAACGGATACTTCTTAAAAAATATGGCCGAGGAAGATTGGAGCAAAACCTTCCAAACCAAGGAATTCTTGGATTATTACTCAAACGAGGGAGTCGGCATGGGAGGTGAAATCGATCACCATGAGAGTAAAAATCAAAGAGGATCGCTTTATTTTTACACCATCAAGGAAAATCCGCCCAAAACCGTGGGGGGAAACCTCATTTCCAGCGGATTGAGAAGATGGGGAGTCTATGGGGACGAGTTTGATCAACTCAGCAGTTCCCTTTCCTTCCAATCCCGCATTCAAGCGCAATCCGACCAAAATTTCAACAATGATTACGCGCGCTCAAGCCTCTATCCTGTAGCCAATCAGCTCATTAACAGCGCCGCTCTCGTTTATCGACAAACCAAATATTTCGCGCGCGTGAGTTACTCCCGAGTTGACAACGCTTATAATCCCAACGGAGTCAACGGCGGAGGATTCCAAACTTATTCCGAAAGCGCCCCTCGGTTTGATTTTCAAACCGTCCCGCTTAAATTCAAACATGATCCTCTCATCAATACTTTCAGCGCCTTTGAAGACAACACCACGCAACAAGGGCAGCCTTTTTTACAGCATTCAGCCGGAATCAACTGGCAGGGCTCGAACGTCTACCGAATGGGATGCGGAGTTAACTTCACCCCTACGCTCCAATATTCAAGCGCCTATTACAGCAAGACCAATCCCTTAAGCCCCTACGCGACCAACCCGACCGCCATCTCAACCAACGTATTCATCAACAATTACTCCGCCTCGGGAGATCTTCGTCTTCCGACTATTGTTGGAGACGTCGACGTCATTCAAAGCATGACCGGACGCAGCGCGATGAACAGCTTCGGTCTTGACTCCAGCGCGCCGGATCATGGAATCCAAAGCGAAATGGCGACGGTAGAAGACGTCTACACTTTTTCCCCGACTTCCATGTTCCGAATTACCTCCGGTTATAATGAACAACAAATCGCGAATCAACCCATTCCCTTAAATCAAAGAATCCAACCAATCTCCGAAAACTTAACCTACGTCACTTCTTCTGGAATCAATATCACGCAATCCAATACCTATCAATTTGACGGCGGAGAACAATCTTTTCAGCTCAACGCCATGAAAGGTCAGGAACAAGGAACTCATTTTGGGGTATCAGCCGGATACGCACCGGTTGTTCCCGGGGTCAGCCCTCAAACCTATACCGTCAATACGGATTTTGGCTGGACCCCAACCTCGGGAACCTGGCACGTTTTTCTCATCACCCGCTCCCAAGTGGAATCAAACGCTGGAGTAGGACAAATGAGAGCCTTTGCTCTTTATGACAAGGAACTCACCGTGGTCAAACTTTGGCATGATTTTATCGGGACTACGCAATTCTTATTCCGCCCGGGCAACGTCAAACAAGTCTCTTTTAACGTTACTCTACGCCTGCCGGCAGGCGGGCCGCCAACCAGTAAGACTCAACAGCAACAGACCGATTGGGAATCGGAATGGTATCCGGAAAGACAACGTCCAATGACCCGGCTTTAAGGGCTCGTGATTATTCCAAAGCCAGCAAGGCCGCGCCAATGCAACCAAAATCAGAGTTCTCGGTCATGCGGAGTTTTGCGCGCAAAAAAGGCAGTTTAAAAGGTTCTTCGCCAAGTTCTTTTTTAAGAGGATCCATCAAATGCTTTCCCGCAGCCGACACTCCGCCTAAAAGGGAAATCCCGTCCGGATTAAAAATCATGACCAGACTCGCGATTCCCGCCGCCAGATATCGCGCGGTCACCGCCCAAACTTCCTGGGATAAGATATCCCCCATTTGAGCCGCCTCGCTGAGATGCCTCGGCTCAAGAGCGCCTGGTTCCGCGCATAAAGATAAAAGAATTCGCCCTTTATCGGGACTTTCCGCAATCATTCGCCGCGCCGTGTTGATAATCCCATAGCCGCCCGCATAGGCCTCAAGACACCCGCGGCTTCCGCAATGACAAAGTTCCCCCCCGACCGAGACTCTCATATGCCCAATTTCTCCGGCGCTTCCCGCCGAACCCCGGTAGAGTTTTCCTTGGCAAACAATTCCTCCTCCCACGCCGGTCCCTAAGGTAAGGCCTAAGAAATTTTCTCCCTTTCTTTTAAAATCCAACATATAACAACCCCAAACCGCGGCATTGGCGTCATTTTCAACGATAAAATTTCGCGCGCCCATCTTTTTTGAAAAAGCTTTTTTAAAATCAAAATTTGGCCAGCCCTTTAAATTAGGGGCAAATAAAATTTTGCCGGATATAGGATCAACCGCGCCCGCCAAAGCCAACCCAAACCCCTCCGCGCGAAGCTTTAAAACTTTTTCCATATCCATGACCGCCGTCGATATCCGAGAGACAAAATCCTTGGGCCCCAAGGAAGACTGAGTAGGAAGCTGTTTTTTTTCGAGAATCTTTCCGTTTTTCCCTAGAATCGCAATTTTTGTGTAGGTTCCACCGACATCCACCCCAATCGAAACGCTATTTTTGCCCATTTTAAAACCCTCTCTTTTTTAAAATTTGCCTGGCCCTTTCAATCAGATAAAGCGAACCGCAAACAACCAAGACAGACACCTCTTGATTGTGCCAAATGTCCAGGGCATCCTCAAGGCTTTCCGCCTGGTTAATTTCCGCGTTGGGAAAAACCCGGGAGGCGACTGTTGCGATTTCATTTGTAGAAGCCGATCGGGGGTTTAAAGAGGAAACAGCAACAAAATGGCGAATATTCTTCGGCAATGACTGAAGAGAGGAAGCAATATCCTTATCTTTCATCATGCCGACAACCCATAAAGCGCGCTCTTTTGTCCACGGAGATTTTTCCCATGTCTTAGCAAGATTTCGCAACGCCTCAGGATTATGTCCTCCATCTAAAATGGCCGTTTGGTGGTTAGGCCCCCTTAAAACTTCAAAACGCCCGGGCCAGGAAACCTGGGCAAGACCTTTTTGCATGTCGGAATTGGAAACCTTTAAACTTTGATTTTGATTTAAATAAGATAACACCGCCTCAACCAAGGCGACATTTTTTCCCTGAGAAACTCCAAGCAAATTAAGAGTCGCTTCTTCTTTCCAAGGGGTCTCAAAAATCTGGCTATTATATTTCCATTCAATTCTTTTAACGGGCCAAGAATGTTCAACGACGAAAAAAGGCGCGGTTAAAGCCCGCGCTTTGTCTTCAATGACCCCCATCGCCTCCGGCAAAAGTAAAGCGCAAAAGACAGGGCAATCTTTCTTGATGATTCCGGCTTTTTCCCGGGCAATTTCCTTAAGAGTTTTTCCAAGCCAATTCATGTGATCAAAATCAATCGAGGTAATAATGGAAGCAAGCGGCGATTGAACGACATTCGTTGCGTCCAAACGTCCGCCAAGGCCGGTCTCGACAACGGCCACCTCCACTTTATTTTCAGCGAAATATTGAAACGCCACTGAAGTTAAAATTTCAAAATAGGTTAATTCTTCTTGGGAATCGAGACTGAGAATTTTTTCCAAGAGCCGATCAAAATCATCCTGGGATATCCAAACGCCCGCCATACGAATCCGTTCTCGAGGGCTTTGAAGATGGGGAGAGAGATAAAACCCTGTTTTATAGCCCGCCGCGCGTAAGATGGATTCTAAAATCGCGCAGGTGGACCCCTTTCCATTAGTGCCCGCAACGTGAAGAACTCTAAACTTATCCTGGGGATTACCCAGTAAAGCGAAGTGTTTTAAAATACGGTCAAGACCGGGAACGATTCTATGTTCCTGCCGCGCTTCAAGAATTTGAAGGAATTTTTCGTGAGTCATTCACGCGCCGGATAGAAGCCCCTAACCTAGACAATTTACTTTCAACTTTTTCATAGCCCCTATCGATATGATACACGCGCTGTAAAACGCTTCGGCCTTGAGCGGCAAGCGCCGCGACCAAAAGAGCGGCGCCTCCCCGAATATCGGAAGCCATAATCGGGGCGCCGGTCAATTTTTCAACTCCTTGCACCTTGGCCCGATGAGCATGAACAGTAATCAAGGCACCCATGCGCAAAAGTTCCGCCGCATGAAGAAATCGGTTTTCAAAAATGGTTTCTTCAATTTCACTTTCCCCGCGAGCCAAACACATCAAACTCATCCACACCGCCTGCAAATCGGTCGGGAATTCAGGGTAAGGGCCGGTCTTAATGGAAACGGGTTTAAGCGCACCCTCCCCCGGCATCACCGATATTTTTCGAGATTTGATTTTAACTTGAACCCCGCAAGCGCGCAATTTTGAAATGGGTTCTTTCAAATGCTTCGGTTCCGCGTCGAGGATGTCCACGCGCCCTCGGGTTACAGCGGCCGCCACCATAAAAGTACCGGCTTCCAAGCGATCGGGAATAACCGAATATTGGGCCCCTCGCAAAACAGCTTTCCCGCGCACATAAACAGTTTCCTCCCCCGCGCCTTTGACTCTCGCGCCAAGACACGTCAAGAATTTCCCAAGGTCTTCTATTTCCGGTTCTCGCGCCGCATTTTCAATCACCGTTTCTCCGTTTAAAGCGGCGGCGGCCATCATCAAATTTTCGGTGGCACCAACGCTGGGAAATTTCAAATGAATCCGTCCAGGAGTCAATTCTCGAGAAGAAAGGATGATATCTCCTTGATCGATGAGCTCGCGCGCGCCCAGCGCCTTAAAACCGTCTAAATGGATATCAATAGGGCGAAGACCGATGGAACAACCACCCGGAATCGGAACCCGCACCACTCCAAAACGGGCTAAAAGAGGCCCCGCAACCAAAACCGAGGCCCGCATTTGTTTCACTAAATCATAGGGAGCGTGAGTCTTAAGAGACGCTTTGGGTTTGACAATAACCCGAGAGCCTTGAACAGCAATCTTTTTCCCCAAGCTTTCCAATAGTTGAAAAGTCGTACGAATATCCCTTAGACGAACAGGCACGTTCTCAATGACGCAAGCCTCATCTGTCAGCAAAGTCGCAATGAGAATAGGAAGCGCTGCGTTCTTAGAACCGCTCATTTTAACCTGACCTTTGAGCGGTTTTCCGCCGTCAATAATAAATTGATCCATGTTTAGGCTCCGTGACAAAAAAATACAGACATTTGAAGAAGGCCTTAATCCCTTTGAGCGACCGCAAAACGCTCGATTCCGGCAAAATCACATTCAACTTCCGCACGACCAAAGCCGGTTTTTCGCATAATCTCTCTCATCTTTACGCCCTGACCAAAACCGATTTCCGCCATCACCGTTCCGTTTGGTCTTAAATATTTCAAGGCGCAAGAAAAAATTCGCCTCAGGTATTTGAGCCCGTCCGGCCCGCCGTCTAAAGCTAAGCGCGGTTCTCTTAAAATCTCAGGTTCTAGTTTTCTAATTTTAGAACTTGGAATATAGGGTGGATTTGAGACAATCAAATCGAATTTAAGACGCCCTAAACCCCAATCTTTAAGCATGTCTTGACGACGAAGAGAAATCCGCCGCGCTTCTTTAGGATAAAGACCCAGATTTTTTTTCATCCAATTCATTGCGCGAAGACTTTTCTCGATTGCGAAAACGCGAGCCTGTTTAAAGTGATGGGCGAGAGAAATAGAAATCGCGCCTGTTCCCGCTCCGATATCAAGGAACAAAAGATTTTCTTTTTTTCGGCCCTCGAAATTTTTAAAAATTTTAAAAACCAACTCTTCTGTCTCCGGCCTTGGAATAAGAACTCCCGCGCCACAAAGGAAGGTCAAATCAAGAAAAGGTTGATTTCCCGTCACATAGGATAGGGGTTCATGGCGAGACCTCCGACGGATGAGAGAAAGAAATTTGTTTTTTTCATCCCGCGAAACGGAACCTATCAAGCCGCTTCGGATTTGAGCTCGCCCAACCCCCAACACATGGGATAATAAGAACTCAGATGAAGCCTCAGGCTCCAAAACATTGCATTCCTTTAAATAGTTCCGACCTTCTTCCAAGATGGAAATCATTGGGAAGCGGCGCCTCCGCGAGCGGCTTCTTCTCTTAAGGCATCAAACACCGGTTCAATAGCGCCCTCCATGAGAGCCGGTAAATTGTGCCAGGAACGCTCCAACCGGTGATCCGTCAGCCGATTTTGAGGGAAATTATAGGTGCGAATTTTTTCCGAACGGTCTCCGGTCCCCACCTGAAGTTTTCTAGTTTGAGAAACTTTTTCTTCATGCTTTTGACGTTCCGCGTCATAGAGCTTGGAACGGAGCATGGCCATCGCCTTCATTTTATTTTTGAGTTGGGAGCGTTCATCTTGGCATTGAACGACCACCCCTGTAGGGATATGCGTAATGCGAATCGCAGTTTCCACTTTGTTAACGTTTTGCCCTCCGGCTCCGCCGGCGCGATAGGTATCTACCTTTAAATCCTCAGGACGAATATCGACGTCTACCTCTTCCACTTCCGGCATCACGGCGACCGTAACCGTGGAGGTATGAATGCGGCCGGAGGCTTCCGTCTGAGGAACGCGCTGAACACGATGAACTCCTCCTTCGTATTTGAGCCAACCATATACCGGACCTCCGGAAATATAAATCACCGCGGATTTAATTCCCTTAAGGCCCGTGGCATTGGCCTCCATGGTCTCAACCTTAAAGCCTTTATTTTGAGCGAAACGCCCGTACATGCGCAAGAGTTCCGAGGCAAATAAGGCCGACTCATCTCCGCCCGCGCCCGCGCGAACCTCAAGGAAAACATTTTTAGAATCGTTGGGGTCCTTGGGTTTCAAAGCCTCTAAAAGTTCCGCCTGAACTTTTTGCGCCTTTTGGGACAAAACGCTTTTTTCGCGAACGGCTAATTCTACAAATTCTTTATCCGTCCCGCCGCCCTGGACGATTTCTTCTAAATCGTTTATCTCTTTATAGGCTTTTTTAATTTCCTGAATCTTGAGAACCAAGGGACGCAATTCATTATAGCGAGCGGAAATACTTTTCAAGACATCGGAAGAAAGACCCGGCTGGGAAAGGCGAGACTCAATAGACAGAAATTCCTCTTCCAATTTCAAAATGGAAGCGGGTAAATTCTCCATCAGGGAAGAATATCCCTTGGCAACGCCTTATTTCTTGGCAGGCGCTTTAGAGGCCGCTTTTTTTTCCGTTTTTTTAGGCGCGGAGGTTAAAGTTTTTTTAGCCCGTGGAACCGAGGCCAACTTTTTAATCGGCGCCTTCGCCGATTTTCGAGCAATTGTTTTCCCCGCGGTGGCTTCAAAACGCTTCTTAAAGCGTTCGACCCGTCCGGCGGCATCCACAAATTTCTGTTGTCCGGTAAAGAAAGGATGACAAGCGGAACAAATTTCTAATTTCACGTCTTTTCTTGTGGAACGAGTCTCAAAGGAAGCGCCGCAAGCGCAAGTGACCTTCGTCGTCATATATTGTGGATGGATTCCTGGTTTCATGATTTCCTCTGCCGGATGTATAAAAATTTTCTTTTAGGTCTAACCTATTTTTAGTATTTTACTAAAATGAGGGCCAAAAGAGAAGCGAAAAAAATTTTTATTTTACCTTTGATTGTTTTATCTCTGGGCTTTTTGAGAGAACAAAGCCACGCGCGGTCTCTCAATCCTCATTGGAAACATCAAAAGCCTGTTCAGAAACCTCTTAAAAAACTCGCGCCGGCGCCGATTCTTTTTTCTGGCAAGGGATGGTCGCCTCAAATCACAGAAGCCATCAAAAAGCTCATTCTTGAAAAAGGAAAGACTTCCCCTCATTATAATCTGAAAAAGCCCCCAATTGTGACCATCCCCTGGGAAGGAGTTATCGCCGATGGAAACGCAGACGAACTTGTTTTTTGGCGCCTTATTCGCAGAGCGGATTTTAAATTTTCAAATCCGTTTTGGAATCTTATTCCCATCGCTTACGGAAGGCAAAAGATTAGAGCCGCCTATGAGCAGTTCTCGCCTCTTCCAAAAAAAATTTGGAACACGCAACCGACGTATCATCAATACCTCAAATATTTTTTGAAAACCTACCAAGACCAATGCCGCGAAACAGGATTAAAATCCTGCCGCATTTACCTTTCGCGCCTCTGGTTTGGGTTTACGCCTCAAGAAGCCGAAAACTACTCTCGGGTGACCCTCAATCAAGAAAAGTTCGAGGCTCGAAAAAAAGAAATGATCGCGGAACCTCCGGAAGACCGGGCCCCGGTTTATATCAGAAGAGGCATCCGCGTTCATCCCCAAATTCTTGAACTTATCCAAAGCCTTCACAACGCCGGTTTTGATATTTGGGTTATCTCAGCGAATGCCGAGCCGACTTTAAAAGCGGCCTTAAATTGGGCCCAAATTTCCTATGCCCATCCCGCTGGAATCAAAATAAAACTCAACAAAAAGGGAATTTTTAACGGAGAAATCTCGCAACCGCTTCCTTTTTGGGGCGGAGAAATAGAAACCATCATTTTTCATACGGGAAGAGTCCCCGCTCTCTCGGTGGGGTTTTTGCCGCAAGATCAGGAAATCTTAAGCTACGGAAATGGGCTTAAGATATTACTCTCTGGAAAAGATAAGGTTCTTATCAAAACCGCTCAAAAAAAGGGGTGGCTCATTCAGCCGCCCTTTCAATAATGCCAAACATCCTCTGTCTTTTTGACGAGAATAAATAGTTTTCCGGAATTCCACTGATTGGAAGATTCCGTTTGGGCTTTGGCCCCGTGGCCCACATACATATCCACTCGACCAGGCCCCTTGATGGCGCCACCCGTGTCCAAACAAAAGGCGAAACTGCGCCGCTTAAAGCGCCCCAAAAAATGGCCCTTAACATCTGCCTTAGGGGAAGTTGTCTCGATATAGGCCAAAGCTCCAAGAGGAATGTAGGCAGGATCAACAGCGATGGAAGCTCCGGGGACCAAGGGTTCATGCGTCGTCCCTTTGGGTTCTTCTCCAGGCACAAACGGATCTAATTTAAAAAAAACGTACCGCGGATCTTGGGCCAATATTTCTCCTTCTTGTTGAGGGTGTTGTTCTAAATAAGCGCGGAGAGCGTCTTTTGATATTTTTCCCTTCTTAAAGACTCCTCGGCGAATCAGAATCGGGCCTATCGGCCGATAGGGAAGTCCGTTGGTGGCCGCGTACTGCGCCAAGATTTCGCTTCCATCCGGGAATTCAAGGATACCAGACCCCTGAACCTGCAGATCAAAAACGTCAAATGGATCTTTAAACCAGGCCAACGCCAGACCTTTTCCAGCTAAAGCATGGTGCAAATCAATTTCCTCACGGCTGAGAGAAGACAACGCTTTGTCTGCCGGGAGACGGTAAATCGGATAGCGATAGACCGAATCTCTTTGAAAATGGGCTTTTAAGACCGGTTCATAGTAATCGGAAAAAACAACCCGCCCTTTTCCGTCGATTCCCACGGACTGAAATAACTTAAATTTTTTTTTAAGCGCCGCGAGAAACTCTTCTTGCGTTTGACTTTCCTTATTGATTTTTAAAAACTCTCGATCGGAATCAATTAAAATTTCCGGCTTCCAAGAACGCCCGCCCGCATTAATCGCCACGCCGGGGGGAAGTTGGGATAAATAATCCAAAGCGCGTTTTGAGGCGAGTTCCAAGGCTTTTTGATCCCACTGCAAATTTATAAAGGAGGGAGTTTTTCCTTGCCTTAAAGGCTGGAGGGATAAAACCGCCCCCCCTTGCGCCGGACCAGAAAGAAACGTCAGAAGAACAAGGGTATTAAAAATTTTCATCTATTGAGCGCAAGCCGCGGATTTTTAGGCTCAAAAATAACGAGCGTCCGACGCAACTCCCCTTCCTCCTCCAAATGGATGGCTTTAACATGACAAGGTTCCGACTTAAAAATAGTATCCGCCTCAACCACTTGATTAGGGCGATCCAAAGCGATTCCAATAAGCCTGAGAACTTCTTGTTGTTGCGTATCAATCACGTCCAACAAATGTGGTTTGGAGGCGGATTTATTTCCTTTATCCTCAATCCCTGGAATTCCGGAAACCACCGGAATTTGAAAATTGGTATAGAGAACGCTGTTGTCTTCGTCAACGACAATCGCGTGATAAGATTTCGGAACGACCGCGACAAGAATTGACTGCCACCAGCGCGCCTCGGAAATACCGCGCTGAGATTCCCGCACCTTAACCGTCGACATTTCGCCTTTGACTTTAAAAAGAAATTGCTTTAAAGCCTCCGCCACGTCCCCAATCTCATCTGAGCGAGCCGGAAATTTAAGCTCGAAAGTTTTAAAGGAAACGGTTTCAACTGCTTCCCGCAAATTAAACAAAGGAATCAATATCCAACGATGAAGGAAAAAGTAAAGCGGAACCCCCAAAAGTAAAAGAACGCCGACCGCGCCCACCGCATATTTCATCATGGCGCTATTGATGACATTGAGCGCCGTCTCACGACTGACTTGAAGGTCTAAAATTCCAAGAGCCCGGCCCTCATAGGCAAGCGGAATCGCGATATCATACAAAGGAAGATTGGGCACCGGGAGAATGACCGGGGATTTTGTTTGCCAAGCCTTGGCGATCGCATCGGTCGGCAGAGTCACTTCTTTTGAGAACTCATCAAAACTCTCCGTAATCTTCGTAGGGTCCTTAAACCAGCGAACCTCGCCGTATTTATTGAGATAAACCAAGGCTGCCACGCGCCGATCGCCCGCGATGCGGGTAATGGTGTCCAACTCATCAATGGAAATAACGCTCTGGTCATGGCTCAGCCCCCGCACAAGAGTTGGGGCGTAGAGGTGAACCATGTCGAGAGTTTCTTGTTTGAGTTTTTGATCGAAAGTCCATTTGAAAAGGTTGTAATAAAAAATTCCGCCCAAAAACATCACGTAAATTCCGATCGCGGTAAACCAAAGAAACCATTTCGAGGAAATGCTCATTTTAAAAGGCTTCCTTGTTTATCCTATAGCCCGCCCTTGTTATAAATCTGATCTATCTTTTCAAGACCGGCCGCAGCGTCTGAGTTTTCAGGGTTATATTTCTTAGCCAAAATCCATTCATTTTTCGCCTGCTCGTAATTGTGATTCATGTAATACTCAACACCTAACAGGTAATGTTGCTTAGAAGCCTTTTTATCTTCCTCGGAGACTTGGGCCGTTTGAAGAGGCGGGGCCGTAGAAGCTTGAGCGGTCTGAGTGCTTGAAGAGACGGAACTCGTCTGGGCTGTTTGTTGCTTCTTTTTTTCGGCGGCTTTCTTCTTAGCTTGGGCTATCATCTCTTCTTTTTTCTTCCGCGCCGCCTCTTCTTCCGCCTTCAGCTCTTTGCGGCGATTGATAATCGCGTCCTTAGCCTGAGCGATCAACTGATCGGCAGATTCCGTGTCGTATCCATAGTCGGTTGCGCGCTTCCATTGGGCAATAGCTTGATTAAAATGGCCTTGGCGGTAAAGGTCGCGCCCCGCAACAACATGCTGATTGGCCACTTCCGAGCGAATTTGTCCCATCAAACTCCGCACCTTGTTATTAGAAGGCTCGTAAGATAAGATCTGATCTAAAATCTTAAGCGCCTCATCGGTCTGGCCCTCTCCATAAAGACTCAAGGCTGCCTCAAGCTTCTTATTCATATCCCTATTTTTCTGTTGCATCTCGACTCTTTGAATCGCTTCCTGAAGATGCGGATACCTAGGGTTTAAAACGAGAGCGGAATACCACTGGTCCAAGGCTTGTTGATATTGGCGCTTCTGATAAAAAATTCGGCCGCGTACAAAATGCTCGTGGGCGAGTTTAAACCGACATTTCTTCAGCCAAAACTTGGCCTTAATGTTATAAGGGGACAACTGGACGACTTCTTTAAACCGATTCTCCGCCTCGACTAAGCGGCCTTCCCGGTAAAACTCCATCCCTTCATCGAATTTATCCACGGCTAGTTTATGCTCGGCAAAAAGCGGCTTGGGAGAACCTTTTAAATTAATGGCGGCATTCTGGAGAATCTGCGCGTCCTGGTAGTCCGGGTCAATGGCCAGTATTTGGGAGGTCAGTCGTTTGGCCCCGACAAAATCTCCTTTTTTATATAAATCATAGGCATTGCGATAGACATCTTTAAGCATGGAGCGCGTAATTTGGGATTGTTCCAAATCCACCGTATCAATGGCTTTTTTTTCCTCAACAGAATTAACAGGCCCCAAGGTCACTTGCGAGAGATTTAAAAACAAATCCTTCATTTTCCGATCGTCATTCTGCGCATAAAGCGCTAAGGGAAGAAAAAGGCAAAGAGTCACGACATGGACCCTCATTAAAATCCTAGACCTCCTTTGAGAAGCGACTTAATCATTGGGGACAACATCATGATAAACACCGTCGGAAAGATAAAGACAAAAAGCGGAATCAGCATTTTTGTAGAAGCCTGCGCGGCCAACTTTTCGGCTTTATTGAGACGCCGAAAACGCATATCAGCGGCATAATTGCGCAAGAGTTCAACAAGGGAAGTTCCCAATTCGTCCGATTGAATGATGAGCCCGACAAAGGAGCGAATTTCTTGAAGCCCGGTTCTTAAAGCCATCCGCTCCAAAGCGTCGCGGCGAGAATATCCCAGCTGAACCTCGGTCAAGGTTTTTTCAATCTCAATCTCAAGATTAGTTTTGACTTTGGCGTTTTTAATTATGCGCTCAAAAGCCGATAAATAATCGAGACCCGACTCGATGGTCAAAGCCGCCAAATCAACGAAAGTCGGAAAATTTCTCAGGATAGACAATTGACGGGCTTCGACCTGTTTCTTAAACATACTGTCTGGTAAAATAAAGCCGACAACAAACCCAAATAGGCCGAAAAGGATATTTCCCGTCAGAAGCCCAAACAAAGCTCCGAAAGCCGCCGCCAAGAGTTCTTTCTGATGGAGAATGTCCAATGGAGTCGGCTTGTCGGGTTTTCCCATCATCATGTGCAAGTTTTCAATCGGCTTATTGATTTTCAGCGTCTTAATCAGCCACAAGTCCAAACGGTCAAGCAAAGAACCCTTGGGGTTAAGGGTAGAAAAAGCGGTTTCAAGAGCTTTTTCGGACTTGGCGATTTTGGCGACATCGGCTTCATCAGGGGAGGCCGGAGTAAAAGCCCGGTGAACCAAGGTGTAGGTCGCCATGGAGCCCAAAAAGCCCAGGATTAAGAGGACATAATGCGTTATGGTTAAGCTCATACTTGGACATCTCCCAATTTATTGACGACCTTCATGCCAATCGCGATCCAAATCGTGCAGAAAAGAAGGGTGATAACGCCGATGGGGCTAAAATAGAAAGCCGACATCTGCTGGGGTTGAAACCCAAACATGACGAGCAGCATAATCCACGGCATGATGCCGACTACAATCGCCTGAATTCTCTGCTGCGCGGTCATCGCGGCGGTTTTTTCGACCAGCTTAGTTTCCTCTCGAATATTATCAACGATACGGTCGAAAAGCTTGGTCAGATTTCCGCCGGCGGTTCTTTGAATAACCACAGCCTTGATGAAATAAGACAAAAGCCGGCTTTGAACCCGTTCTTCCATTCCTTCCAGCGCTTTTTCAAGACTCGTTCCCAATTGATAATTTTTAAGACAAAGTCCGAATTCTTCCGAAATAGGCGGCTGCAAATCTTTCTGAACCATGCCCAAGCATTGGACTAAATCAACCCCGGCTTTAAGGCCGTTGGACATTAAAATCAAGGCATCCATCAATTGCTTTTCGCATTTCATCCCGCGGCGGAAACGAATGTTTCGCAAAAGCCAACCCGGCAGAACAAGGCCGGCATAGGTGCCTAGTCCGAAAAAAATAATAAAACCGAAAATGTTAAAAGTCAGAAGTCCGACTAAAAATCCCAACGCAATGGGGGCGCCTACCAAATAATTAATTTTAATGCTGAGAAATTGACGCTGATATTCATAGGCCCACGCCGCCGCCTTGGCTTTATAATTTTCCGTCGCTTCCTCAATTTTTGTTTTGTTTAGGCTGCCTAAAAGCCAGCCGCCAAAAAGCATAACGGCAACTCCGATGAGGGTTAAAAAAGTCGCCAAAGCCGGAGACGCGGGGCCCGGGACATTGGGAGGCGCGTAACCTGCCGGAGGCTGATTAAGTCTTTCAAAAGCCTGCCTAGACAACATTGAAATGGCCATAACCCCTTGCCGATATTCCGTGAGATTGCCGTTGGTGAGCCCCGTAATAAGGCTTTCCATCTCCTTATCAATCAAGGAAAAAATCGCCATCTCTTCCCGCCCGCGTCCGGCCAAGGAATTTTCAAGTCGCGCGCGGTAGAGCCGATCCAAGGCCATCTCAAAACGAATGCGCTCCGTCTCATAATCCCCGGCCAAACTTTTGGGATTCTGCAATTGTCCGCCGTCTTTAGCAGATAATGTTTTTCGCGTCAGTTCGAAAACTTCATAAAGAACCGCCGGAGGCCCCTGCCAGATTTGCGCTTCGTTAAGCATTCCCTGCTCGGGGTCCTGCCAAACCGGATGTGCGATCATCGCCGGCATAATTTGATCCACCCAAGCCGGCACAATCAAGGCAGGATCGCGATCTTTTTTAAAGTAGTGATAGTACCTCTGAACGTCTGATTCCGCCCCAGATTGGGGATTGAAAATATAATTAACCTGGGCGGGATTAAAATAATCGGCGAAGGCGGGAACGGAAAGTAAAAGAAAGAACGGAAAGACAAGGAAAGACAAGGAAGGAACGGAAAGGCATGGCAAAAACAGAAAGTCTTTTTCTTTTTGCTCCATCCGTTCTTTCATTTGCTTTCCGTTCTTTCTTTTACTTTCCGTTCTTTCATTTTGGCTTGATCGGTTGCGCGGGGTTGGCGGTTCCGCCGCCCAAAGACAACGCCTGCTTATCCGGCGCGGGAAGACCTTGTCTCTTGGCTTTGGAGTCCTCGCTCTCAAAAATGGATTTCGGGACATTGAGCCCTTTAAAATGAAACTCGTCATGGAACGAGGGAACATAATCGCAAGCGGAGAAATAACCGATGCTTTGCCCCTTTTCATTGACCGACACCTGTTGATATCTATAAATATCCCGCATCGAGATTTTGAGCCCTTCTTTTCCCGTAACCTCCGTGATATAAGTGACGCGTCTCTTCCCGTCCGAGAACCGGGTTAATTGGACAATGACATGGACCGCGCTTGAAATCATGTCCACCAACACCGACATCGGGAGTTCCGTTCCCGCCATCAAACACATTGCCGACAAACGTGAAATCGCGTCATTAGGAGAATTGGCGTGCAAGGTCGCAAGCGAGCCTTCGTGACCCGTGTTCATCGCTTGAAGCATATCCAGGGCTTCCCCGCCGCGGCACTCGCCGACCACGATGCGATCCGGTCTCATGCGCAAGCAGTTTTTAATGAGATCGCGAATAGAAATTTCTCCCTTGCCTTCGATATTAGGAGGACGCGATTCCAGCCGCACCCAGTGCTCCTGCATCAGATTCAGTTCCGCCGTATCCTCAACCGTGATGATACGCTCATCCTCGGGAATAAAGTTAGACAACATATTCAAAAACGTAGTTTTTCCGGTTCCGGTTCCACCCGAGATGATGATATTTTTACGCAAGATGACGCAATTTTTAATGAATTCAATCATCTCTGGCGTGCAAGCTCCAAACCCGATTAGTTGCTTATAAGTAAAAGGTTTCGCTGAAAAACGTCGAATGGTCAAGGTCGGGCCGGACACCGCTAAGGGGGCAATAATGGCGTTCACGCGAGAACCATCTTTAAGGCGGGCGTCTACCAATGGAACCGATTCATCAATTCTGCGTCCGACCGGCGCGACAATGCGCTTAATCACTTGGACCACCTGATCATCATCTCTAAAACGCGTCGGAAGAAGCACCAGTTTTCCTTGACGCTCAATGTAGATGCGGTTAAATGCGTTCACCATGATTTCGTTGATGCCGGGATCTCTTAAAAGAGACTGAAGCGGCCCTAGCCCTAAGATTTCATCGATGAGCTCGGTGGTAAAAGCCTCGCGTTGCTGACGAGAAAGTTTTAAATCGGGTTCCCTCTGTAAAAGGCTTTCAATAATGGCCGAAACGCGAGTTCGATTTTCTTCATTTTGTTCGGTTTCCTCCGAAATCCGTATCCTCTCGGTTTCCATCGCGGTCACGACCAGTTTGTGCATTTTTCCCTTGAGTTCATCCCAAAAAGGCGGAATCTCTCCTTCGGGCAAGCGCGCGGGTTCAGGCTTTTTCTTAGGCGCGGCCCCATCGGAAGAATCTCCGCTCAGGGCGGATTTCCACAGAAGTTCAGAACCTTGCTGGAATTCGTCGGTCCCAAGATTTGACTCCCATGATTTCGCCGCTGGAATCGCGCTTCCCAAGCGAGCGAGCAAAACCTTAAGGGTTTTGGCCCACTCATTTTGCATATTTTCCGCGACTAGAATTTTTTGGGTGTTGGCGCACTCAGGAATCAATTCCTCCCAAGGCATATAAGCCAATACCTTTTTTTGAAGCGTTTGAAAGAACTTTTCAAGTTCCTGCGAAGCCAGGGAGCCGGGAAGATTCGCCTGATTGATTACCACCTCAAAACGCTCAAGCGGAAAATGGAGCGACTTGAGCTCCGAAAAAATACTGTAGCTTGCCTCACAATGGCTCCTCTGCGGCAAACAAACCCAGTAGACGAGATCGGCGAAATCCAAGGAAAAAATCTGCATGGGGAAATAAGGGTCCACATCGATAAAAATATCGTAGGTCTCGGACAAAGACCCTAAGACCTTGGCAACGACGTGGGGCTGAATCATCATGATTTCTTTTCGATTGTTTCCCAAAGGCAAGACTCCAACCCCCCATTGGCTCATGGGAATTCGCCCACGCAAGAGTTTGCCAAGCCCCGAGGGGTTCGGCGCAACCAAGGAAGAAAGTTGCGCCAAGGTCGGCGAATTAAGGCGCAATTGAAAAGAAAGATCATTTCGCCCCAAAGGATCCAAAGAGACAATCAAAACGTTGCGGTTCTGAGTTCCCGCCCAGACCAAGGCCAGATTAAGGCATATCGCGCTTTTACCGACGCCTTCTTTGGGACCGGTAAAAACCGCCACTCTTCCCGGCAAACTCACGGTTTTGGTTTCTGGGCTCGCCATTTTATTTCACGATATCAAGAGTAATAAACAAAAACAAGGTCGATTCCTGCTCTTGGATGCTGGTTTGCGTAAAAAGAAGCCCCAAAAGCGGAATGCGGCCCAAATAGGGAACTCGCGTTTTAGTGACGTTTTTGGAACTGGTTTTAAGTCCGCCAATGACCAGGGTCTCTCCGCTTCTCACCTCAACCGAGGTTTGTATTTGCCGAGTCGTGATGGACGGAACCACGCTTCCCCCGACTTGAACGGTCTGTGAATAGTTAGGGTTGGAAACCTCAAGTTGAAACTGCGCCATGATATGGTCTTTTTTGTTGGGGTCAACCGAAACCGCCGCGTTTAAAATTGTCGCTATCTTTTTAAAACTCACGCCTACTCCTTGAACATTGACCACGGGATAAGGTTGCTCTCCTCCCACGACAAAATTGGCTTGCTGCCCCGATTGAACGATGACCTTAGGGTTCGACAAAGTCTGCGCTTTTCCATCAGTCTCCATCATCTGAAGAGAAGTCTGTAAAGCCGTTTTTCTCGCAAAATCGCCGATATGAATAAGTCCGGGAATGGAATTCTCGGCGAAAGTAATTCCCGTTTGAAACGGCCCCCAGTTAAATCCCTCTGCTCTGTTCACGGAACCTGAAATCTCAACGATATCCGCCGATATTGAAATCAGCGGGACCTGATCTGCGGCTCGCGCGTTTGACCGCGCGGCCAACAGAATAAGAAATATTCCCCACCACTGTCGCATTATCATGTTGTCGTACTGTTCAAAACGGGGCAAAGCCCCAAATCTGTTTATTTAAAAAGCTTTCTGAAACTCGCCATTTCCATCGGATGCATTTCCAAATCTCCCAGACCTCTTAAAACGACGGTGACTTCCCCTTCTTTCATCGAAAGAGCAAGGTATTGAGCTTCATCCGGGTTTAAAGCGACCGAGACCGCGGCCTTGTCCGAAAGAGACGAAAGTTGACTCTGTTGAGAGTTAAGGGCTTTGGCCTGCTTGGCGTTGAGCCCTTGGCCCATATTATCTCCCACGGCCAAAACCATTAAATTCTGGAGAATGGTCGCCGTCACCTTTTCTTTATGTCCATCGGCCATTTTAGCGTTGAATGTCACAAGCACATCCACGTGATCCCCCGGCTTAATGAGGTCTTTCATCGCCGGATTAATCGGTAAAATCGCGCCGCGATATCCCGGCGGAATTTTGACCGAAAGCCCCGCTTTCGCCGACATGGAAACCAACGCCGATTGCGTAATCTGGTCGCCCTGGGGGATGCGAATGCGCGTCACCAAGTTAGAAATCATGCTGATATCCGAGGGGGAGCGAATCTCAAAGGCGTCTTGTTGCATGAATTTTCTCGGCATGGAAAGAGGCTCGACCATATTTTCTTTAAGCACCGTGCGCTCTGGAATATCAAGTCTCGCGACCAAAACATGGGTCGTCTCGTAAGCGCTCATTAAGGAGCGTTCTTTAGCGGTTAAAATCATCAAATAAATCGTGGCCGCCGCGATCGCCAAAACCGCTGGAATCAAGATATTCTTTTTGTCCATAAATAATTTACCCTCATCATTGGCTGGAATACGGGAGCGGAATTTCAACCGGCATATCCACGACCGCCTGGATCTGCCGCACATTCTGTCCCGAAACATTCGACAAAATTAAACTGCTTAAGGGAAAAACCAAGGGAACATTATAGGTCGCAGTCACCCTTAAATCCTCGTTTTGAAGTCCTCCCGCTTGAGGGTCGGCCAAAGTCGGAATTAAAGTAGAGGTTAAAGTTGCGCCATGGATATGCTGACTGAGAAGAGCCTGCATGGCGCCGCTTGGGTTTCCGACGCTTCCTGTTTGTCCCGCCGCCGTCATGGCTCCGACTCTCGCGCACTCAAAGGTCGCGTGATTAAGAACAATCACCCAAAAAGCGACGTAGCCCATCTCCATGATGGTAAAGACAATCGTCAAGAAAACCGGCAAAATAAGGAGCGTTTCAACCATGACTTGTCCGGACTCAAAAAATACCGGGCGAGGGGTTTGAACCCTCGGGGTTTTACGCAACCCAAACGTCCCGATATTTTCAAGCGAAGTTGTCTTCATGATGCCGCCCTATTTTAAACTCTCCTTGAAACTATTGCCCCATATTGGAAGCCGCGCCGGAAATCATGCCTTGAATGCTTTGAAATAGAGTCGGCATATATTTTTTAAGCGCGAATCCCGCCGCCAAAACAACCCCTACGACCACCGTTAACATCAGCAAATACTCAACTGTATTTTGACCCCGTTCCGACTTAAGCCACTGATTCATTTTTTTCATTTCTCTCTCCTGTATTTACGTACATTATATCCACGCCGACAAAATCATGTTCGCCGCATTCGTAAAAAGCAGCTTCAACTGCTGTTGCATGAACCCGTAAAACCCGGCAAAAGCCGTGACTAAAACCAAGGTGGTTAAAAGATATTCCACCGTTGTCTGTCCTTTTACTTTGCGTTTGTTCATATTCTCAGTGTAACAGCCAAGGCCCAGCCTGTCAAGTCGCTATTGATTACAGAATTTAACATTTTAAAAATTCCCTCATCTAAAATTTAGTGGTCAGAGTAAATTGATTGACGGTTCCCAAGGCGCCCATGGGAACAAAAGCATAATCCACGCCCAAACCGTAACCAAAAGCGGCGGAAGTATAAAATCCAAGCCCCAAACTAATGCCGCTCACTGCATTGAGATTAATCGCCGGAGAACTCGGGGTGGTGATCGCCGTATAGTTATCGGCTTCAAAATATCCGGCCCGAAAGGCCAGCTGCCCGACTTCCAAATATTCCTCGGGAACAGTAAATTCGGCGCCGACCCCGGGCCGCGGGATGTCTCCCGCGAATTGATGGACTTCAAAACTCAATTTAAAAAAATCATTCGGGACTATCGCAAAACCCGCCCGCATCGTTGATCCTACAACATATTGGCTGGCTCCAAAATTTTGATAGGAAGCGCCAAGATTTAGCCAATCATTGGGTTTGACGATAATTCCGGCGTCTCCAACCAAACTGTCCGAGATAGCCCCGTTATAATCTTGATGGACCACGCGCAAGGTTCCCCCCAAAAAAATGCGTTCATACCAAAAAGAGCGCGCCACTGATACGGCCCCATATCCGTTATTGACCTGAACGTTAAAGTTAGAAAGAGGCACTCCGTTTTGATCCCGCACGTCAAAATTATTGTCCGACATATAAGATCCGCTGAAACCGATCACGGTCTGTCCAATAGGTTGGGCATACGCCATATAAACGGGGGCTTGAACACCTTGAATATATTTGAGGTACGAATAAGAAAATTCGCGTTCATCGGTCATGGCAAGCCCCGCCGGGTTCCAAGTGATGGCATCAACCCCTGAAGCCAAGGCGACAAAGGATTGCCCCAAGGCCATCGCGCGCGCAGACCCTTGGGAAATATCCAAAAAAGCCGCGCCGCCCGTTCCCGCGCCGGCGCTTAAGCTCCAAGCGGGAACGGAAAGAAACGAAAGGAACCAAAAAGAAACGGAGAGCAACGGAAAGAAACGGAAAGTCTTGCCGTTCCTTTCTGTTGCTTTCTCTTGCTCTCCGTTTCGCCTATAACCATTCACGGAATCAGCACCTTTTTCACGGTTTGAGCGAAATTCTTATTTCCGTAAGTTTCTTGAGCTTGGAAAACCACGTAATAAATACCCTTGGCGACCGGGCGGCCGGCCTGATTGTCTTTATTCCAGACATAGGTCAACGGAGACGGCGAATCATAAGCCGGGGGAACATTTCCAAAATCGTGTTCATAAACCAGCTCCCCGGCCATCGTATAAATTCGCATGAAAACGTCGCCCTGGAAGGGAACCCAAACCGAGAAAGTCACCGTCGGCCCATAAGCGGGATTGGGGTAGGCATAGGTGTTTTGATCAAAATCCGCCTGGGGATTGAGGGACCCATTCCGGTTCACCGGCAGGTTCTGAATATATTGATCAATGGACAATTCGCAAAGATCCCCCGGAGTCGCCTGACCCGTAATCGTGTCAATCGCCGTATTGTCGGTCGATCCGATGATCGTAAAAGTATAGTCGCCGTCCGGAACTTTTGTGAAACTTAAGTCCGTTCCATCCCAATCAGTTTCTACAGGTTGCCGGGGAGGTTGATTGGAGACCAAGACCTTAACCAAGGAACCAATACCCCCGTTGGTCGTGTAGGCGGGCGGACTGGGAGCCCCGATTTGCGGACAATAAGACTGATTGATGTCAGAATTAGGAAATTGCGTGTTGGGACGATAAATTAAGATGGCAACCTTCATCGGCTCGGATACTTGATAAAAAATGCGCGCGGTCGTGTTTTGAAGATTAATAGGGCTCACCGCTAAATCATAAATCTGAATCGGGAAATAGCTAATCGTCGCCGCTGAAGTCGACAAGGACAACAGGGAATTTTCGGAAGCCACATCTTGAGCGATCATGATGATCGTGTAGAAATTAGGCGACGGGAAATTTCCATAATTATCTCGCCCATCCCAAACGGCGCTCACTGGAACCCCGCCATCATAAGATTGACCAAAAACCAGGTTTCGAATGACCTGCGGAGGGGTATTATCGTTAAGCACGTTAATTGTGACCGAGGACGGGCGCGTCAACTCAAAATCAATAGTGAAAGGATCAAGTTCCACCGATTGGCTTGAGTAATAAGTTTTAGCCAGGGTCGGCTCAACGTTAAAAACAGGAACACCGATAATTCCACGGGAGACCGGAATAATTCCCACGATGCGGTCCGTTGAATAAGCCGTTCCCCCTTCCACCGGCACCGTGGCTTGAGCAATCAAGGTAAAAGGATAATCGCCGTCTGGAACCATGATCCCGTCGGAATCAATGCCCGGCCAGTTGTCCGAAACCATGAGACGGCCAGAACGCATTCCATAAATTTGGTAGAACGGCGTCACGGGAACTCCGTTAGATTCAACCACGTCATTACAAGGAGTATTTTGAACGACTTGACCGCAAGGCGGCCAATCGGTATTGACATTGTGAATAATGGTCCCGGGCCGATAGATATTGATGCCCGTCCACATGGCGTTGGATTCCTCATAATTAATAAACGCGGTGGCCGTGGTTCCCGACAAGAGAGGCGACACCAACAAATTGGTGGTCCGGAACAGATCCACCGGAAAAATAGCGGTCGTCGTCGAAACAAAACTAGGGAAAGCCGGGTCCCAAGCCTCAAGCTGAACCAAATAGGTTCCGGAAGAAACGTAGTAGCCATTATCATCGGTTCCGTCCCAAATTTCGGTGTTGGGAATACTGGCCGACCTTGCTTCACCCAAAACCAAATGACGCACAACCGTGCTTGAATTCGCCTCATTAAAAATATCTACTTTTACGTCGGCGTCCCGAGTCAAGGTGTAGGTAAAATCAAACGGGTTGATGCCCGCCACCGGAGGACTTGAACCAACCACCGTTGAAGTCGGGGTAATTTGACTGATTCCCACCAGTCCCCGGACAACGGGAATAAAGCCATTTTTAGCCACCGAGGTCCAAATGCG
>DAHXMM010000016.1:0-15981 GCA_027371715.1 Elusimicrobiota bacterium | reverse complement strand
GTAGGTAAAATCAAACGGGTTGATGCCCGCCACCGGAGGACTTGAACCAACCACCGTTGAAGTCGGGGTAATTTGACTGATTCCCACCAGTCCCCGGACAACGGGAATAAAGCCATTTTTAGCCACCGAGGTCCAAATGCGAACGTCGCTCGGATTAGCGTTAGAAGCCAAGGAATCGAATGGGAACCCGTTTTGAGAAGCGAGTTCGCCGTAAAGGACGTAAACATAATTTCCATCCGGCAAAAGATTGCCGGCAGAATCCCGCCCATCCCACCAATCTATAACTGGCGTCCGGGAAGGCTGGGATTGGACAATATGGGCAATTGGCATAATCTCAGTTCCAGGACATTGACCCATGACCGGATAAAAATTCTTGGGCGGATAAATATTTTGATTAATGACGCCATAGCTTGGGTAAGTGTTCGGAAGATAATTATCAAGAGCAGGATTATTGACGCTGGAGAGAGGCGCGTTTATGGTCGTGGTGGTATTGTTAAAAGGATTGAGAACATTAACGGGTGCGCAGAACTGAGTCCCCGGAGGATAGATGTCCAAGAACGTGGTCGCGGGTTCGGTCAAGGTGTATCCAATGACGGCCAACGAAGTCGAATCGCCTTCAAGCGGAGTCACCGCGATATCGGTAATTTGAAGCGGATCAATGGACATGGGATAAGTATAAGGCGCGGAAATATCCAAACCGTATTGATCCGCGTTTTTAGCCTGGAGATACGCCAAATAGTTTCCGGGCGGCGCCAGATCTCCGTTGTCAAAGCGCCCGTCCCAGGCATCCCCATTGGTCAAGTTCCCGCCGGGATATCCCTCGCCCACTCTCGGAAGCCCGTTGACCAAATGCCGGACGATGGTGCCCGTTGAATTGGTGGCGCTGATTTTTTCTATGTCAATATACATCGTCGAGTCCTCGGACAAGCGATAGGTCAAGTTGTAGGGCTCGGCCGCGACCGGAGTCAATTTTCCAACCAAGGTGGGAGAAGACCGGACCACGTGGACATCCACCACGTTGACCGTAATCGGCTGCTGCAAAACGTTGCATCCGGCGGTGAAAGAACCGACATTTTGATAATTAATGGTTCCACCAGTCACGCTCGCGGATCCCGAACCAATGCTTCCTAGAGTCATGCTACCATTCGCTACTCCCGCCGCTGTTCCATTTGTGTAATACCCTTGAGAAAGATTAAGCGTTGCTGAGGTGCCTGTAAAAAAAATGCCGTTGGAGTTCGCATTACAGCCGGAGGCGCAAGTGAAAGTTCCTCCGAAACTCCCCCCCCCGATGTTTAATTGCGCCGAAAAAGATACCCCTCCGGTGGAGGTGGTTGAGATAATGTCTCCGGAATAGGCACTCCCAGTCACAGGCGGCGTACCACCACCTGATTGAGTGCCAAGAGTAAATGTAATTCCATCTCCCGGGACTAAAGTCGTGGAATTAAGAGTAAAACTCCCTCCCGTGAATTTAACAGTGCCATTGCCGGCTGTAACAGAAGAAGTCTGAAGAGGGCAATTTTTAAAGTCCGCGTCGTTAGTGGATCCAGACGGATAGGCCTGAACATTGGAAAGTTGAATATTCCCGGTCAAGGATTGGGTTTCGTTAGTCGCCACCGTCGCCCGAAAACCAAATTCGCCGTTGGTTTTTCCGAAAACCCCTTGAAGATTAATGGAGCCGTCCCAAGGAACGCAATAAGGCCCCAAATCCGGGCAACCCGGTTCTCCGCTGATTCCGCTCACGCATCCTTGAAATCCATCTGGAGGAATATATCCGACATTGTTAATAAAAAAAGTTCTGAGTGGCGGGGTCGAGGCAGGGTCCAGGGGATTGGAACCATTCTGATACTCAAAAACTTCAAATTCCAAGCTGTCAATAGCCATCGGGGCCAAAGGAACGCCGCTTCCAGGTAAAAGCGCTTCGCTTAAATCATAGCCGATGGAGGCGCAGAGATAAATCTCGCTGTTACAGATATTACTGGCCTCATCCGAGGGCCAGGGAATGAGAGGAATTGTCGTGGGAGCCTGATAAGTCTGACTACTTCCGGTAACAATAGGGCCAATGGAACTAAGTTGTTGAGCGGCAAGATTTACACACTGGGCCGCCCCGTAACCGCCATTAAAACTTACCAGATAATCTGTTCCATTTTGGTTGCCAACTCCCTGTTGATCAAATTCGATATGGGGATCATTGGAAATATTCCCAAATCCAGCGGAATAATCAGGGTTAATGGATGGAGCTCCCATGAAATCACCAGGTCCGTTATTCAAGCCACAGGCAGGAATGGTACTGAGTCCAGAACAAAGATTCGTAGGAGAAAGCGGAATCGGCGGGCAAATAAAGTTGGGAGTACCCCCGACGCTATTTTCAACGATGCAGTTGGTATTGACGTTCTGAGTAAAAATAGCATCAATGAAAATTTGCTGGGCTTGGGAAAATTTAGGCCAAGATAAAAAGAACAAAAGCGAAAGCAAAAAGGGACCGCCCCTCTTTTTAAGACGGGGCAGTCCCTTCTTTACGCGCGGATGCGAGATTCGGAGGTTCATAGCTTTGGCGCAAATACAGAATACAATTTTCGTGTTACGAATTTATGGCGATAATAGAGTTAGAGTTTGGAAAAAATAATATGAGCAATTGGGATGCCTCAATCTCCGTAATGCGTCCGGGCGCGTTCGATATAAACCGTTTTTTCGGATTCAGAGATGCTGTAAACGATGCGATCCTTGTAATTGAGGCGATAAGAATAGCTTCCGGACAAATCTCCCGCCAATTTCTTCCCCTGATAGGGATTTTGAGCCAAGGCATAAATTAAAATGTCCCGCAACTTGTCTTGCATCTTGGGGCGCAGGGTTTCGATGTCTTTTTTAGCTTGATGAGTAATCCGAATTCGATAAGGCACGTCTACGAACCAAAGACTTGTTCCAAGGAATAGGTGCGGCCGCGGGAAATATCTTTTTTGGCCTTGCGTACTCCGGCGAGAACACCCGGCGTCGAGAGAAGATGCAACGTTTCAAGGAGACTTTCAAAATCTTCCCTGGAAATTAAAACAGTTTCTCCGGCGGGGGAGCTGATCCCGATAGGTTGATGGGTTCGGTTCGCGCGTTTGATGAGGTTAAAGAAGTCCCCGCGGGCCGAGGTTGCGGTCATGGTTTGCATGTACATATTATGGTACATAATACTACATTTGTCAAGCCCCCGCATCAAATCCTAAAATTTCAGCATAAGGAGGTTGCGTCACTCCGGCGGTTCTACAT
Organism: Elusimicrobiota bacterium; assembly: GCA_027371715.1. Classification (GTDB taxonomy): domain Bacteria; phylum Elusimicrobiota; class Elusimicrobia; order UBA1565; family UBA9628; genus JAKAQV01. Next base: position 12,729 of record DAHXMM010000016.1, on the reverse strand, counting down.
TTTTTCCGGCGCAAAAACGCCGATAAGCCCCAAGCCTTCTTTAATCAAGGCGCGAATTCCCGCGCATAAATAAAGCCTAGATCGAGACAACGCCAAATTGCTGGGATCCACGACCCGGCATTTCTCGTAAAATGGGTGAAAAAGGCCGGAGAGTTCCAGAATATAATTAGCCAATGGGTGAGGCGAGAGCTCTTTTTGAACATTTTTAAGAATTTCTGGAAACCACGCCATCTTGACCAAAAGCGCGCGCTCTTCCGGAAAAAGGGACTGTCCCTTTTTTTCAGAAAAGGGGACTGTCCCTTTTTCGAGGATCCCTTGACGCTGGGCTTCCTCAAAAATCGAACAAATCCGCGCGTGAACGTATTGGCAATAATAAACCGGGTTTTCGGAAGTCCGCTTTTTGGCCAGTTCCAAATCAAAATTCAAATGGGAATGCGGAGTTCTCTGCGCGAAGAAAAACCGGCAGGCGTCTTTTCCAACCTCATCGATGACTTCTTTAAGCCGCACGAATTCGCCCGCGCGCTTGGACATCTTAACCGGCTCTTTCCCCCGAAAAAGAAGAATGAGCTGATGGACAATCGCCTCGAAAGATTCTTTGGGATGGCCTAAAGCCTCTATGGCCGCCTTCATTCGCGGCACATATCCGTGATGATCGGCGCCCAATATATCAATAACCCTTTCAAACCCGCGGGAGTATTTATTTTCGTGATAGGCGATATCGGCCAAGAAATAACTGGGCCTGCCGTCTTGCCGAATTAAAACGCGGTCCTTGTCGTCATCCGATGAAGAGGATGTCCCCAGCCAAGTCGCGCCGTCTTTTTGATAGACCATCCCGCGCTTTTTAAGAAGCTCCAAGGTCTTTTCCAAGGCTTTGGACGCGTGGAGTTCGGACTCCCGAAACCAGCGGTCAAAAGAAACTCCGAACGCCTTCATATCGTCTTGGTGACTTTTGAGAAGAACCGCGATTCCCTCCGCCGCAAGTTTTTCCTCCCTCCAAGAATCCGCTTCCGCAGGAAAAGACTTTGCCAGATCAGAGACGTAATCTCCATGGTATCCGTCTTCCGGAACTTCTTGACCATGCCGCCGCGCCCAAAGAGATTTGCCGAATTTTTGAATCTGGTTTCCCGCGTCGTTGACATAATACTCGGCCCGCGCATCATGCCCAAGCCGTCTTAGGATTTGAACCAAGGAATCTCCCAAGGCCCCGCCACGCCCGGAAGCCAAATGAAGAGGTCCGGTGGGGTTGGCTGAAACAAATTCAAGGAGAATTTTTTGCGGAATTAAATTCTCATCCCGGCCATAAAACTCGGGATTCTGAACAATCAATTTCAAGTTTTCCCAAAGAAACTTGGGCGAAAGAGTCAGATTGACAAAACCCGGCAAAGCGGCCAAAGCCGCCTCAATCTCATCTAAATCCGAAAGAACTTTCGCCAGTTCTTCCGCCAAAGCCGGGGGATTTCTTTTATTTATTTTGGCGATTTGAAGCGGGCAGACCAAACTCAAATCCGCCTTCGCATGGGAAGGAGCCAAGGTCAAGGTTAATTCCTCGGGGAGGTTCAAGGATTGCGCCTTGGCCCAAGAGCGAATCACTTGTTCGAGCTTGATCCGGAAAGAATTGATCACCTAAGAGCCTTGGGCGCGCGCGAATTTTTCTCTTCCCAATCAACAACCGGAGAGTCGGAGTAAAGTTTTTCCAAGGCGTAAAAAGAACGCGTTTCCGCTGTCATGATATGGACCATGAGACCGCCAAAATCTAATGCCCGCCAATGGTCGGAAGCGGGCTTGGCCCGGTGAAGACAAAAAACTCCCTCGGCTTTGAGCTTTTCTTTAATCTCCCATTCCAAAAGTTCGAGATGCGGACGGGAAGTGGCGGTCACAAATAACCAATAATCGGCCAAGGGGCTTTTTTTACCGGGGCGCAAGAGAACAATGTCTTCCCCTTTTTTGTCCGAAACGGCTTGAGCCGCCAAGACGGCCAGTTCTTTAAATCGTTTAGCCATTATTCAACCGTCCTCGGCGGAAGGCCCGCCAACTGTCTGAAAGAATCCGGGGTTCGCGCTTTCTCAAGAGCCGCTTCCGCGGAAACAATTCCTTTTTTGACTAGTTCCGCCAAGGACTTATCCATCGAAATCATTCCAGTCTTGGCCCCAGTTTCAATAGAACCGTAAATCAAATGCGTTTTTCCCTCGCGAATTAAGTTTGAGATCGCGGGATTAACCACCATAATCTCCCGCGCGGCGGCGCGACCCTGCTTATCTTTCGTAGGCACTAGGGTTTGGGCGACGACTCCGCGCAAGACAGTTGAGAGTTGCACCCGAATTTGGGCTTGCTGATGGGGCGGAAAAACGTCAATCATGCGGTCAATGGTCGAGGCGCAGTCCTGGGTGTGGAGGGTCGCAAAACAAAGATGTCCGGTTTCAGCCACGGTCACCGCCAATTGAATCGTCTCCAAATCCCGAAGTTCGCCAACTAAAATAACATCAGGGTCTTCCCGCAGGGCCGATTTTAAAGCCGCCGCGAAAGATTTCGTATTTTGCCCGACTTCTCTTTGGCGAAAAATCGCCTGTTTGGGTTCATAGACAAATTCAATAGGGTCTTCCACCGTCAAAATATGGACCGGAGATTTTTGATTGATGAGTTCAATCAGACACGCAAGCGTGGTTGATTTTCCGGACCCCGTCGGGCCCGTGACAAGGACCAGCCCCCGGTCGAGACTGGCGAAACGCGCGACTGATTCCGGAAGATTAATCTCTTCCGGCTTCGGTATTTTTGAAGAGATAACGCGCATCACCGCCTCAACCCCGTTTTTCTGGACAAAAGCGTTCACGCGAAAACGAGATAGGCCCGAGGCGCTAAAAGAGCAGTCCAACTCCCAGTTGGCTTCAAATTTTGCCCGCTGTTCATCATAGAGAATCGAATAGACCAGCCTCTTAGATTCTTCCGCGCTGAGCACCGGAAAGCCGGAGACTTCCTTCATTTCTCCATGCAAACGCATCATGGGAGGCTTTCCAATCACCAGATGAACGTCCGAAGCCCCGGAAGCAACCACCACTTTGAGTATTTCAATGAGTTCCATTTACCCTTTTCTCCCAAAAAATAAATCCCGCCAAAGGCGCTTAACGCTCAGAGAGGGATACCCCTCGCTTAAGGGGCAATCCGCGGCCAGAAACACGCTGACATCAACTAAGTCTTTTGAGTCAACCAAGGTTTCTTCCCGCGCCCGAGAACATCCCAAGGCTTTCCAAACCTGCCAGGCCGCCTCCGGGTTTCCCGTCCGGTCATAGACAACAGTCTGGGAAAAAGTTTCCGCGGAATTGCCCATGCCCACCACATCCACGCCGCTTAATCTTAGAACTTTCTCGGCCTTCAATGCGAGCCCGGGAGTTTGAGAAGCGTTCATAATTTCGGTCACCACCGCACGGTTTAAGTCTCTTGGATGAGGATAAAGAAGTTTAGCCGCGAGTTCTTGATCGGTTTTTGGATTTCCGGACAAAGAAACTAAGTCCACGCAATCGGCTCGTAAAGCCCGCGTTTTCATCCGCCATAGAAAACGGTCCATAGACCCGCTCAAGGACTTGGGGGAATGTCTCCAATCATGCACCTCAACGCCAAGGCCTTTCAAAATACCTTCCATCTCCCGCCTTTGGGGTATTGAAACGGGAATTTTCTCAAGCCTTGATTCTCCGCGCAGAATAAAAAAACCCTTTGCGGTTTCAACCACCCACGGTCTTCCGGCGCGCAAATTTTGGGACAAGGGAGAAAAAAACTCGATGAGAGCCGTAGCCGTCAAGATAAAGGCGCAAATAAGCGCCAAGACTCTTTCAGTCAGAACTAAAGAATCATTGAATTCCATATTTTAACGGGAAGCGGGTGAACCCAGCCCTTGAGCGATAAGGCATGGCGGATTTTTCCATTGAGACACTCCAAGAAGGCTTGTTCGGGGTTTTCCGCAGCCAAATTTCTTAAACGCGCGGCCTCCGAGTAATTGCGGTCTTCCGAGCAGGCGTCCGACACATAAATCAATCGTTCAAGAGCGCCCATATTCAAGGCCCCCAGGGTGTGATGGCGAATCGCTTTTAAGATATTAGTATTTGCGACTTTAAACTTTCGTTTCGCTAAATCCTCGCTGATATAAGCGTGAAGCAAAATCGGCTGGCGCGTGGAAATTTCCCGAAAGAGGGGAATACGCAAACGCCGTCTCTCACAATAGGATTTCATTTCTGCAACCGGAACGCTTCTTCCCGCGTCATGCAAAAGACCGGCCAAAGCCGCCTCGAAAGAAGAAACCTTCCAGACAGGAGAAAGTTTTCGCGCAAGACGCGCCACAGACAGCGTATGGACAAAGCGTTCGGGTTTTAAAGTTTTTCTTAAAATCGGAGTCATCGAAGCTCCATAAAGCCCGCGCTTGAAAATAAATTCTAAAACCTTGGAATCTATTTTTGGAGAGACCTCTTCTCCCATGAGCAGGCTTTCCCGCAACTCGGTCGAGGAAATTTCCGGCATGGGTTTGGAAATTAAGTTAAAAAACGAAGAGATCTTTCCTTTATCAGTCCACGGCAAGCGCATCGCCGTCCACCAATGAGCTAATTTTCTCAATTGGGAGGGATTTTTCCAGTCGTCAAAACGCAAGGCTAAATCGGAACCCACCACGAAATGAATTTCCCAATGAGGATTATTTTTTCTAAGTTGACTCAAAACATCCACGGTATAAACCCGCCGCCGCGCGCGCATTTCAATACGGCTAATTTCCGCTCCGGGAAAAGCAAGTTTCGCCATCTGAAACCGGTCTTCCGCGGAAGCCCACGATATCTGCTTCCATGGAGAATGATAAGCCGGAATCACCATTACTCGCGCCGGGTGAATTTTCTCCCGCGCGGCGTCTAAAAGCGCCCGGTGGCCCAGGTGCGGCGGGTCAAAACTCCCTCCAAAGACGAGAATTTTTTCGTTCATTTTTCAAATGATACAATTATTGTCAAAGGCCTTCATGAGGAAAAAAATTATTTTTGTCGCCGCGCACTTAGGGTATCCCATGGATAAAACTCCTTTGGGCGGCGGCGCCATGGTCGGAGTTCATCTCTCCAGGCTTTTAGGCTCCCCCAAAAATCGTGATTTTGATTTCGTTTGCCTTGGTTCCGGTCCCCATGCCCCGCATGAAGAAGTTTCCTATGTTTCGCTCAAGCCTCCGCTTTTTCCAGGAGAACATATTTCCCAGCTCTCTGAGTTTCGCTACGCCCGGTTTTCCCGCTGGTTTGAGAAAAAAACTACGCGCTGGATTCTGGACCGAATCTCGGAATTTGACCCCCGAAACACCTGCGTCATCGTCAATGATATTTCAGAGTCTCCTGAAATTCAGGCTCTAGCGCGAAAGGGATATCCTATTTTGTCTCTTTGGCATGTGGATGTCGTTGACTACTTCAATCGCCTTTATCTTAGGGAAGCGGTCCCGGGGCGCTGGCTCACAGCAGGATATGAAAAATTTAGAACGGCCAAGGCTAGACGCTTTTTCCCCGATATTCTCAAACTCGTTTTTGAAAAAGAACGGGAAATAACGGCTTGGTCAAGAAAGCTTGTCTTCCCCTCTCAAATTATGAAAGAAAGGGCCAACGCCCTCTACCAGAATATTTTTCCCGCCGGAGAATTGTCCGCCAAAAGCGTGGTTCTTCCTTGGGGAACATGGCCTGAAGGAATCAATCCAGACGAGACGCTTGAAGAAATACAAAAAACATCCCAAAAATACAAACTCTCAAAAGAAAACCATGTCCTTTTAACCGTCAGCCGCATCTCTCCTGAAAAGGGTTTGGATATTTTGCTTAGAGCCCTTCAAATTCTTGAAAAAAAACGGCCTGAAGTCGCGCGGGAAATTCGCCTCTTTATCTGTGGAGAGCCGGCTTTTATGCGCGGGCAGGCCTATGCCAAAAAGATTGATCGCTTGGCGCGCGGCCTTAAGCTTGCGCGCGTTTTTTTCCCGGGATATTTGACGCCGCTTCAGAAAAAAGCTTTTTTTAGCGTTTCCGATCTTTTTATCTCACCCTCAACCCATGAAAGCTATGGGCTCACCATTGTCGAGGCCATGTCCGGGGGATGTCCTATTTTAGCCAGCGACCACTATGGGGCCAAGGATTTGGTTTCGTCGGAATTTGGAAGAATCGCTCCCTATTCCGGAACGCAAACGCCTCAAGCTTCTCTCGCTTCTAACCTAGAAGATCTTCTTAACGATAAAGCCGCGCTCAAGAAAATGCGCGTTTATTCCCAAGAAGCGGGCTCTAAAATGCGCTTTGAAAACGCCGCCAAAAAGATAGCCGAACTTGCGCTCATTGAAATAAATCAAACCGAGCGAAATGAGAATAGATTGGAGACTTCTTTATGAAAAAACCGGAAGTGGTCGCCGTTTCAGCCTTGAGAACCCCGATTGGAAAAATAGGCGGAGTCTTGGCCTCCGTTCGCCCGGATGATCTAGCGGCGGAAACAATCAAGAATCTCATCCAAAAAGTTCCGGAAGTGTCCGCCACGGAAATTGAAGATGTCTATTTTGGGTGCGCCAATCAAGCGGGAGAAGACAACCGCAATGTGGCGAGAATGGCGCTTTTACTCGCCGGGCTTCCGCAAAGCGTCCCGGGATGCACGGTCAACCGCCTTTGCGCATCGGGGCTAGAAGCCATCAATTGCGCCTCCCGCGCTATTTTGTCAAACGAAGGCTCAATCTACGTTGCCGGAGGAGTCGAAAGCATGAGCCGCGCGCCCTGGGCTCTTCCCAAAGCCGAATCGGCTTATCCCTTCGGCAATCTCACGGCCTACGACACGGCCTTGGGCTGGAGATTTCCCAATCCCAAAATGAAAGAGATGTTTCCCCTCTACAGCATGGGAGAAACGGCGGAAAATGTCGCTGAAAAATATAAAGTCTCGCGAAAAGATCAGGATGATTTCGCTCTCCTGAGCCACCAGCGAGCGGTGAAAGCCTCGGAAGGAGTCTTCAAAGAAGAAATTATTCCGATCGCAACGGCGGTCAAAAAAAATTTCTTCACGGTTGAGCGCGATGAGGGCCCGCGCGCGGATACCAATTTAGAAAAACTTTCTTCCCTTAAACCCGCTTTTCGCGCGGGCGGAAGCGTCACCGCCGGAAATAGTTCCAGCCTAAATGACGGCGCCGCGGCGCTTTTAATGATGGAAGCTTCTCTCGCCAAAGAACGGGCACTCAAGCCTCTCGCTTACTGGCGCGCTTCGGCGGCCGCCGGGGTGGATCCTTCTTATATGGGAATTGCCCCCATCGAAGCGATTCAAAAACTCCTTAAGCGAAGTAATTTAAAAATCACAGACATTGATCTTTTTGAAATCAACGAAGCCTTTGCCGCCCAAACCTTGGCCTGCCAAAGAGAGCTAAAAATTCCCCTAGAACGCTTAAACGTCAACGGCGGCGCCATCGCCTTAGGACATCCCCTGGGTTCGAGCGGAGCGAGAATTTCGACCACCCTTCTTTATGAAATGAAAAGGCGCAAAGCCCAGTTTGGGATTTCCGCTCTCTGCGTCGGAGTCGGGCAGGGCTTGGCCACCCTCTGGGAGAGAACTGATGAGCTTTTATGAAAATTCTCGCTGTTTTGGGAACGCGGCCTGAAATTATCAAAACCGCCCCGGTTCTCAAGGCCTTGTCTTTTTATCCCGCGATAGAAACCAGGCTTTGCCTGAGCTCCCAACACACAAATCTCCTCATCCCTTTTTTAAATTTTTTTAAGCTCAAGGTTCATTATGACCTCAAAATTCAAAACCAAAATTTGCCCCCTCAAGAAATCGCGCATCGGGTCTCCAGGCAACTTGAAAAAACATTAACGCTATGGAACCCCGATCTCATTGTCGTTCAAGGCGATACCAGCACCGCTTTGGGAGCGTCTTTAGAAGCCGCACACACTAAAATTCCGCTGGCTCATATCGAAGCAGGGCTCAGAAGTCCTGATAAAAATTCTCCCTGGCCCGAGGAAGAAAACCGCAGACTCATTGATTCTTTAGCCCAAATTCATTTCGCTCCGACACCTTTATCGGCCCAAAACCTTCTTCAAGAAGGCCTTTCGCCCTCTCGAATTTTTGTGACGGGAAACACGGGGCTTGATTCCTTTTTAGAAACCCTTAAACAAATAGAGAATACTCCTCGTTTAAAGCGCAAGCTCGATCAAAAATGGAATTTTCTTGGCTCCTCCAGAAAACTTATTTTCTCAACTTTTCACCGCCGAGAAAATCTGGGAATTCAAATGGAAAAAATCTTTGACGTTCTTATTGCTCTTACGCAAAATGAAAAGGTGCAAATAATCTATCCCGTCCACCCGCGGCCTTCTATCCGCGCTCTTGCCAACAAAAAGCTCGAAGGTCGGCCCCATCTATTTCTCACCCCACCCTTGGATTATTTTTCCTGCGCCTATCTGATGCAAAAATCGCATTTGATTATCACCGATTCCGGCGGCATTCAGGAAGAGGCCACGGTTTTGGGAAAGCCCTTGATTCTTGCGCGCGCAAATACCGAACGCCCGGAAAGTATTCTTAAGAGCGCCTCCATTATGGCGCCCACCCCTCAAGACATCGGTCTTTACGTTAAAAAGTTAATCGAAACTTCCGCTCTTTACCGGAAAATGGCCCGCCCAAGGTTTCTTTATGGAAATGGAAATGCGGGGCAAAAAATCGCCCGCATACTGGCAAGCGTTATGCCGTCTCTAAAACCCGCAGGAGATAAGCCCCGTAATCGTTCTTTGAATGAAGTTTCGCCAAATTTTCCATTTGCTTGCGGTTAATAAACCCTTTTCTAAAAGCGATTTCTTCAATACAAGCGACCTTAAGCCCTTGCCGAGCTTCCAAGGTTTGAACAAATTGCGCCGAAGACAAAAGCGAATCCCAGGTGCCGGTATCCAGCCACGCGGTGCCGCGGCCCAACATGTTAACGCGCAAACTCTTGTGGGCTAAATACGCTAAATTAACGTCGGTAATCTCCAACTCTCCTCGGGCGGAGGGCTTAAGTCTTTCCGTGATTTGAACGACTTTTGAATCATAAAAATAAATTCCGGTCACCGCCCAGTTGGATTTTGGTTTTTTCGGTTTCTCCTCAAGGCTTTTGACCTTTCCCTTTTTATCGAATTCGACGACGCCGTATCTTTCGGGGTCCTGCACCTGGTAAGCCATGATTTCGCCGCCGGTTTTCAGTTTCGCCGCCTTTTCAAGGCTGGGCGCCAACTCATGACCGTAGAAAATATTGTCTCCTAAAACCAGGCAAACCGGAGAATTTCCGATAAAATCTTTTCCGATGAGAAAGGCCTGGGCGATGCCCTGGGGCTTGGGTTGTTCCAGATAGCTAAAGCGAAGACCCAAGTCTTCCCCGCTTCCAAAAAGATTCTCAATCAGCGGCAAATCCCTGGGGGTGCTGATAATCAGAATATCTTGAATTCCCGCCAGCATTAAAACCGAAAGCGGATAATAAATCGTCGGTTTGTCATAGACCGGCAAAAGCTGTTTAGAAATGGCCTTAGTCAACGGATAAAGCCTCGTTCCGCTTCCGCCCGCCAGAATAATTCCTTTCATTATTTCTCTCCACTCAATCGATTTTCGCTTTCCATCCACGCGTAAAGAGCGATCGTCGGCATCCAGATCATCGCCACACCAAAGGCGCTTTCAGTGAGGTTCATAAAAAAAAGAGAGAACATCCAAGCTAAAAACCAAAGACTCAAAAAAGAGCGCTCCTTCCGGTAAATTTTAAGAGCCCGAAAAACCATCGTTCCCAAAAGAAAAAAAAGAGCGCACAAACCGGCTATCCCGCGTTCCGCAAGCGTCTGGAGATAGAGATTGTGGGCATTGCCCCAAGTGGGTTGCCCTCCAAACGGAAGAGAATGGTATTTCCCAAAAAACGCGCCGAACCTCCCGGGGCCGACGCCTAACACAGGGTGGTCTAAAAACATTTTCCAGGCCGCCTTCCACAAAGCGAGGTGAATTTTAAAACTACTCTCCTTCGCGTTGAGGGCTCCAGTCGCCTTAGAAAAACGGGGACTGAGGAAAAATTGGGAAAGAATCACGCCCAGAGCCGCAAAAGACTCAACCACAACCCCTCGAAAGTTGATCAAAGCAAAAACCGAAAGACCAATCACAAAACCCATCCAGGCGCCCCGCGTTCCGCTTAAAGCCAAAGCAACAAGAATTAAGATTCCGGCCGCTATCGTCCAAGGCTTTTCCTTTTCTCCTTTACGGCGCTCCGTCATTCTAAAAGCCAAAACTCCAAGCCCGGCCATCGTCATGAGTTCGCCAAAAGTCACGGGATGAATGGTTCCATGAGCGCGGTTAGTCGCATAGAAAGCCGACCAAAAATGAGAGTCTAAAATCTTTTCATTAAAACGCGCCGCAGCGCTCGGGAAAAATCTCCAGAAACCAAATTCCATAAGCCCCAAAAGCGCCGCGAGAGAAAAACCAAATATCAAGAAATAAAAGGTCGCAAGGCTGTTTGAAAATTCGAAAGCGATGGAAAAAATATAAAAGTCCGCCAAAAGCTGAAAATTTCGCTCCAGGGGTCCCAGGCCATTTTTGAACCCGCTCATGACCGCGCTCGAAATGATTCCCGCGAAGATATAAATCCAAAGAGGCTTTTGCAGACTCCGGCCGTCAAACGAAAACCGATTCCCATCTACAAAACGCGCTTTTAGAATCACGGCCAAAATCAAGGCAATCGCGATATTGGCCCCCGCAATCGAAAGCGGCTGGAAAATTCCCCACAAGGCCAAGCCTAGGGCAATCAATTAATACGCCCCCTTGCCGAAGAGAACAGCGGGTATGGTTCTTAGAATAATTCTTAGATCCAATCCCAAGGACCAATGCTCGATGTAAAAAGTGTCCAAGGCAAAACTCTGTTCATTGGACAAATCTGAGCGGCCGGAAACTTGCCAAAGCCCGGTCACCCCTGGGACAACGCTTAAGCGTTTTTTGTAAGCGGATCCAAAATCTTTTTTGAGCCTATCTAAATCCCTCAGAGCCAAGGGCCTCGGGCCGACCACGCTCATATCTCCCATCAACACATTTAAAAACTGAGGAAATTCATCCACTGAGAACCGCCGCAAAAATTTTCCGACCCGCGTAACCCGGGGATCATTTTTAATTTTAAAGAATGCTCCCGCAGGGTTGGCTTCTTGGACCTTTTCGACTTTAGATTCGGCGTCTTGGAGCATCGTCCGAAACTTAAACGCATAAAAAAATTGCCCGTTAAGACCGTAACGTTTTTGGCGAAAGAAAATTGGCCCTTGGGAATCAAGTTTAATCAAAATGGCAATGACAGTAAATGGGAAAAATCCAACAATGCAAACCGCCAATGAAAAAAGAATATCGAAAATTCGCTTTGTAACGAAGTTCTCCCCGGAAAGAGAACCGTGTTTAAAATAAAACGTGGGGACGCCCAAGGATTCCGAAACCTGAAGTTCCCCCATTTTGATTTCCAAAAGACTTGGAACAAGATGAAGGCGAATACCGCTCAACTCCAGACTCTCGGCCAAATTCGTCAACTCTTCTTGGCTGAGGGAAGCCTGGGTCCAAAGGACTTGACGAATTTTTTTCTCCCTGGCTAAAAGTAAAATCTCATCTCCAGACAACTCTTTATTTTGAATCACAAGAAAGCGCCTCAGTCTCTCAATTCTCTTAACCAAGGAATCCGTGAGAACGCCGCTCCCAATCACCAAAATTTTTTCTTGTCCGCCGAAAAGCGCCAGAGCCTTAAACCATAATTCATTGAGAAGCCAGGATTCCAGCGTCAAATAGCTCGCCGCGACGGGAGCAGTCAGAAGGAGAAGAAGGCGGGAATCGGAATATCTTTTTGAGAGAAAGCTCAAAGCCAGAACCAAAACCGTCGCCTTGACGGTTCCGGACAAGATTAAGACGATATTATCTTCTGTGGGAACGGGAGGGTCTTGATGGATTTTGACTCCAAAAATGAGAATGGCCATCCAAATAAGAATGACGGTCGGCAAAAGAGCCTCATAATCCGACCAAGGAGAAATATGCCCTTTCGGAGGCGGAATTAAACGCAGGAGAGGATAAAAATGAAACCTAAGCCAATAAGCGGAATAAAAAGCGGCCGCAATTATCAAGACGTCCGCAAAAAAACCAAGGAACAGAAATAAATACCCATGACCGGAGGCCCAAACAGAGGCGCGCGAGTTCTCCGTCGATTGGCGCAAAGCCGAATTGGAATTCTCCATAGGTTCCTCCCGATTTTATCACATTCATGCCAACGCGAAAATGATAATATTTTAGGGTAAAGACCGGGCAGGTGGCGAAACTGGCAGACGCAAGGGACTTAAAATCCCTCGGCCGCAAGGCCATGCGGGTTCGATTCCCGCCCTGCCCAAAATTTTGCGTTGGCGGGAATTGAAGCCAAGTCGCGCGCATCTGGGAGATGAAAAGCGAAACAAAGTTTCGCGTCAGCGCGACTGGCGGGCCGCGAAGGAGGAGCAAAGCGACGGGTGAGCGGGATTTTCGCCCTGCCCAAGGTTTTATGCTGGCGGAAATTAAAGCCAAACACCTTAAATTATGAAAATCGCTATTCAAGGGCTTAAATTCATCGTGATCGCGATTTTAGTCGCAGCTCTGGGGATCTGGACCGCTTTTCACTTTTCCCAAGCGCGAGTATTCGGAGAAGTGGTAGGAGCGCTTGGGATTTTAGCGGCGCTTTTCTGCGTCTATTTTTTTCGCGATCCCCATCGCCCCACGCCTACCGATGATTCA
>DAHXMM010000027.1:0-69063 GCA_027371715.1 Elusimicrobiota bacterium | reverse complement strand
GATACTATTAATGGATTTAATTCCAACAGAGCCTAAGCGATCCACTAACCAAGAAGGACTCGGACCCACAATCAGATTTTCAAAAACACGCCCAATCGCCCGGATTGTCTATCCCATTTAGGGCTGGCCCGGGAGCTTTCTTCTCCGCTCAAAATCGCCGAGTTCGCGCTGATGTTTCCCGTCGCACTCAACCCAGTTCCATAAAAACCGTCCTCCGCCGTCACCGATGAGGTCGCGAATATCCCGCCGTTGACCGTCAGTGTGTTTGAAGAAGCCGAGGTCCCCACGCTTAAAACCCCACTCATCACATATACGCTCGTCGTCACGTTAATCCCGGAGAATCCCGCAGCCGCCGTCAAGGTTGACACCGCAATCGTTCCCGTTGAGGTCAAGGTTCCCGTCACTGAGACTGTCGAGATCGTCAGATCCCCCTCGATGTTTCTCGCCATCAAGGCATAGGGCACTGAGAGGAGCGCCTGCCGGGGCAGAAGCGGCGTCGTCTCGATATCGGTCTCGATATATTTTTGAGCCGGCCCCGCCAAGGCCGAGGTTGAAATATTAAGAGAAGTTCCAAATACGCCCTGGGACACTTGAACCTGAACCGGACCGCTCTGCCACAAAATATTACCGCCCGTCGGAGCATCATAAAGATAAAAACTCACGATCTCGGTTCCCGTCACCGGATACCCGTTTTGCGTGAGCCGCCCTTGATACGATATCTCATCTGGCACCGTCCCGCTTGGAACCGCCGTCGCCAACACCTTCACCTGCGCTCTTAAAGGAGATGCCGCGAACAGAATCAAGGCGATAAGAAAAAACCCTGCCCGAACGGCGTCGGCGCAACCTTCTGAAACCATACGTTATTGACGCAAATTCCGGGGCGGGGAGTCAAAATTAAAATTTCCGCTCGGCAAGCACTTTTTCCAAAGGGAAGACACTAAAAACCGGGGCAATTCCCGCTTTGAAACCCATTTCGCCGACGCCGGAGCTTTTTCATTTAAATGTCCCTCGTAAACTCGAAGGCGAATTTGATGATGAGTAATCGTATGCGTTCCGGATTTAAGGAGAGATCCACGTTCGGCGCTCATTTTCCCGACTTCCGGTAGCCCCCAATGATTTTTTAAAAGTTTTTCGGAACCCTCGCGTTTCCAGAGAAGCGTTTTTTGCCCGCGTTCAATCCAAAAAAAATCCCAATTGAGTTTTACAAATGGTTTTTTAATTTTAGGCGCGGGAAAAAGATTTTGGGTTTTATTTTTAAAAGCTTGGCAAGCAAAATAAACCGGGCAAATCTCGCAACGCGGATTTTCCGGAACGCAAACCGTGGCCCCTAATTCCATCAAAGCCTGATTCCAATCGCCGGGGTTTTCGCGCTCCAACAATTCCTCGGCCATGCCCCAAAACTCTTGCGAAGTCTTATTTTGAGCCGTCAAGCGCGAGAACACGCGGGCGACATTCCCGTCTAAAACCGGATACGGCTTTTGAAAAGCGATGGATAAAATCGCGCCCGTCGTATAACGGCCGATTCCGGGCAAGGCGATGATGGAATCGAAATCATCTGGCAATATCCCGCCATATTCCTTGACTATCTTTCGCGCGGCCAAAAGCAAATTTTTGGCCCGGGAATAATACCCCAGGCCCGCCCATAAAGCCAAAACTTCTTCTTCCTTGGCTAAAGCCAAACTTTCGACATCAGGGAATCTTTTAATAAAACGCTCAAAATAAGGGATGACGAAAGCCACCGTCGTTTGCTGAAGCATGATTTCAGAAACCCAAGTCCGGTAGGGAGACGGGTTCTCCCGCCACGGCATCGGCCTTTTGTTGCGGCGATACCACACCAGAAGTTGCCTCAAGCTATTCTTTGACGGCAAGGTTGAAAGTGGGTTCCTTGACTCCGCGAACATGGTAAACGATATGTTCAAGCAACTTTTTCTGTTGGGCGGAGTCCACCATTCCGCTGATGATAACGGAACCTGCGTCCACATCCACGGAAACGCGAGATAGATCCAGGCCTTTCTGTTGTCTTAAGGCGGACATGATCGAGCCTTTAAGAGCGGAATCTCCTGGAGCCCCATTCAAGCCAAATCCCGCGCAGCCCAAAAGTCCCAAAAGCGATAAGAGGATTAATCCCTTTTTCATCCTAGAAATGTTACAATTTCTGAACGCGTTATCAAACATGATGAAGCGAATTTTACTCGCGACTAGAAACCCTCATAAAGAAAAAGAAATCTCGGAAATTCTGAGCCCGGAGATTTCCGTCCTTTCCCTCAAAGATTTTCCGCGCCTCCCTGAGACCATTGAGGATCAGCCGACGATTGAAGGCAATGCGGCCAAAAAAGCGCGGGAAGCGGCTTTGCAGACAAAACTTTGGGCCTTGGCCGATGACACCGGCCTTGAGGTTAACGCCCTTCAAGGCGCGCCGGGAGTGTTCTCCGCCCGCTATGCCGGAGAAAAAGCTTCTTTTAAAGACAATATTGAAAAACTTCTCCGCGAACTTTCTCAAACCCCCGCGAAAAAACGAAAAGCTGTCTTTCGCACCGTGATGGCCCTTTCAAGCCCCGATGGAAAAATCGAAACAGCCGAGGGACGCATCGAAGGCGTGATAACGAATGAACCCAAGGGAGAGGAGGGTTTTGGATACGATCCGGTGTTTTTTATTCCTTCCGTTCAAAAAACTTTCGCGGAAATGACTCCGGAAGAAAAAAATTCGCTCAGCCACCGGGCTCTTGCGCTCAAAAAAATTATTCCGCGCATTCTTTCTCTAGGGCTACTTCTCAGTTTATTTCTTCCTCTCTCAGTTAAAGCCGATATTGATGCTAATAAAGCCGGTTCAGATACCATTTGGGACCAAATCATGGCCTCTCAAGCGGGCCGCAATGAATATGTAGGCTCTGAATATTTGCAACGCGGAAATTATGATATCGCGGCGGAAGAATTTGGCCGGGCGGTCGCGGCCAATCCGCAAGACCCCAAGGCTCACATGATGCTGGGAGTCGCCTATTATTGGCTGGGTCAGGTTCAAAAATCTCTTCAAGAATATCAAACAAGCCTTGAACTTGACCCCAAAAGCGCCCAAGTTTACATGCTGATTGGAATTTCGCTTGCCTGGGAAGGCAACAATCAAGGCGCCTACCAGGAATTTAAAACTGCGGCTAAACTTAATCCCTCACGGCCCGATATTCAAATGAATTTAGGATCCGTGGAAGAAAGCCTTGGGAAAATTCAGGACGCGCTGGAACATTTGCGGGAATCGGTCAGCCTTGATCCCAAATACCCCCTTTACCATTATCAATTGGGAATGCTGTATCGCCGGCTTGGAAGATATACCGAAGCCACGGATGAATTTGCTGCCGCTCTTGAACTTTTTCCTGATTATGAAGACGCTCTTCTTGAAATGGGTTCGATGGCCACAAGAGACCATCATTACAACAAAGCGATGGATGATTTCAGCCATGCCGTGGATTTAAAAGAAAGAGATTCCGTGGCCCGCCTTTTACTCGCGCACCTCTATCTGCTCGAAAAAAAATACAAGAACGCGCG
Organism: Elusimicrobiota bacterium; assembly: GCA_027371715.1. GTDB lineage: Bacteria > Elusimicrobiota > Elusimicrobia > UBA1565 > UBA9628 > JAKAQV01. The sequence continues at coordinate 65,526 of DAHXMM010000027.1, read as the reverse complement.
CTTGGTAATGGCCAACGCTTTCGACCTCACGCCAAAGGAAGGCGGCCCGGGGCTAAGACTTTCCCTTTCCTACTCGGGTGGAAAATCCAAGAACGCCCCGCAAAAAAATCAAAAACCGCAAAAACCCAAGAAAAGCCATGGCCCAACGGCCAAGCCGCAACCAAAGACTCCGTCTAACGACCCCTTGAACGTTTTTAAAAAGAATCTCGACAGAATCCCGCTTAATCAAGGGGCGATTTTGCAAGTCGAAGTAGTTTTCATGCCCAAGCCGAAACTTAAACTGGCTGATGATGAAAGCAAATCCTCGCTGCAACGGGAACTGGAAAAGAAATTGGGCGATCAACAGGCGACTCCGCAAGCCGTCCAGCGCGAATATCCCATTCACGCGGGCAATGCCCAAGAAAGAAAAGCCGAAATCGCTCAAATTATTCAAAATTTAAGACAAACGCTCAATAAAGCTCCGGCCAATTCAAACGTGCGGTTCGGGATGAACTTGACTTATAAAAATCTTGAACACGTCTCAACCGGCGGCCCGCGGCCAACCAATAACCCTTTGAACGTCTCCTACCAACCCCACGCGGTGGGAAACGACTTGGGGCTTTGGATTATGGGAACAGGCTGGATGGATTTGGTTTCCGAAATTTTGCCGCGACCGGGGCAAACCGTTCACCATCCCGATCAAACCGATTGGTGGACCGAGGAAGGTCTAGGATACGCGACGCTGGGAAAAGGGCCCGAAGCCTTGGCTGATTTTGAACGCGCCTGCCGCCTTGACCCCAACAACGACGTCGCCTGGCTGGGTCGCGCGGTTGCCTCCATCGTCATGGGGAACGAAAAAGACGCCGTCAAATACCTCAAAAGAGCTCTCGCCCTTAACCCTAAAAATAAAACGGCCCAAGAAGGACTCAAGTGGCTTTTAAAACCGACCGTCGAACCCCGCAAAGGATCACAACAATGACCAGAGATTTCATGAGCGCGTTCGTCAAGCGCATTCATTTCGTCGGCATCGGCGGCGTCGGAATGAGCGGAATCGCCGAAGTGCTTTTAAATCTCGGTTACCGGGTTTCCGGATCGGATATCAAGGAAAGCGAAACGACCCAGCGGCTCAAAAGCCTGGGCGCGAAAATCTTTTACGGCCACGAGGCCTCTCATATCGCGGGCGCGCAAGTCGTGGTCACAAGTTCCGCGGTGTCTTCTCAAAACCCCGAGGTTTTAGAAGCCGGAAAAAAACACATTCCCCTCATCTCGCGAGCGGAGATGCTGTCCGAAATCGGACGCATGAAAAAAACGGTCACCATCGCGGGTTCCCATGGAAAAACGACGACGACTTCCATGACGGCGATGGCCTTAAGCGCGGCCAAGGCGAACCCCACCATGATTATCGGCGGACGGCTCAAAAACATCCATGCCGGAGCAAAATTGGGCGCGAGCGATTACCTCGTCATTGAGGCCGATGAATCGGACGGTTCCTTCGTTCACTTCTCCCCCTTGGCCGCCATTGTCACCAACATCGACAACGATCATCTCGATTTTTCACAAAACCATGGATGCCCTCAAGGCTTCTTTCATCCAGCATTTAAAACGCCTCCCCTTTTACGGCGCGGCCATTCTCTGCGCGGACAACCCCTTGCTTCAAGAAATATCGAAATCTCTTTCAAAGCCGGTGATTACTTACGGATTTGGAAAATCGAGCGAATGGACGGCCAAGAATATCCATTTGTCCAAGGACGGTTCCGACTTTGACGCTTTTTTTAAGGGAAAGAAAATGAGCAAAATCCATCTCTCGGTTCCCGGAAAGCATAACGTGCTCAACAGCCTCGCCGCTTTCGCCGCGGGCCATTTTCTTGGTTTTGACCTCAAACTCCTGGCGGAGGGACTTTCGGAATTTAAGGGCGTCGGGCGAAGGCTGGATTTCATCGGCCGCGCCGGAAAAATTGAGTTCGTCGACGATTACGGGCATCATCCGACCGAGATTAAAGCGACTCTCGCCGCGGTATCGAACCTTTGGAAGGCTAAGCGCGTCGTCGTCGTCTTTCAGCCGCACCGCTATTCCCGAACGAAGCTTTTAGCCCGGGAATTTGGGCCCGCGTTTAAAGGGGCCGACCAAGTTTTCGTCACCGACATCTATCCCGCCGGCGAAAAGCCCATCGCCGGGGTCTCATCCAAGCTGATTCTCGATTCGATGGCGAAAAATGGAATTCGCTCCGCCCCCTATCCCGGCGCGCGGGAACTCTCGAAAACGCTCAAACCCGGCGACGTCGTCTTAACCTTGGGCGCGGGCAACGTCCGCTCTTTTGGCGAAGAACTCCTTGCGCGGGCACGAACGTCAAATTAAACAAGTAGTTCCCGAATTCAATAAAACTTCAAGAAGCTTAGCTTTAGATAAGGAGAATAAGAGCGCTTTGCGCCGCGGATTAGGGATTCGGCGGCGGCAATTTGTCCGGAGTCCCTTGAAAAACGGTCGGCCCGGGAAAGGAGTTAAGAACAGCTCCATTTTTTCCCGGAACCGGACGCTCGATGGGATTGACTTTTTTTAACTTCGGCATGGAACTGGCGTTGTTTTTATAACCGGTCGATGCGGATTTAAGCCCGTTTGAAGCAGAACTCCCCCCGGACTTTGAATTTTTCGCGGCCTGAGCGAAACAGGCTTTAACAATCGCGTTTTGTTGACTTTGACTTATTCGTTTTCCCTTAACTTTTTTATCCACGCAGGCCAAGGCTTGATTTCTTTGGGCAATCGTCAAAGGTTTGGAGACGAAAGAGGCGGAGGATGAGGCCTTGGACTTAGGAACGCAAATATAAGGCTGGTAAATGGAATTGGTTCTTTTCGGAACGGAGCCCGGAGGGCAGACCGAAGCCTTTCCCGAAGATATTTTCGCCAAGCCGGCAGCTGACGCAAAATTTTGAGCTCCAAAAAATAAAATAGAGATCATGAACGCAATGCGAATAACCTCATGCAGGGTTTTCATAGAGCCTCCATTAGTCAAAGGATAATGCCCAAGCCTTTTTTTGTCAAGTAAATTTTCGGTAAAAAATTGGTAAAAATTTTTTCCTTGCGCGGCGGGGCCCAGATTGTGTATGATAATTTTATATCTTTAATTGGAAGGCAAATATGCAAGAGACATCTATCATTAAACCGAACACGGCCGCGAGTCTAAGGAAGCGGCATACCTTAGACGCTAAGGGCAAAATCCTCGGACGACTGGCAACCCAAGCGGCGGGCCTTTTGCGCGGAAAACATAAACCCATTTTTGCGCCCAGCATTGACTGCGGCGATTTTGTCATCGTCACCAACGCGGCGGAAGTAGCCTTAAGCGGAAACAAAATGGAGACGAAAGCTTATTTTAGCCACTCCGGCTATGCGAGGGGCGCAAAAATGACTCCTCTTAAGCGCATGATGGAGAAAGACCCGCGCAAAGTCGTCTATTTAGCCGTCAAGAGAATGTTGCCGAAAAATCGCTTAAGCGATCGACAGCTGACTCGTCTTAGAATTTTCAAAGGCGCGGAAAACGTCGCCTCAAAACAATCCGTTAACTAAAAGAGAAAAGGGATATTATGTCAACACAGTTGCTTGCGACCGGAAGAAGAAAAACAGCCGTGGCCCAGGTGCGAATGATTCCTAACGGCACGGGAAAAGTCACAATTAACTCCAAAACCGTCGAGCAGTACTTTCACGGAACCGAACACAAGCAATTCTCCGTTTTGTCCCCCCTTAAACTCGTCGAAGCCGCCAAGAATTATGATTTCGTCCTTAAAATCGTCGGCGGCGGATTGACCGGCCAAGCCGAAGCGGCCCGCCACGCCATCGCGCGCGCTCTCGTCAAACTCGAAGAGAAAAACCGCCGCATCATGCGCGCCGAGGGTTTTTTAACCCGCGACCCCAGGGAAGTGGAGCGCAAGAAAAGCGGTCAACCCAAAGCCCGCAAGCGCTTCCAATACTCAAAACGCTGAGGTGTCTTCAGATCAGGCGTCTTTTTCGGCTGAAACCGAAACTGTTTATCTCGCGCCCTTGGCTCGCCTGACGGCTTCTATTTTCGCCATCTGGGGATTGTTGATTGCGCTTAAAGCCCTCTATGATCTTTTTTGGGGAACTCCGGAGGCCAACCTCTACTCGGCTCGCCCGTGGCAATTTATCAGCCTCCCCCAGTGGATGAGATACTCCGGCTTTGAGCTTTCCTACGGTTTAGCGTGCGTAGCCCTTGCCGCGGGAATAAGGGCCTATTCCAACTTCCTTCCGGAAACGCGCCTCCGCCCCAAGAAAACGGCGGCACTCGACCTCTTTAAATAAGTCGCTTTTAAAATAGTAAAATTTCCCCTGTGAATGACCTAGCAAGCCGCCCGAAAAACTTCTCGGCCTTTTACTCTCAAATTAAAATTATTTCCATTATTTCTTCCATCGCCGAAGAATTTTTTAAATCCCCAAACCATGTTTACATCGAGAAAATTAAGATACAGAAAGACCTTGAATTAAAAAATTGGAAACAAGCGCAAGACAGCCTCAAAGCTCATCAAGACCGGACCGCTCTTTTACTCTCTTCTTTGGCCCATCGCCTGGCGGAAGAAATTTCGCTGGCCGTTATTGAGACCGAGGACTTTAATCTCCTTCCGATGCCGGAAATCATTCTAATGATTCAAAAAATCAAGGAAGCCCTAAAAGCCCTGTCCGAAAAATCCTCCGCCGACTCAATCGTAGCGGCAGAAAACCATTCTCTTGAAATCCTTCAGATATTTAAAAAAGCGCGCCAGGACGCGCTCAAAGATGAAAAAAGCGTGCGGGGGCTAAAGAATTCGGAGATCGCGCTGAGATTTGCCGAAGCGGCCAACTTAATCGAAAAATTAGTCCAGACGCTTGGCGAAATCATCATCAAGGAGCCTTAAAATCATGGCCTTTCATAAAAAAGTCAAGGAAAAAGCGGAAACCTACTGGTCCAGAACCAAGAAAATGGTTTTTCTATTAGCTGTCTGGGGAGTTGTTTTTAGCATCGCCACCATCGCAAACTTGGAAGTAGGATTCGGTTACGACACGACCTTGGTCTGCTCAACCGCCGCTTATCGAAAGGCTCTCGACCAAGGCGTCGCGCCTTATTCTTACTCTTTTTGGTCCATTGTCAATCGTTCTTACGATCTAGAACATCCAAAAATCGTCCCCATGGCCATTGCGTGGGCTTTTCGCATTTTTGGGTTTAAGGTCTCCATTATCACTTCCCGCCCCGATATTGATTCAAGCGGTCTCAAGAAAGATTGGCGGCTCTTAGTCGCCCCCGCGCGATTTATTTTCGCCGAATCCGACGCCTCCAAAGTTCAATACTTGGACAGCGGAAATTTCATCTTATTTTTTGGCGGCGCGGATTCTGAAATTAAAGCCGCGAAAGAAGCCCATATCTATGCGCTCAGAATTCTTCAATCCAAGGAATGCCTCTTAAACCCCGCGGATTATCATCCTGGCAAATTTCATGATCACAAAGTCCCCTTGTCGCAATATTGACGAAACGCTCGCAAATTGCTTTAATAAATAATATATGGCTCAAACAAAGAAAAAAACTGGCCGTCACCATTCCGCGATTAAAGCCGCTCGCCAATCGGAGAGAAGAAATCTCCGCAATCGCCTTGCAAAGAAAGCGATTCGCTTGTCGCTAAAAGACGCGTTGGAATTGGCTCAAAAAAAAGATGCGCCAAAAGCGCAAGACTCTTTATCTAAAACCTCAAGCCTTTTAGATAAAGCGGCCAGAAAGGGCTTTATTCACTGGAAAGCCGTAGCCAGAAAAAAATCTTATCTCGCTCGCCGCGTTTCCAGCTCCCTAACCTCGACCGAGACCAAGCCCGCAACCGCCGCGGCCTAAGGCCTTAACTTCACTTAATTCCCGCAGAGTTCGCCTGTAGGGAACTCTATTTCCACGAGTTGAAACTTAAGTTTTTTACTTTCAAGTAAACGACCTATAGCAAGATCATCTTCATTGCTGAAGAGACGAGGATAAGGATTTCACCGTCTTGAGCGCTCCTGTAGACTTCCGTCCGGCTACATGGCTTTCGGCCTCCGGAAACACATGCGGCCAGTTGTTCAGACGCTTAATTGGAAAGTTCTTTGCCAAAGTCATATACTTAACTCGAGGAAATGATTTCCCATTAAACACAGTGACCTGATAAGCGTCAGAAAACGTTGAAGCGCTCGTATCTAAACCTTGCAACTCATTCCGAATAAATTGCTGCATGGTCTGTATCCTCGGAGAGGTTGGATCAAGGCCTTCCGCTAGGTACTCATCAAGAGTGGGTGGAAATAGACTCCCAGTGTATTTCTTTTTATAATAAGCTTTGGGATTATGTAGTAAAAGATTTTTATTATCAAGCAATTCTTTTTTTTCCTTGGCAATATCCTCCCTGCGAATAGCAATGGCCACATGCTTTCGCACCCAGACGCATACCTCTTGACCAGGATTGATTTTGCTTGGGATAGCGGATAAGAGATTATGCGCGCAAGCATCCGGAACACTGCCCTCACCCTCCTCAACAGCATAGCCAAGGACCCCGGGCGAATGGGGCCCGAGCCTGCCAAAGTCCGAGGCATTGGAAATTGCCGGTGCGGTGAAAAATAAACCCATCGCCGCCATGATGACGGCCAAGAAAGATAACGATCGTTTCATAAGAGCCTCCGTTTGCGGCGTTTCTATCCTTATATATACCCCCCCCCCGCGTTTTGTCAAGGGCTCCCGCGATTTTTTACCGAATTTTTACTTTTCCGGCCTCGATCAAGGCGAGAATGAGAATTATTGCTTCGAACAATAGGTCAGTCTGCCTGGAAAAATCGCAGGCCTCATCCTCCGACTTTGAGTTATCCCCACGCCATGGGCTAGTATGATTGCGCCGGCGGCGGGAGAGATTGGTCTAACGAAGTAATGGAGGGCTCCCAGGATTTTTTGATGCCCAAATATTCCTCCAAGGCTTCATCGCGGTTTTTACTTACATCCTCACGCCACATCGAAATCAATTGCTTCCATGTAATTTGACCGTGATGAAAAAATATCGGTCGTCTGGGATTTACAGGCGGCGAGGGAAACGCTTTTTTTAATAGGAGTCGATGCTCGTTCAGTGTTTTTTTAAAATCAATAAAGAATTTCTTTCCTGCTGGAGTATTGATGGATGACGACATATTCGCTAGAAATACGCGGCCGGGAGAGGATTGGAAATAGGCAATTCTATTTTTAAGTGATTTTTCAATCCAATGAATGCGCCACAGAGACCTATTCCAATATTGAAAATTGTAGGTAATCCTAGATTCCAGATCTTTAAAACCGACCCTATCCACGCGAACCCCCGCTAAGGCTTGTCCATTATGTTTTAGAAGCAAATGGTGAATAAACCCTTCCCAGAAACGAAATTTTTTGAGTTTTCTTTTGTCTTCGCTGTCCAAACGCCTCAGATAGGCCAATCGGCCTTCTAAAATCAATGGCATATTCTTAAAGTCATCAAGCTTAAGCGCCGCCTTGGCATACCAAGGCTCTTCCGCATAGAGCGTCCAATAATATTTTTGCGGATTGGACAAATAGAGATTGCGCTTATAGTTGTAGCTTTTATCGCAATGCCGGCATTGCGTCATGAATATCCATTCGACCAATTCCGCGTTGATTTCATTATCTTCATAATTATTAAAAGCTTTAGCCACACCGGCTTTTTTAGCTTTCGCCTCCTCCAAGGCATGGCCGAAAATTTCATGAACCAAGAGATGCGATATCTCATGCCCTAGAGAACGCGGATTTTCTTGTAAATACAAATCCGTCAGGATGACGCGCGGATGCCCAAAAGTGCCGCTAAGATGCGCCGGGGACCCCAGCAAGACCTTTTGACCATCAACCACTGCCCATGTCGATTCCCGAATGGGTTCAAAGGCAATTTCGATTTTAAAGTGTTGATCCAAAAACTGGCGGGCCAGAGTTCTCCCGAATGGCGTCGCGAGAATTTCGGCGAGAGCCTCCTTTATGGCCTGTCGGCCCGAGGCGTTGGTTCCCTTGACTGGAAAAACCGCTTGATTTAATCTTCCGGCAAGATCGCCCGTTCCGGCGGCATTACCAATGCCACGGGAGGAAACAAAAAATAACATGGAAACGCCCGCGATGAATTTGATCCGCGATTTTTTCATTGATTCAAGATTAAAATCAATTTCCGCAAATCTCGCCGGCAAGAAGTTCTATTTCCACGGCCGGGTTAAGCCAGGACTGGGACTTGAGTTTTGTTTCCGTCTCAAGACAGGCTTTGAGGCTGCGCCTTAGGGAATGCTCATCCAATCCCGACAAATGATCAAAAAAACCCTTGTCCCAATAAGGATGAAGCCGTAAACTTTTCTCGATCGCGGCTCTTGCCTGCCCCGCCTCAATCATGATTTTAGCCCTCAATTGCTTGAGGATGATCGCGCTCATTTGAGACAACGCTCTAAACGCCTGATCCTGGGATTTTCCCTCGCTAAGAAATAGACGGAGATGGGCTAAAACCGTCTTTTTATCCCGCTTTTCAATCAAACGCGATAAAAGAAATGGATCGCTTTCCTTGCGGTATCCAAGAGAAAGGGAAACTTCTTTTATGGAAATCGCAGCTCCTTCAGCGGACAAACACAATTTCTCAATTTCCTGGCTTAAAAGCCCCCAGTCCGTTCCTACTTCACGAACTAAAAATTCACAAGCCTCGGGTGAAAGTTCCTTGCCATTTTTTTTGACAAGATTCATCGCTTGGGAAACGGCTTCATTTTCTTTGAGTTTGGGAAAGATACAAACAGCCCCTTGGCGAGCAACTTCATGAATAAGAGAATCTCTCATGTCCGGCTTCGCCTCTTCCGAGTGGAGAATAAGAATAGACGAAGCGAGGGGCGATTTAAAATAATCTACCAAGGCTTTTTTAAGCGCTATGCCGGAATCAGGCATCTCGACTAGAACAAATCTTCTATCGGACAAGACCGGCAAACTTAAAAGCTCGGAAATGATTTCAGGGATTTTTGCAAGAGCCGTAGTTTTGGAAAATTCTCTCAAATTAAAAGAGTCGGCATTTTTCTTGATGAAAGAAAGGGCCGCTTTTTTCGAAAAAGCCTCTTCCCCGCACAAATAATAAGCCGGGCGGTAAACGCCCGACTTCCAATCTTTGGACAGTTGGGCCGGAGAAATCTCCATTAATAAGGAGTGACCGGCGGCGTGAATGTCGAAGGCGGCGGAGCCACGGGCGCGGTGGAGGGAGCAGTCGAGGTAATGACGCGAGAGGCTTCTCCCATCACCGTTCCAAAGCCGTGGACGACGCGGGTCACGACATCATGGGCCAATTTCGGATACAACTCTTCGCGAGCCTGCTCTTCGGTAATCCCGCCTGGAATCGCCGCATCCGTATAGGTGACCGTCTCTTGCAGGTTGGGTTGATCCCATAAAACGGTGTTGGTTTTGACGTCGACAAACTGAACATCCAAAAGCATCAAGAGTTGATAGGTTTGAGGGGTCAAGTTCTGATTAAAAGTCAACGGCGTATTAATGTAGCGGGTAATCGAGGGTTCGACGATTCCTTGCGCGTCTTTATCGGGGACGATCAAGTAATCTCCATTACGAATGAAGTGATCGCGAATCACGATGGATAGCTTATCGGAAATTCCAAACTGCTGGGTTTTATTGACCACCGGATGAAGCGCTATTTTCTGGACATGGTGAGGCAAGAGTTGTTCAGACGGGTTATACTGAACGTCCACTCCCTCAACGGAGGCGTTGCTGCATCCATAAAACAAAGGCGACAAGCACGCGAAAACGGCTGAAAGAACCAATGGAACATTTCTTTTTTTCATGACGCAATTTTCTCCTTGACCACGATATTAACTAATCTATGCGGGACAACGATGGTCTTGACGATTTCTTTTCCTTCAGTCATCGTCTTTATTTTATCTAAAGAAAGGGCCATTAATTTCAGGTGTTCTTGCGAAACATTTTTTGGAACCGTCAACGCTTCTTTATTTTTACCGTTCACCTGAATGACATATTCAATTTGGTCTTCTTCCAGATACCGAGTCTCCCAAGAAGGCCAGGGATGCTTCGCCAAGAAATCTTGGCGCCCTAAAACTTCCCACAATTCCTCGCTGATATGAGGAGCCAAGGGGTTAAGCAAGGACAAAAGAGTCTCGATGTCTATTTTGGCCGGCTTAGCTTCGGCATGAATTTGATTAGCGTAGATCATAAGGGTTGAGACCACCGTATTAAAACCAAATCCCTCGATATCCTCTGTCACTTTCTTAATCGTGCGATTTCTAAGAAAGATGAGCCCTTCCCCCTCCGTCCACTGAATTTCATGAACCATGGTCCAAATTTTTCTTAAGAATCGGTAAGAACCTTCAATCGAACGCATATCCCAGGGTTTGGACTGCTCAAAAGGCCCCATAAACATCTCATAAACCCTAAAAGTGTCGGCGCCGTAGCGGCGGATAATCTCATCGGGGCTCACCACATTTTTTTTAGACTTGGACATTTTCTCAACCTGGCTGCTAAGTTTTTCCCCGGTTTGAGTGAGAACGGGCTCGCCTTCGGAGTCGAAAGAAACCTCCTCATAAGGATGATAAATGCCGTTTGAATCGCGATAAGAGAAAGAAAGAATAAGCCCTTGGTGACGCAATTTTCGGAAGGGCTCCGAAGTCGAAACCGCGCCCTGGTCAAAAATAAATTTATGCCAAAACCGGGCGTATAAAAGATGGAGAACCGCGTGCTCGCTACCTCCGACGTAAACATCCACCGGCATCCAAGCCTTTTCAAGCTCCGGAGCCCAGGCAAGGTTTTTGTTTTGAGGGTCTATAAAGCGAAGATAATACCAGCAAGACCCCGCCCACTGGGGCATGGTGTTGGTTTCTCTTTTGGCCGCGCCTCCGCATTGAGGGCAAGAGGTGTTGACCCAATCCTCAACCAAAGCAAGTGGAGATTCCCCGGTGCCGCTCGGCTTATAATTGTCCACCTTGGGAAGCAAAACAGGCAAATCCTTTTCCGGCACGGGAAGAGTTCCGCATTTTGGACAATGGATGATGGGAATGGGTTCTCCCCAATAGCGCTGTCTTGAAAACACCCAGTCGCGCAGGCGATACTGAACCGCCCGCTTTCCCAGAATTTTTTCTTCCAAGGCCTGAATCATTTTTTCTTTCGCTTCCTGGGTTTTAAGCCCGTCAATAACCGGAGAGTTGACCGCAATGCCGTCTTCCACGTAGGCAAATTCCTTGACTTCTTCCAAAAGGCCGGATAAAGGCCGGACCACTGGAATAATGGGAAGGCCAAATTTTTTAGCGAAAGCAAAATCCCGCGCGTCATGGGCCGGAACAGCCATGACGGCTCCCGTCCCATAATTTCCGAGGACATAGTCGGCAACCCAAATGGGAATTCTTTTTCCCGTCAGGGGATGAACGGCATAAGAGCCGGTAAACACCCCGGTTTTATCTTTATGCAAATCCGAACGCTCTAGTTCCGCCTTATTTTTAGACTCCTCAATATAGGCCGCCACCGTTGGCATTTTGTCAGATGAAGACAGCTTAAGGGATAAGGAATGCTCTGGAGACAAAACCAGATAAGAAACACCATAAAGGGTGTCCGGGCGAGTCGTAAAGACAAGAATTGATTCTCCCGACTCGGTTTTAAAATAAATCTCAGCCCCTTCGGATTTCCCAATCCAGTGTTTCTGCATCGCCAACGTCGAATGAGGCCAATCGAGAGTCTCCAAATCCTTTTCAAGCCTTTCGGCATAAGCGGTAATTTTAAGCGCCCATTGCCGAATATTTTTTCTCTCGACATGAGATTGGCAACGCTCGCAGACTCCGTTAAAGACCTCTTCATTGGCCAACCCGGTTTTGCAGGACGGACACCAATTGATGGGAGCCGTGCTTTCATAGGCCAAGCCTTTTTTAAAGAGCTGCAAGAAAATCCACTGCGTGCATTTATAGTATTCGGGATCCGTCGTATTAATCTCGCGATCCCAATCATAGGAAAAACCCAAGGATTTGACTTGACGCTTAAAATTGGCGATATTTTCGCGCGTGATGTCTTCCGGATGCCGCCCGGTCTGGATCGCGAAATTTTCAGCCGGAAGCCCGAAAGCGTCCCAGCCCATGGGATGCAAAACGTCAAACCCAAGACGGCGCTTGAAACGACAAAGAATGTCGGTGGCGATATAGCCTTCGGGATGCCCTACGTGCAGCCCGGCCCCGGATGGATAAGGAAACATATCGAGGCAATAAAATTTCTTTCCGGCCCGAGGAATTTTTGGAGCTTTAAAAATTCCGGCGGCTTCCCATTTTTCCCGCCACTTCGCTTCTATTTTAGAGAAATCAATCGAGTCAGTCATAAAAATTTGCGCCCGGCAGGACTTGAACCTGCGACCCTCCCGTTATGAGCGGGGTGCTCTGACCAACTGAGCTACGGGCGCGTGCGTAAAGCATTTCCAACAGACGCCCGCGCACGCTCTCGATTCGTCCCGTTCCTCAATAATCTTAAGGTCGGGACAATGCCGTCCCTAAAGATTATACGGAAACGGCATCGCGAGCAAGGAACGCAGGCGCTTAAAATTTATCATCCCAAAACGCTCGGGAACATTCATTTTACCAAAAAGAAGTCCGCCGCTTTCGTCACTCAAACGTCACGCGAAATTTTCATCGCCGCCATGTTATTTGACGCCACCGGCAAGATATCATATGGTTAGTTATTAAATGAACGCGAAAAAAAATCAAAAACCGCGAAAAAACGGAAACAGAGTTTCCTCAATAAGAACAATTGCCCTCATCGCCCATGACGGGAAAAAAGTCGATATTGTCAGCTGGGCCACGGCCAATGTCGAGCGACTTAAGAAATTTCGCCTCATCGCCACGGCGACCACGGGGAAGCTTCTAAAGGAAAAAGTCGGCCTTAGGGTCAAAACTCTTTTATCCGGGCCCGAGGGCGGAGACGTTCAAATCGCAAGCCTGGCTGCCGAAGGAAAGGTCAACGCCGTCTTTTTCTTCATGGACCCCCTGGACGCCCACCCCCATGACCCCGATATCCGCGCGGTCATGCGCGTCTGCAATGTCCATAATATCCCGTTCGCCTCGAACCTGGCGACCGCGAGTCTTTTTATCGGAATTAAGGACTTTCTATTATCCTCTAAACAGCCGCCGCGAGGGTACCCATTACAATCATGAAAAAGAAAGCCCGTAGACTATGTTCGATTACAACGCTTCTGCCGCTTTTCATCTCATTTTTCCAGGCGTCTATTCTCGCAAAAAGTGAAGGCCTGTCTTCGGCTTTCTCCTCGGCGCGAGCCGATATCGAGGAATCGAAAGGCCAAGCCAATCTCGACCGCAAGCTCTTTGACGCGGCGGATAAAGACGACGCGCTTCTCATTCACTCGCTCATCCGAAGAGGCGCTCGCGTTGACGTTCGAGACCATGGGCAAAACACGCCGCTTTTAATCGCGGCCGCTTCCGGCGCCGCGCGCGCGCTTCGCGAACTCTTAATCGACAAGGCCGATCCCAACTCGCACAATATCAACCGCGACAGCGCGCTAACGCTCGCCGCGAACGCCGACCATGGCCGCGCGGACATCATCCGCCTTCTTCTCCGCGCTCACGCGAATCCGAATTGGCAGGATGGAACGCGAGATACCGCTCTCATTGTCGCCTCGGTCTGGGATTATAAGGACGTCGTTACTCCGCTTCTCAAAGCCCATGCCGCGCTTGATTTGCAAAACGATAAGGGAAACACAGCGCTGATGAGCGCCTGCGGCAACGGTCAAGAGGACATTGTCCGAGAACTAATTCAAGCCGGCGCCAACGTGAACCTCCACAGTCGCGATGGACGCACCGCGTTGATGGACGCCGCATGGATTGGAAGCCCGGCCATCGCCGCCGCGTTGATTAAAGCCGGAGCCGATGTCAATCTCCGCGACAACAAGGGAGAAACCGCCCTTTCGATTGCGAAAGCTGAAAACGAGCAATCCGTCGCCGAAGTTTTAGTCCGCGCAGGCGAAAAGCTCTAAGCCCGGCAAAATTTAAACCCACGACTTCCCGTCATGTAAACGTCATATGAAATTTGCATTGCCGCTATGGCATTGAATTGCGCCGACAAGCTATCATAAAGAGGATGGAAAAATCAAAGTGGGGAGAAACAGAAATGCAAAAAATCAGCGACAAGGTTGTGAAGATGTTAATCTGCGGAACTTTTATTATTGTCAACGTCTCCGCCGCCCAGGCCGCAGGGGTTCCCGATCTAGGACAAAGCTTTATGGAACTGAGTCAAACAATCAAGGCTCATCTCCCCCGCAAAGTAACGCCGCAACCGACCGCGGATCCCTGCTCGAACGCGGATTCCGAAGCGCGTCGGAGGCTTTGCCGATCTGAACGGGAAAACCCGGAAGTCCGCTATCATCTGGTCCTAGAGAGAAACGTCGGTCTTCGATGCGAGGATGCCGACCATAATCCGGGATACAATCAAATCGATCTCGATGATATCCCCGAGGAATTTTTCATCGGGAAAGGGGAATGCGCCTATCTCGCCGGAGCCGATCTTCGCGCCTACGAGCTCGCAAACTTTAATTTCAGCGGAGCTTATATGAGGAAGGCGAATTTAAACGGGGTGGATTTAAGCGGCTCCAACTTTTACGAGGCCAATTTAAGCCAAGCCGATCTGAGAGGGGCCGATTTAAGAGGCGCAAAAAACCTCGCAAGTACGAACCTTAAAGGGGCTATCTTTGACATGAAGACGAAATTTCCTTGGGAGGAGAATCAGGCGGCTAAGCTGCATGGAATGATATGTCAAGGCGATCCGGACTGGTGCATGGATCAATGAGCGAAGCTCCCATGATTTCCCAAAACGTCATGAGTTTGTTACGTGTTCGTTGCTCTCAAGTCATTGACAGCCCGGCCATGAAACCGATACCCTTTCTCCATGATTAGATTTATCCCCCGCGAAGAAAAATTTTTCGACCTTTTTGAAGCTCAAGCGGCCCATAACGTCCAAGCCGCACACATTTTTAAGGATTTAATCGCTCAGTGGAATCTTGAGTCTCCTCTCCTTCAAAAACTTCAGGATATCGAACATGAGGCCGATATCACGACCCACGAGGTTTACGATCGCTTGAACCGCACCTTTATCACCCCCTTTGACCGCGAGGATATTCACGAATTGGCGTCGGAACTCGACGATATCGTGGACTTGGTTCAATCGGTTTCGATTCGCATGAAAATTTACCGCATTGACCGCTCGGACGCTCCGCTTCTCAACCTGGCGGAAATTTTACTGAACGCGACCGAAAATATCCAAAAAGCCGTAGCCGAGCTTAGGCGCCCCGAAAAACAACGGCGCGTTTTGGACTACTGCATTGAAATTAACCGGCTTGAAAACGCCGGAGACAAAGCCCTTGAGGAAGCGCTCAGCCATCTTTTTAACGGCCGCCCGGAGCCCCTTGAAGTCATCAAGTGGAAAGAGATTTACGAGGGCATCGAAACCGCCATCGACAAATGCGAGGATGTGGCCAACGTTTTCGAGTCCATTCTCGTTAAATCCTCATAATGCCTCATTTAGCTCTCGTTTACGGAATCGTCGCTCTCGCCTTTTTCTTTGATTTTTTAAACGGCATGCATGACGCCGCCAACGAAATCGCGACTGTCGTCTCAACCCGCGTTTTGTCTCCCCGAAACGCCGTGATATGGGCCGCCTGTTTTCACATGGTGGCGGCCTTCGGCTTTGGCGTTCATGTGGCAAACACCATCGGGAAAGGACTCATCTCTCCCAAAGTCATGGATAATGCCGTCATCCTTGGAGCCCTCGTTGGCGGATCTCTTTGGAATTATCTCACCATCCGCCTCGGACTTCCAGTCAGCTCTTCCCATTCCCTAATTGGAGGCCTCGTTGGAGCCGCGGTCGCGAAAGCGGGCTGGGGATGCCTGATGCCCTGGGGAATCGGCCTTGTCGTCGCCTTTATGATCATTTCCCCTCTTTTTGGGCTTCTTTTGGGCTACGCCCTCATGATCCTCAGCTCTTGGGCTTTTCGCAAGAGTTCTCCGCGAAGCGTCGATGTCTTCGCACGCGTAGGCCAACTAGCCTCTTCCGCATTCCTAAGCCTTTCTCATGGCCTTAACGACGCTCAAAAAACCATGGGGGTCATCGCCATTCTCTTGTTTTCTAATGGAGTTTTAGGCCCTCATTTCTACATTCCCAAATGGGTCATTTTGGGCTGCTACGCCGTGATGTCGTTGGGAACCCTCGCCGGAGGCTGGAAAGTCGTCCACACGGTCGGGCAGAGGGTCACCAAACTGCGCCCCTTAAGCGGCATGTGCGCCGATCTCGGTTCCGGGACCGTCATGTTTGTTTGCGGAATGGCGGGAATTCCGATTTCAACCACCCATCTTGTTAATGGAACCCTCATGGGCGTAGGCGCCACCCAAAGACTTTCCGCGGTGAGATGGGGGGTCGTACGCGAAATTATAGTTGCCTGGGTTATTACAATCCCCTGCGCCGCCGCCGTTTCCGCAATCAGCTACCACATTTTCGCGCATTTCATTTGACTTTGGATGTAAAAAGGGCCAGAATAACAATACCAATGGGATTTTAATCATGAAAATAACGCCTCTCAAGAACGCCCTCACCTTTACCGCGCTGACATCTCTCGTTATAGGGTTTTCAGGGTGCCTCTATTCGAACACTTACGCTCCGGTTTCTTATCGTTCGGCGACCCCCATTGATGTCAAGGCGGCCGCTTCCGATCCGATTGTTTCTGGACAAGGATGTACCTACGTGGCTTTATGGCTGGTCAGCTGGGGAAACTCAGGATACGCCATAGCGACTGAAAAAGCCTTAAAACAAAATCCCCAGGGCGTTCTTTATGACGTCAAATCGGACCTTAAGGTCACCTCGTATCTTCTCGGACTATGGACCAAGACCTGCACCATCGTCACCGGAAGGTCCGGGCACGTGTGAAAAAATTATTTTTAATCGCCGCTTTTCTTCCCATCAACGCTTTTTCCGCTACCTACACCTCCCAACCATCTATCGTCGCTCCCAGCGGATATTTCATTATTTATGACGTTCAAGGAACCCTTTCTTTTGAGCCCTCGACGCATTGGGAACTGCCTAAAAATATAACGGACATGGGAAACGTTCTTGGAAAAAGTTGCGCCTATGCCTTAAGCATTCCGATTTCCTTGGCTTTGAACGCGACCAAGGTTTCGGGGGCTTATGGCGAGAACGGATACAACAAGGCGGTTAAAAACATTTTAAAGACGCGCCCTGATATTTCAGGGATTTATGACGTTAAAGTTGATACCCACATCATCACTGTTTTAGGGATTTTTACCCGCCAATGCTTGCTGCTTTCAGCGCACGCATTTAAGATATCCAATCAAAACACAAGGCAAAAAACATGAGAGAAATAATCGTATCCCTGGATCGTTATTTATTCCACATCATCAACGGCGTTCTTGTTTGCCGCCCGCTGGACTACGTGATGCCCACAATCACCGACTTTCACAAAATCTCTCTTGTCCGCTTCGTTCTTTTGCCCGCCATCATCCTTTTCTGGATTTGGAAAAGAAAAGGCGAAGCCCTGAGAGTTATTTTAGTTTTGGGGATTGTCGCGGGATTGACCGACCTCATCGCCTACCGAATCGTCAAACCCTTGGTCGGCCGCCTGCGCCCCCCCCTCGCCGGAATTCCCGTCACCTTGAGAGCTCCTTTTGGCGGAAAGCTCAGTTTTCCCTCCAATCACGCGGCCAATATGTTCGCGGCCGCGGCGGTGCTCAGCGCCGCCTATCCGGCTTTAACCCCGTTTTTTTACTCCGCCGCCGTCATCGTCTCTTACAGCCGCGTCTATGTGGGCGTCCATTATCCATTCGACGTGATTGGAGGAGCCGTGCTGGGCTCTTTAATCGCGTTTGTCATCATACGAGCCGCGAGGAAAACCGGCATTTTCCAGCAATCGAAAGCTTAAAACGAGTGCCCTCAAAAAAGCTCTCCGCGCTTTTTCTTTTGATTGTTCTGCCCTCGGTTCTATTCTTATTGCGAAGAAACCAACTTTCAATTCCCCTCATCAGCGATGAGGGCGAATACGCCTATGAAGCGCGCCTTCTCTCCAACGGGGGCTTGCCTTATCAAGACGCCTATAACCAAAAACCTCCGCTCATTTTCTTTCTCTACCGCTTCGCTTATGGGTTTTCAGCCAACCCTCTTTCGCCTAGAATTCTCAGTTTTATCTTCGCGTGTCTGACAATGGTCTTTCTTTTTCTCTTGACTCCGCAAACCTGGCATCCGGCTTCGCGCCTGGCCGCTCCGGCTATTTTCGCGATATTAAGTTCAGCCCCCTTGGCTGATTTATTTTCGGCCAATTGCGAGATGTTTTTAGTTTTATTTAACGCCGTCTCCGTTTGGGCGCTGGTTAAGTTTTGGAAAAGCCCGCGACCTTTATTTTGGACATTTGTATCGGGCCTTTTTTGCGGAATGGCGCTCATGACCAAACAAACCGTCTTCTGGTTTATCCTCGGGATTATTCCATTTCTAATTTTAGGCTCCGCCCGCGTGCGGGCTCTCAAGCAAACCGCCCTCTTTGGCGCCGGCCTTCTTTTATTTCCCACGGCCTTTGTTTTTTATTTTTTTGTCCGTTCGGACCTGCGCCCCTTCATCGAACAAGCCTTTCTCAATAACGGGCGATACATAGAAATTATTTCAAAACTGGGAGGAGCGGCCATTCTCCGACACGTTTTAATCTGGTGGGGCGGCTGGTACGGAATGAAAGTCGTTCTCCCGAACTTGACGATTTGGGCGCTTTGTCTTTACGCTCTCAGCATTCTTAAAATCAGCGAGGAGAACCGCTTCGGCGTTTTGGCGACCCTCTGGCTGGGAACGAGCTTCATGGGCGCCATGACCGGGCTTTTTTTATTCCCGCATTACTTTTTCACCGTCTATCCGCCGCTGGCTGTCCTCGCGGCGCAAGGCCTTGAATGCCTTCGCGAAAAATATCGGTTGTCCGCGCATTCTCTTGGGGTTTTAATTCTCGCGGTTTGCCTCTGCCCGGTTCTCATTCAAAGCCGCGCCTATTTTGAGGAATCTCCTCTTAAACTTTCAAAAACCCTTCTCTATCCCAATCCTCTTTTTGAATCGAAACTCATCGCTCAAGAAATCCAAAAAAGAACCCGTCCCGGGCGAAAAATTTATGTTTTTGGATCGGAGCCTGAAATTTATATTTATAGCGGAAGAGACTCCGCAACGCCCTATATCACCTCTTATCCCTTGACCTTGTTTCCAAAGGATCAAGCCCAAATCATTAAGGAGTTGTCTCGTCTGAAAAAATCCCCACCTAAGATGATCGTCTATTGCGATATCGCGGGTTCCCAAGTCATCGGATCGGATTTAGGAATTTATTTTAGAAATCAAATCCAGGAATTTCTTAAAACGCGCTATACCGTCATCGGGAAAGTTCCAGTTTTGCCGGACGCCGCGCCTCCGCGATTCATACCGGAAACCGCTTTTCCACAATTAAACTACAAGAACGCTCTTTATCTTTTTCAGTTAAAAGACACATCCAAGAGCTCTTAAGAGCACGAATCTGTTCCTTCCTTACAACCATACCGCGCCTGATAAAAACATTCCTGCTGAAGTTCCTGGTCTTTTTGAATCTTCGCTTCACATTGTTTACCGAGATTCAGGGATTTTTGATAAGCGGCGTCGTTTTGAAGGCAATGATTCAAACAGTCTTTTTGGCAGGATCCCCGATAAAAGCCGGCGTGTTCGCTCTCTCGACACCGGCTTTTACATTTTGGCTTACACACACTCTCGAGTTCTTCTTCCGCAAGAGCGGAATAGGAGGCCTCGCAGTGGATGACCCCGTTTCTCACGCAAATTTTCGAGTTCCACTCAACGCATCGCTCAATGGAACAAGAAGTATTCGTCCCCGAGTCTTGCGGCGATGGAGGGTTGGGCGAGGAAATCACGTCTCCCGCAACGTATTCCCCGGACAAGCCTCCATGAAAAGCCGAACGCACGGTCGGCGCGCGCACGGATGGCTGAGAAACCTCGAACTGATTGCCGGAAACGGATTTTACGGAATCATTATGGGTGAAATTATTTTTCAGCCTCGAAAAATCAACCTCGGTGTTATCGGTTTGGTATCCAGAAACCTGCCCATTGAGTGTTGGGAACTGTTGGGCCCTGGACAAGATAACTAAAGCGCTTCCCATCAAAACCGCCGAGGCTGGGATAAGGGCGAATTTTCTCATGAAATCATTATGCGCCGAGTTTGGGCCTTTGTCAATGTACCCAACTCTTGTTTTTAGAGCAGAAATCTCTTACACTACTCCCATGAGATTTTCTTTATCGCAAAATAGATTCTTAAGAAAAGGACGCGCCCACCTTGAATCAAATATTAAACTTTTAATCTTAGTCTTGGCTTTTCCGCTTCTCTGTGTTGGGAAAACCAGAGCAGCGGATAAAAATCATAGGCTGATCTCCGCGGTTTACAATGGAAACATCGCTCAAGTCAAGAAAGCTCTTAAGGCCGGGGCGAATGTAAACATAACTAATAAAGACGGACTTTCCGCGCTCATGTATGCCTCCATGCTCGGGAAATCCGATGTAGTTCTATGTCTTATTAAAGCCGGGGCCAAGCTCAATTCTAAGGACAAACTGGGCAATACCGCGCTCATTTATGCTTCTGAAAAAGGCCACGCCAATGTCGTTTTAACCCTTATCAAAGCCGGGGCCAAGGTCAATGTCAAAAATAGAACTGGAAGGACCGCACTAATGAGCGCCGCCATGAATGGTCATGCAAACGTAATCTCTATCTTGGCCAAGGCCCGCGCTGATATTAACGCCATGGATAGAGACGGCAATACCGCGCTCATGATCGCGGCTGGCTTCGGTCAGGCCAGCGTGATTACACCTCTTGTTAAAGCCGGGGCCAATGTCAATGCCACGGATAAAAACGGCCATACCGCCCTAATCGATGCCGTCATTCTTGGCAAAGCCAATGTGGTTTCGCCTCTTCTTAAAGCAGGTTCCAACGTCAATGCCAAGGATAATATTGGCAATACACCGCTCATGACCGCTGCCATGCTAGGCGAAGCTAAAGTGATTGAACCTCTTTTAAAAGCAGGGGCCAATGTCAATGCCACGGACAAACATGGATTTACCGCTGAAAACCTGGCCTCGTCTCCCAAAATCGCCGCCATAATCAAGAACTGGATCTTCTCTCATCCCGAGGCAAGTATTCACTAACCGTTAGGAACTCGTGACGAAATAAGAATTGGCCCACCTTACCGCAAAACAACAGGAAAAATCTTCGCGCGAACAGACCTTGGCAAAAGCTGGGGATTCTGGGAATGGTTTTTTAAATCCGCCTGGGACTCAACCTCGGGCAAAAGATAATCATAAAGAGAACCCATAGTCACGCGTTTGAGTTGATTAAGGGCTTTTCCATTAAGACCGCGCAAAAAATAATAGGTCAAAAGCCCGTGGCCTTGCCTTTGAATTACTTCGGCGGTTTGATTGTCCTCTGCGGCGGTCAAGACGACAATTCTGCCGTTTCCGGGAACAAAGCCGGAGTTAAGATGAGTCGCAAGGGGGCGAAGACCAGGACGAATAATTGAACGCGGTCCCGCCCCGGAAAAACAGGAGTCTAAAATGACGATCTCGCGATGGGCAGAAATTTTCAAAAGATCATGATAAAGTTTTTTTAAGGGATAGGCGGTCTTACTCAAAAATTCTGGATTACCGTCAAAGGGAACTAAATAAGCCTCTCCGGTGTCCGGGTTGGGAGCGCCGTGCCCAGAAAAATAAAAATAGACGCGGGAATCTTTTTTGACATTTTTAGGCAACCAATCTTCCAGATAAGCCGCAAGATCGCTTTTAGTCGCCCTCTCATTAAGCAAAAGACGCAGATGCTCCTCGGGAACACCCAAAGCAAAAAAATGCTTTTGAACGGCTATAGCGTCTCGCTGAGAAAATTCAGAAGGCATAACGCTTCCGGCATATTTTTGAACGCCGACGACTATCGCAAAATCATCAGGCTTAACCGAACTATGATAATCGGGCCTGTCCACGTCGCTTTTAATCTCGGGAGGGTTCTTGGCCTTCTTTGACTCTTTAAGGCTTTCAATTTCTTTGGCTAAAACATCCAAGCGATGCGCGATATTTTTCTGAGTTGAATTTTGAGCCTCTTCCGCGACGCGAGAAGCGATGCGGGTCATTTCTTCCTTTGACAAATTCCGGCCCGACAAGCGTTCTACATCACGACGGGCGCCAAAAGAGGGCGGATGAAGACGGTAATCCTCGATTAAAGCCGCAACCTGCTGATGCTCCATCTGATAGGCATAATCCAAGGCCGTATGTCCGTTGTTATCGCGCATTCCCACCCTCGCGCCATGTTTCAAAAGAATTCTCACTAAATCCGCTTGTCCATATTTTGCGGCCAGCATTAAGGCGGTATGTCCATACTTATTCTGTAAATTGACATCCGCCCCATGCCGGATTAGAAAACCAGCGATGAGCATTCCCTCTTGAGAAGGAGCAACCGAAACGCTCATCGGGCGAAACTTTGGAAACTGAAATGTAGGTTCGATGAAGTTGGTATTTCTCCATAATTGCGGCATATCCGTGTGTCCACCGGAAGCTATTTCCATCAAGGCCGTGTCTCCCGAAGAGTTAGCGGCATTAACGGAAGCGCCTTGAGAAACAAGTCTCCGCGCTTCAGACAAATCTCCATTTGAAACAGCGCTTAAAAAATTAGAATTAAGGCCCGCTAAGGCCCCGCGCGACAGGAAGAAAGAAATGAAAAGTAAAAGTGAAAAAGTCCGAGGATTCATCTTTGATCGGCTTGTTTTAATTCATCCCAAGAATCCCAACACTCATTGGCATGAAGTAAAAGAGCGGGATTGTCCTGCATCCCCTCTACAAACTTCTTGACGACAGGCGAACGCCAAGCCTCAACGGCTTTTTTCCAAGCGAGGTCGAGTTTATCTTTCTTTAAATCGGCCGCGTAGAAAGGAAGAGCATTGAGAAGTTTCACCTTACCATCGGGAACGACCAAGACCATCGACTGCGGATTTTGAAGTCTCACTATCGCTTCCCGCCGAATGTCCCAAGGGTAAGCCGAAATCCTGACCGGATTTCCCATAGAAGCGGCCCGCTCTTTAATTTTTTGAAGCGTTTCTTGCCACTCTTTATCCGAAACCCCCAAACGCTCCCAGGCCGCCGCGGCCCGGCCCAAGCGCATCATGGGGCCGGTCACAAAAAGGCGAGCGCCTAGTTCAGCGGACAACTCATAAGCCGAAACGGCATCTTCCACATTCAATCGGTTCGGCACGAAAACAAATTCCGGCTCAAGCCCGGCCTCGGATAAGGCCTTTAGAGAATTGACGGCTTTCTTCCAGGATCCGCTGGGGCGAACGCGCTCATGAATTTCCGGAGTTGAACCGTCGACGCTGATTTGAATGGAGGAAATTCCAAGATGTTTCAAGCGTTCAATAGCCGCCTTGTCGATGAAAAGCCCGTTGGTCTCGATTTTAATTTGAGTTCCACCGCGGCTTAAAATCTCAAAAACATCCCAAGAATGTTCAACTAAAAGCGGTTCTCCGCCTCCGAAAGCGACATAGGGAATTCCTAATTCAACGATCTGGCAAGACAAGCTCAGCGCTTCTTCTTTGGAAAGCTCCTTTTTCCAGGCCTTGTCCGGGCCGGACTCCTCGCAACAATGAAGGCAAAAAGAGGTGCAACGGTTGGTCAACTGCCAAGCAAGAAAGAGGGGAGCGCTATAATCTGCAATCCGCGCCCCCCTCTCGTGAGTCACGTGAACCGAATGTAGGGCTGCGCCATCACCCGCTCGGAAACCTCTTCCATTTTGGGAGTTTCCCAGACGAGCTTTTTCGAGGCTTTCGCCCCCTCGCTCACGTTTTTTTGGTCGTTCATTCTTTCTCCTTCGTGCCGGCTCGCCGCCATCCTACGAACACTGGAAGCGGCATTCCCTCAACCATGTTCGGTCAGACCATTGCCGGCAAATCGCTTTCTTCCAAAGGCTTCAAGTGATTCGCCAAAGCCAAAACCGAATTGTCTTTGAGAATCTCATCAAAACCTGAAGATATCTTAGGATTTTGATAGGCCCTTTGGCACATCCTCCAAGATTGAATCAAATTTTCTTTTCTCAAATCGGCGCAGGTATACGGTAAAAAACCCGACACTCGAACGCGCCCATCCGGTAAAATTAAAAGAGTCGCGGGCATAGCCCCTTTTTTTGTCTTTAAATCTTCCTCGATGGAAAACGGCCTAAATGTAACTTCCATCTTTCCGGCCAATTCTTTTTCTTTTCTCTCAAGCAGATTATAAAATTTTTCGTATTCCGAAAAAGAGAGATTGAGCCTGTCCCAAAGTTTTGCGGCGGTCCCGATTCTCATCAAGCTTCCGCTGTTAAAACGAAAAGCCCCGAGACTCGCAGCCAAGTCAATGACCGCTTCCGCCTCCGCGATATTGATTTGAGTCGGGGCAAAGGTAATTTCAAGCGGGAGATTGAATTTTCGCGCCGCGCGGCAGGCGGAAAGGGTTTTATCCAAAACTCCCCCGGGCCGCATTTTCGAATAAACTGCCTGGGTCATTCCATCAATTGAAATTTGAAGGGATCGAATCGGCCAATGCGAAAGCCTCTCCGCCTCATTTTCTCCGAAAATTTGTCCGTTGGTTTCGACTTTAAGGTAAACTCCACCTCGGCCCAAAGCCTCCGCGACTTCAAAAAAATGTGGGACGGTTAAGGGCTCTCCCCCAGCCAATAAAACATAGGGAACCTGGGCTTGGATTATTTGGGAAGCGATCGACAAAGCCTCCTCGCGATTTAGTTCGTTAGGAAAAGGCTTATGGGGCGCGGAATCAGTACAGCAATGGAGGCATGCGAGGTTGCAATCCCGGGTCATTTGCCAGGCGACAAAACTCGGAGCCGATAGTTCAAAAATTTTCACTTTTTATTTAACAATCAAGCTCAGCGTAAAGACCGAAGTCGCGACCAAATAACACAAAACGATGTTTTTAATAGCCGGAATAAACAGGCGCGGGCTATCCCAGGCGTTTAAAGCCGTTTTGGCGCTGAGCATCCAAAATGGAAACCCGGCCAAGGCCGCAAAGAAAGCGCCTTTGGGAAAAACGCCTAAAACCGCTCCTCCAACTGAAACCGCAAGTCCCAAGGCGGAAAGGCCTAAATACAGAAATACGCCGTTTTTTCTTCCCAATCTTACGACGAGGTTCCGTTTCCCAACCAAGCGATCTTGATAAAAATCCGGAATGGCGTTGACGACGGCCAAGGACATGATTAAGAGCCCGGGCACTAACGATGCCGCCAAAGCCCCTCGGGAAAAATGATGGGTGTAGAGCGCTAAACTTCCCAAGGTCATCCAGGGTCCGTAGGAAAGGCCGATCATGAGTTCTCCCATTCCCCGGTAAACCCAACGAATGGGCGGACCCACATAAAAAAGCGCGGCAAGACCCCCGAGTAGGGTGTAAACGATGACGGGGAGTCCTCCGAATTTCGACAGATAAAACCCCACCGTGGCCGCGACCGCAAAGGCCGCAATTCCCAACCACAACATCCACTCCGGAATATATTCATCATCGGAAGGATTAAAGACGCGATCAGTCCCCATGCGGGCGTCGAAGTATTCATTAAAAGACTCGACTCCAACGACAGAAAGAAAAATCCCGAAAAGCCCCAGAGAAAACAAATGAAGCGAGAATGTTTTCTCCATGCCGTAGGCCCAGGCGGAACCCAAAAGATAGGGAAGAAGCCCCGCATAGAGAAAGAAACGATAGCGAATCAGGGAAAAAACGCGGAGCGGCGCACTTAAAACGCCCGCGCGCTGAGCCGTAGCCGCTTCAGACACTCAAACCTCGACCCATTTATGAAGTTTCGACACCACGGTCGGATCTTTTTCCAGTTCTTGAACAAAACCATAAACCTTCGGGTTTTTCCAGGCTTCTTGAAAATGCTTCCACACCCGGCCCAGGGACTGGCTTCGCAAATTTCCGCAGACAAAAGGAAGGGCGTTGATGAGCTTGACCTTTCCGTTGGGCAAAATGATGAAGAGAGCCGCCGGATTTTCCAGGCGATACTTGAGCTCTTCCAAAAGTCCCATCTCGTGAAAGTAAACCCTCATTCGGCCTTCATACTCCTTGGATTTGGCGCGCAAGGCGTCAAAAAACGCCGGGTAATCGGCGTCGTCGGGCGCGGTTATTTTCCAAGTCCTGACGGCGTTGCCGGTATACATGATTTTTCCGGTATAGAAACTGTAAGCTCCAAGTTTATATGCCAAGTCCACGACCTCGGAAATTTCCTTGATGTTAAATTTCGCCGGAACAAAATTAATCTCAATCGGCACGCCCGCAATGCCTAGATTTTTAATTCCCTCGGTAGCTGATTCAAAGCGCCCGTGAATCCGCATCTTATTAAAAGACGCGGGATTGGCCCCGTCTAAAGACACCTGGACGGCCTTAACCCCGAGAGCCTTAAGGCGTTTGCAATTTTCCGGAGTCAGGTAGTGACCGTTGGTCTCGATTTTAAGACCTACCCCACCCTTAATGATTCTTTCGACCATCTCGAAAAAATGCGGGTGGACCATCGGCTCTCCGCCGGAAAAAGAAACGTAGGGCACCTGTCCGGCAATCAATTGATCGATGATGGAAAAAGCCTCGTCTTTACTCAACTCGTCTTTAAAGGCTTTTCCCGGGCCGGATTCCTCGATGCAGTGAAGGCAAGCAAGATTGCACTCATTGGTAATCTGCCAGGCGACGTAAAGGGGCGCGCCTAAATCCTCGGAAGAAACGGACTCGCCCGTTTCCTTAACTTGGGCTGCGGAGGCCATTACTCGACGATCAGGCCCTTGCCTTTGAGATCGGTCAAAAAGCCCACGGCTTCTTTCTCCATGTTCCCCCCCGCATCCTCGTATTTTTCCTTAAGTTTTCCAATTAATGACGAGGAATCGGCTCCGGCGATGATCTCGCGAACGACCGCCGCGCCTGTCGGGCTTAAGGTGTAAACTTTCTCGGAACGCGTTTCAAAAAGAACCGCTCCAAATTTCTCTTCTCTAAATTTCACAAACGGCGCTAATTTCATAACTCCTCCCTTTGATGCGGCCAAGCACGCGGACGCGTCCGCCGCTTCTCTTTCGATGATTTCCTCAAGTTCGCGCCGCACGTTTTCGCGGTTTTGAACGTTGAATGCGTCTTTAGAATTTGCGTCTTCTTCCGATACGGCAAAATCCCCCGACTTCCAAGCTTTCTTAAGAAGAGATTGGTACGACATTAAAATTCTCGCTTGGCCATCACTTCGATAAAAAAGGACAAATCCTTCGCTTCGTTTTTCAAAGGCAGGCCCTGGCAGAGAGTTTTCATGGAATCGACGATTTCTCGGCCCTTAGTTCTAGCCTCATCCAAGAATCCTTCCGCCTTAACAAAGGAAATCGCCTTTTTGATCGCGTCTGAGTCGGTTTCGCCGCGTTCCCATAAGTCCAGAAAACTTCCTCGGGTTTTCGGATTTTGAAGCGCGAGAATACAAGGCAAGGTCAAACGGCGGTTCATTAAATCCTGGGCCGCCGGCTTCCCCGAAACTTCCTCGGTCAGGAGAAAATCATGAATATCATCCACGATCTGAAGCAAGATTCCAGCCGATAAGGAAAGCCTCGGAGGATCGGCCGACTCATGGGGAAAGGGGCTTATCTCGGAGAGAACTTTTCCGCACCACTCAAACAAAGCGCCGGTCTTCCGGGCGGCAATTCCTAAATACGCCTCAACCGAAACCTCGGTGCTTCCCTTCAAAAACTCTTCCTGCAGTTCCCCGGCCGCCATTTCCCGAACCGTCGTTACCAAATGTTCCGGCGCGCGCGGAGAGATGTCGATGGCTTCCTCAAGTCCTTGGGAAAAAGCGAGATCGCCCAAAAGGAGAGCGACTGTGTTTCCATAAAGAGCGTTCGGGGTCGCCTGTCCCCGCCTGGTGTCGGCTTTATCGACGCAGTCATCATGCAAAAGAGAAGCGTTATGAACAAATTCCATCGCGCGGGAGGCCGCCTCCGCTTTTTTCTCGTCCACGCCCAAGGCCTTGGCCAATAGCAGGCAAAAGCGCGCCCGCAGCATTTTCCCCGGGCGACCGACGTATCCGGCCAGGGTTTCTCCCACGCGGCCGGACAAGCGCTTTGAGCGGTTTTCCATGCCGAGCCGAACCCGCTCGACCGAATCTTCAAGATTAAGTAAAGTCAACATAGCGTTAGGGATTTATTATAGCATTCTGGGAAAACTCCGCCATTAAAAACGTTGCCAAGCCAAGCAAGCGTTGCGCCCCCGCCCCGTTAAAATGTTAAATCAAAAGACGTCTTATTTCACATGCCATTCCTAAACACGTCGAATTTCCCCCACCGCCTGTTTCGCGTCAGCTTGGCGTTTAAGACGGTGGACGGGGTTCTTGAGATGGCGGGAGGAGTTCTCCTATCAATTTTCAATCGAAGAGCCCTCAACCGCATGGTCATCGTCTTGACCCAGCACGAGTTGACCGAGGATCCAAAGGACTTCGTGGCTACCCATCTTCGCTCGCTTGCCGCCCATCTCACCAGCAACGTCAAGTTATTCGCGATCGTCTACCTTTTGATTCATGGCGTTTTGAAAATAGCGCTCGCCGTCAACTTGTTGAGAGGACGGGAATGGGTTTATCCCTGGGCGATGGTCTTCTTTAGCCTCTTCATGGCCTATGAAGCTTACCAGCTAAGCTACACGCGCTCCTTGGCGCTGGCGTGTTTTTTTTTCTTGGACCTGACGATTGTCGCCCTCCTTTACTGGGAGCGCCGGATGGCGGCGCGATGACGACTCCCGCAAAAGTTCTCGCCATTTTTGGAGCGAAATATCTATTCATCGCGATTATCATCATCGCGTTCATTTACTTTTTGAGGCAAGCGAACTCCGTCAGGAAAAAAATGCTACTCCTCGCCGCCTTCGCCTGCCCGCTCATTTTGATCATCGCCCGCCTCATCGGGATTTTTTATTACGACCCAAGGCCCTTCGTCGTAGGTCATTTTCCGCCCATGATCCCGCACGATCCCGACAACGGCTTTCCATCCGATCACGCCCTATTGTGCGCCGCGATCTCGTCCTGGGCGTTCCCTTTCTCAAAAAAACTATCGTCCGCCGCTTGGGTTCTGACTTTCCTAGTCGGTTTTTCAAGAGTCTATGTCGGCGTTCATCATCCAATCGATATAGCGGGAAGCGTCATCATCTCAATTGCGACCACCGCCGTGGTTTATTGGGCGCTCAAGAATAAGACGGGAATAATGGGCGAGCATTTAAAGGTCTAAAATAGCTAGAATATAAATGTTGCGGTTTTTAGGCGCTCGTAACACAACGGATAGTGTGCAAGCCTGCGAAGCTTGATATCCAGGTTCGATTCCCGGCGAGCGCACCATTTTTTATCGCGATTCCGTCTTACTCAAATCCCCGAAAGACTCACGGCGGCGGATCAGGCGCGCGGTTTTTCCCCTGACCAAGACCTCCGCCGCTCTAGGGCGAAAATTGTAATGAGAGCTCATCGAAAATCCGTAAGCTCCGACATCAAGAACCGCCAAGAGATCCCCGGCTTGGGGAGAAATGAATTTTCTCCCTCGGACAAAAAAATCAGCAGATTCGCAAACAGGGCCCGCCACGTCGAAAAATCCGGATTTCCCTTTTTTCTTAACGACTGGAATAACCGGATGGC
Organism: Elusimicrobiota bacterium; assembly: GCA_027371715.1. Classification (GTDB taxonomy): domain Bacteria; phylum Elusimicrobiota; class Elusimicrobia; order UBA1565; family UBA9628; genus JAKAQV01. The sequence continues at coordinate 35,817 of DAHXMM010000027.1, read as the reverse complement.
GCGCCCCATAAAGAGCCGGACGCAAAAAATCATTCATTCCCGCATCTACGATGAGAAACTGACGTTTGCCCACGCCTTTGACGTAAACAATCCGGGTCAAAAGTATCCCGCTTTCTGCGACTAAAAAACGCCCCGGCTCGATGATGAGCTTAAGGGAAGGAAAGTCCTTAAATTCACGGGCGTAGGCGCGGGCGATTTGAGACAACCGAGAATCTTCCTCCGCCTCTTTTCCCTCCCTGTCGCTGACGCATTCCCCAAAGCACGACGAGGACGCTCGGCCTTTGGCCTGGACCGCGCCAACTCCAAACCCGCCTCCCATATCCACAAAAGATAAAGAAATATTTTGCTCTTTTAAACAGCGAATAAATTTTCCGGCAAGTTTTACCGTCTGAATATACGGCGTCGCGGAAAACAGCTGAGACCCGCCATGAGAATGAAGGCCCACAATCTTTAAGAAACGCTGTTTTTGAGACCACCGGTATATCTCAAAGGCTTCTTTTTCCTCGACCCCAAACTTAGAGGAGCGGCCGGAAGTCATCGTGTGAGGATGGGTTTTAGCTTCGATAGGGAAATTAATTCGAACCGAAATCGGAGCGACCCGCCGCATTTTAGAAGCTTCTTGGGATATAACTTTCAACTCCTCAAAAGACTCGACGTTAAAAGATAAAATTCCGAGTTTGATTCCAAGCCTAATTTCTTCCCGAGTTTTACCGACTCCGGAAAACAGAATTTGAGAAGATTTAAAACCCGCTCGATAGGCCAAAAGAAGTTCGCCGCCTGAAACCGTTTCCGCCCCCGCCCCCTCTCTTTGAAGAATCCGGCAAAGATGGAGGTTAGAATTAGCTTTAAGTGCATAAGCGATTAAAGTCGGTCGCAAAGAAAAAAAATGGGACAGTTTCCGGTATCGCTCGACAATCTTTGATTGAGAATAGACGTAAAGCGGGGTCTTAAATTCCAGAGCCACGGATGCAGCCCGAAGCCCCTCGATATGGAGCTCTTTTTTTTGATATTCAAGGAAATTCAATTCGCTTTCTCCGTAAATATTTTTTCGAGGAATGTCTTGGCGCGGTATCTTGAATGAGAGTGGTTCTTTCGGCAAAGGTTTTGAAACCGGCAATAACTACAATGGCCGTATTCACTCTGGTCATCGGGTTTTATCGGAAAATAACCGAGCTCGATGGAGCTTAAAAGACGTGACACGTTTTTAAAAAAACTCTCTCGTTGCGCTTGCCAATCCGAAAAAGAGTAAGGGTAAGTGGAAGGAAGCAGGTCTTGAGATTTTCCTTCGATTTCATAAAGAACCCCCCCCTCGATTTCCCTCGCGGGATCATTTTTAGAGAGGAGCTCAAAATAAAGCGGAAGTTGAAAATAACTCCCATCTTCAATCAATTTTTTGGGATTGCCTTTCTTCCAACTCGTCTTATAATCAATAATCTCAAGCTTTTGCTCGTCCAAACTCCCGTCAATTCGATCAAAAACTCCGCGAAAGCCGCAAACAAACGGACCGGAAATATTCGCACGAAATTCTTTTTCAAATTCCAAGGGACGCATATTTTTTTCTTGGAGACGACGGATGTCCCATTCGACTAATCTTCGTAAATGCGCGCTCATGTTATTTTTGGCCGACAACCACAAAAGAGGATAGACCCCAAGCTTATTTGAGTCGTATTCAGCAAAAGAGTCCTCAACGGCGCGCTCAAAAAAACCATCATAAGATTTTTTACCTTCAAAAACTAAAGACGAAAGAGAGGAGTAAAAACGCTTCAGAATGTCATGATAGATAATTCCCACAATTTTAGGCGAAAGCTCGTCTTTGGCATTTTTTTCTTCTTCCGTAAGTTTTAAGACGCGCGCGGCAAAAAAACGAAACGGGCACTGGGCGTAAAGCTCAAGACCGCTGGAAGAAACGTTATGTTTCCATTTTTGAAGAAAATCTTTAGGCGTCTCAACTATTCCATCTCTTTCTCCACTAGATGAATACTCATTGAGTTCCAAAGCCGCTTTAAGCCCCACTTCCAAAATCTCCGCCTGGGGAAGATGAAGAGCCTTGAGATAGAGGACGGCGCTTTGATTCCGGAAAGACGCGTAAAGCCCCATTTCATTCGGAGAAAGATACCGCGGATCAACCATATTTAGTTTTTCTTCGATATTTCTCGGGACCCTTAAAATATCGGTCTCCGTCAAAGTTTTATTCGCGGCCCGCGCCAACTCATAAAGGTAAAAAGACGGCGCTTGTTCGCGTCCTTCCTCATCGGAACGGGAATAAACGCAGTAGAGTTGTTCCTGAACGGAAGAAACTAAAAGATAAAATAAAAGTTTTTCTTCTTCATAGCCTTCCTTTTTCGGACGAATCCAATATCCAAGGGGATGCCGCAAAAAAGCGCGCGCCTGATCTCTTAAAATAGGGTCTTCTGAGATTGTTCGCGGAAAGACGCTCTCATTAAGCCCAAAAACAAACAAAACCCGAAAAGATTCGCCTCGAGCGGCCATCGCATCCAGCGCTCTAACCCCCTTAATCCCCGATGAAGTCTCAAAAGACGAACGCCTAAGTTTTTCCTCAAGAGCGTCTAGGCCATCGGCAAAATCCCTGGGACGTGATATTCGGTCAAGCAAAGATAACGTTTTTAGCGCGTCTAAAAATAATTCCAAAGCCTCTTTTTCCTGAACGGAAAAACCCTCGGGCAATTTAAAGAAGCGCTCAATTAAATCCGCACAGGCTTTGGCAAAACCAGACCAGGAAGCAGGATGAGCGCTTAAAACTTCCCGCCAAAGAATTAAAAAATTCCAAAGCTCCTTTGCAGGTTTCAATGGAAAATTCTCCATGATATCGGCTTTCCTTGAGATTATTTCCCCCAGACGCCCATTCCATTGAAGCCAGCCGCCGCTCAGCTTTAAGTCTTTAGTGATGCGCCGAATGCTCCATTTCCAATTCTGACTCTCGATATTTTCAGGATTAAAATAGGGAGAAGAAATAATATCCTCGACCAAATAGCTAGGAAAATCCCGGCGAACTAAACTCAAAAAATTTAAAAGCGTTTTGGCCAAAGGATGGCGCAGAAGTGGCTCTTTGGCCTTCATGTCCAGGGGAATTTGATTTTCTTCAAAAATACGGTCAATCAAACTTCGGGCGCTCTCAAGCGAACGAGCGACAACTCCAATTTCATCAAACCTGATTTTTTCCTCTTCAACCAGTCGCAATATTTCCTTGGCCGAAAACCAAATTTCGTCCTCCAATCCGGAAGCTGACACAAAGCGAATTGGCTGGCTTAAAGAAAGTGCTTTTTCCGCGGGCGAGAAAAGATTTTTTAAAACAGGCCCCAGGGCTTTCCGCTCAAACCCAGGGTTTAATTCTCTCAATTCATGGACCGCCAATTTTTGTTCAAAAAAATCTTTCGCAAAAGCAAAAGCGGGATGGGATTTTATATAGGGAAAAAACAAATGACAGGGATGAGTTCTCGTCACGCTCTCAAAAAAATCAAGCTGAAGCCCGGTCAAATCATAAAACCCGTAATAAATGATTTCCCGAAACTGCCCTAGAAAATGCGACCCTTCTGATTTTTGGGCAGAAAAACGAACCAATTCCGCCAGGGAGAAAATTCCCAGGGTTTTTAATTTAGCCCGGTAAGCCTGGGCAAAGCGGCACAAAGGCTCAAGAATATTTCCCCCTTCAAATTCGCGAATTTCTTCCCAGTGACTATCAAGGTCCTCAAAAACAAGGTTGGCATCAATGAGGTCCCGCAAGCTTGCGCGCACGCTGTCTGAAAAAGCCTTGGGCTTTTTTGATTTCCTCGGCCAGAGAGAAGCCGGTATTTCGGTTTCCGCTAAAGCATCCACCAAGCGGTTAAAGAAAACTGGCTCTGAAAGAAAAATGCCTTCCAAGGGATCCTCCTCCCGAGCGAGCGACCACGCCAAACTGTAAAAAGTATGAAAATGCACATTGAGAAGAGAGAGCTCTTTCTCAACGGCTAAGAGGCGTTCAAGACGAGACGCCATGCGCCTGGAAGGAACAACCACGCAAACCGGAACTTCGCCGGAAGAAATTAATTCCTGAAGGTGAGAAGCAAAGGCTTCTTCAAGGGCCGGGTGAAACGGGCCATAAGAAACGATCATTTTAAAACTTCGGCGAAGGCCATCTCGTCTTTTAACGAATGAACCCGAACCCAGGCAAAACCGGGGCCGGGATAGCGATCTAAAGATACGCTCAGAAAATCTTCGCAAAGGCCCTCAGGTTTTCCCGGACGCCCTTCGACGACCACCCGACGCTTGCTTCCTAGCGAATGAGCCGCAAATTGAGTCCGTAAGCGGCGATCCAATAAACGTAATTCTTGCCCGCGCGCAAGAATTGTTTTTTCCGTGAGCTGATCGGACCTTTTTTCCGCTTCGGTTCCAGGACGCGCGGAATATCTAAATGGGTGAAGGCCGGCGAACTTCATTTCGCGAATGAAATTCAAGCTTTCCTCGAAATCCGCTTCAGATTCCCCGGGAAAACCCGACATCACGTCGCTAAAAACCGCGCAATGAGGAATTTTTTCACGCAAAGCTTTCAGGCGTTTTCGGAAAAAATCGCTCGTATACCAGCGCTTCATTTCTTTCAAGGTTTTATCTGATCCCGCTTGAAGAGGAAGGTGAAGCGACGGCGCTATTTTTCCCTCAGAACTCGCGAATAAATTGATAAAGCGATCCGTCACGTCGGTAATTTCAAGAGAAGAAAGTCGAATGCGAAAATCTCCTGGAATTTGAATCAAACGTTCTAAAAGCCCCACAAAATCAATTCGCCTTCCCTCTAAATCTTGAGAAAGGTATCGTCCCAGTCGAATCCCGCACAAGACCACTTCAGGACAACGATTTTGAATCAAGCCTTCAATTTCCATCTTAAGCTCTTGAAAAGGACGAGAGAATAATCGCGGGCGAATCGAGGGAATAATGCAAAAAGAACATCCCATGTCGCAGCCGTCTTGAATCTTGATAAAAGCGCGGGAGTGTCCCCAAAACCCGCTGATGGAAGACGGCGCCGGGGCAAGGCCGCAACCAATTAAGGCGGGAATATTTTCCTTATCCTTATTGCCGACAATCAAGGCCTGGGGAGCGGCGTTTTGAATCATTTCCGGACTGCGGGAAGCCAAGCATCCAGTGACTACCAACCGAGCCAATGGGTTTCTGCGGGAAATTTTCCGAATGAGACGCAAAGCATCCTGATCAGCCTCTTCAGTCACCGTGCAGGTGTTGATAACGCAAATATCCGCCGAGGCGAAATTATCCGAAACCTCCGCGAAGCGGTTCTTGGTTAATTTTTCCCTGAGGGCTTCGGTCTCGTATTGATTGACCCGGCAACCATAGGTCTTAAAAAACGCTTTCACCTAATAAATTATAGCTTTCTCGCGCCCTTAAAAACTTCGCCGAGGACGACAGCCTCAAGGCGCCGTTCGTCGGATCAAAATAAACGAGCGGCGGAACACGAGAAAACTCCCTCACGCGCCCATCTGGGTCTTAAACCGCGTTACTTACTGCATAATTGGGATAATGTTTTTAAAGAGACGGTATAGTAAATGACGTACTGGTAGCACTCACCGTTCGGATCTAGGCTACCCACCTGGTTTTTAGTCACAATAGAACCACTACCACCAGAGCTGTTTTCTTCGTCGCCAAGAATGTGGGCCTCAACAATGGAATAACCGGTAGCTTTAAGACGTCGAATCGCTTCCAGCATTGATTTATGCGCCTTGTTCCATGCTTCCATGGGAATCGAATAGTGCGCTGTCTCATCCTCCTGCCAATCCTTCCCGCCAAAATACCAGACTCCATATACCTTCATGACACCGGGATTAGAAATAATGCAGGAACCGCCGCCTGCGGCCGAAACCAAGACCGGTTTGGCTTGATTCGATCTGGCCGCCTTGGAGGCTGCCGTCTTAAGCCCCGCGACCGTCGCTGGGATATTCGTCGGAGCCCACTGGTCCGCTCGCGCTCGAAGCGGAAAAATCACTCCCACCCCAAAAAGAGCGGCAACGACTTGAGCTTTCACGTTTTTCATTTCTGTTTTTACCTCTTCATACGATTTCAGCGCCTGACAGCGCATCATATCTATTCTAGCAACCGCCTGGGAAAACCCACATGGGTCAAAAGTCCTAGACGGCGGACGGCAAAGGACCCAGGACAATCGCGCAATTAAAGGCCGTGAAAGGCTGTTTCCGCCGTCAAAATCTGGACACTACGGGAAATCTAAATCTAATGGAAATAAACCTGTTGGAAATTTTAAAAAGCTTCGAGCCGCCGGATGTTTAACAGGGAGACGGACAAAGCTTACTGAAACAAGCTGCCGAAGCTGAATTTTTTCTTCTTGGAAGGAATAAGCCCCAGGTCTTTCTTTGCCGCCTCCCATTCTGATTTTTTGAGAAGCACTTGGGCCGACAAAATATCGCCGGAGGGCGATTGAGAGACCTTGTATCCCCAGAAAGGGGCTAGGACCTTGGCATGAAAAGGTTTCAAGAAATTTTGCGGGGCATCAGAAGCGTGAGCTATTCGCAAGTCAATTTCCCAAGGCCCGCCGTATTGATCGACAAAAGTCTCTTTCGCCAAAATAGCATCTGGGTTTTTAAGGCTTTTCTTTTTTGCCTTGGCTTTTAAGCCGTCCCAATCCACGTTAGCCTGTAGATTGAGCGCTTGAATTTTCTGACAATCGTTGGAAGAATCTTTTTTGACGCAAACAAAATAAGTAAAAGTACCGATTTGCTGGAAACGGTAATGATGACCTTTGACGGAAACCAAGTAATCAATGGTTTTAGAGGAACCCTCTTGCGAGGAAGCGGAAAGGAGAAACCCTATCGAGGTCAAGACTAATAGTAAGCCCCACAAAAAAGGAAGGCGTGTGCGGCTCATGGCAAGGGCATTAAAACGGAAGCGACCGCTTGGCAGGCCATGGCCTTGCCTTCTCCGATGGAATCAAGACCTTCATGGGTTTTGGCTTTGACGTTGATGGATTGTTCGGGAAGACCTAAGAGGGAAGCCAGCGAAGTTTTTATCGCTCCATAATGGGGTTTCAGTTTCGGCTCTTCCGCCAAAACATTGATATCGACATGGGAAATTTGAGCCTTTTTTTGCGCGACTTTATCCATGATGGCCGCGATAATTTCCTTGCTTGCGATTCCCTTGATTTTTGGGTTGTCCGGCGGGAACATTATTCCAATTTCCCCTTCCCCCAAGGCGCCTAAAATAGCGTCTCCAACCGCGTGCAAAACAACATCTCCGTCCGAATGCCCTAAGAGCCCCTTGGAGTGACTAATCTTAATTCCCCCCAGCCACAAATCTCGACCCGCCACCAATTTGTGAACGTCATAGCCAATTCCCACGGAGATTTTCTTTTGCCCTCCCATTCGCTTTTCCATCAAGCTTTCCGCCATAACCAAGTCCTCTGGAGTAGTTATCTTAATATTTTCATAAGACGCCGTCACCACCTTCACCCGGTGGCCGGATTTTTCGACCAATTGGCTTTCATCGGTCGCGTTTTTTTCATCCGCGAACTTCTGAAGGGCTTCTTCTAAAATCTCCCGACGGTAGCATTGGGGGGTTTGCGCCATCCAAAAGGAACTGCGCACCGGGGTCGCCGAAACCCAAAGCTGTTTATTGGTTACTTTTTTGAGGGTATCTTTCACCGCTACCGCCGCTACCGCCGCCCCCGATTCGTAGGCTTCTTCCAAAACCTCATGAATCACCTGCGGGGTAATCAAGGGCCTGGCTCCGTCATGAACAGCAATTAAATCAACATCCTCGGGAACCGCTTTAAAACCGCGCCGCACCGATTCCATCCGAGTCGCGCCGCCTTCGACCAGCTTAACCTTATCGGAAGAAAGCCTTTTTGAATGTTCTTTGATGTTTTCTGCCGTCGTCACTAAAATGACGCCTTCAATTTCAGGCGTGTCCAAAAAAGCCTTGAGCGACCATTCAACCACGGTTTTCCCCGCTAAAGGCAAAAACTGCTTGGGCTTTCCCATCCGGGATCCAGAACCGGCGGCGACAATGACGGCAAACGAACGCATTAAACGGCCTTCTCTTCGGCTTGGGCGGCGCGCGCTTTCGTGAAAATCATGCGCCCGGCCGAGGTTTGAAGAATGGACATAACGACGGCTTCCACGCGCTTACCGATATGCCGACGGCCGTCATCAACAACCACCATGGTCCCGTCATCCAAATAACCAACCCCTTGTTCTTTTTCTTTTCCTTCTTTCATCACGAAAACCGCCATGTTCTCTCCCGGCAAAGCCACAGGCTTAAGCGCAAGCCCTAAATCGTTGACATTGAGACAAACGACCCCTTGAAGAGACGCCACCTTATTAAGGTTAAAATCAGTAGTGAGAACTTTCGCTCCCAGATCGCTGGCCAAGCGCACAATTTTACCATCCACGGATTTAATATCAGCAAAATCAGTATCAATGATTTTAACCGGCAGTTCTGAATTCTCCTGAAGACGCGACAAAATATCCAAACCCCGGCGGCCTTTCGCGCGTTTCATGGAATCTGAGGAATCCGCCAACAAATTAAGCTCGGACAAAACAAAGCGCGGGACGATAAAGGTTCCAGAAAGGAAATGCGTTTCGGCAATGTCCACGAGCCGCCCGTCAATCACGGCGCTGGTATCCAATATTTTGAGATCAGCGCCGCGTTTTTTTCCCATTTTTAGAATATCTTTGTCTAAATCGTCAAACTCGGGCAATTTGCGAATCGCCAAAATCATACCGAGGACCGCAAACGCAAAATAACGGAGAGCGGCATAATGGGCCCAAGCGGCATAAAGCGCATTATTGCCGATTTGAAAGACCGTATAATCCACAAGCTTGGCGACAATGATACCGCCGGAAGCTCCCAAGATTCCGGAAATCATCGTCAGCAAACTAATTCCAGCGACCAACATTTCAAAACCGACAATGACAAGACCCACGACCAGCCCTACCATAAGACCGCGCCAATCTTTCGTAATCTCAAAATACACAATCGCGGGACAAGCCAACACAATTAAAGCTCTAAACATCCATAGCATCATTTTATTTCCCTCCAAAAAGCGCTGAAGAGGCTTGCTTCAAATCCAAGACTGAAAGCGCTTGAACCGAAGTCAACCCATCTCCCTTTCCCTTACCGCCCGGCGTTAATACTTTTTTAAACCCCATCTTCCCCGCTTCCTTCAGTCTCTGATCCATCCGGGAAACGTTGCCGATGTCTCCTAACAAACTGACCTCCCCCATAACGGCCATGTCTTTGGGAACCGGGGCGTCATACGCGGAGCTTAAAACCGAAGCGCACACCGCCAAGTCCAAGGCCGGATCGCTGATTTTAACGCCGCCGGCAAGATTTAAAAACACGTCTTTATCCTCAAGCCTTAAGCGCAAATGTTTCTCCATCGCAGCCAATAAGACGAGAACACGATTGAGATCAAGCCCGGTCGCCATGCGCCGGGGAAGAGGGTATTTGGTTGAGACAACCAAGGCTTGAACCTCAATGAGAACGGGGCGAGACCCTTCCATCGCAACTGAAATCGCCCGGCCTGGTTTTTCATTTATTTTATTTCCATCGTAAAATAATGAGGAAACGCTTTTAACTTCTTTGAGACCCAAGGCGCTCATCTCAAAAAACCCCGCCTCATCCGTCGGCCCAAAACGGTTTTTCTGCGCCCGCAAAACCCGAAAGACGTCTTGGCGTTCCGAATCAAAATAGAGAACGGTGTCTACCAAATGCTCTAATACTCGGGGACCCGCGACGCTTCCATCTTTCGTTACATGACCCAAGAGGCAAGCTGAAATCCCTTTATTTTTGGAAAAGCGCAAAATTTGAGCGGCGCACTCCCTGACTTGGGCGACGGTTCCGGGGCTGGAATCGAGATCAGGATGATAAACGGTCTGAATGGAATCGAGAACTAAAACCTCCGGTTCAAAACTCCCAAGAGCCGTGATAATTTTGGTCAAATCAGTTTCCGATAAAAGAGAGAGTCGGCTTTGAGCGAAGTTTAAACGCTTGGCCCGACTTGAAATCTGTTCCAAAGACTCTTCTCCGGAAACGTAAAGAACCTTGCGTCCGGCTTCGGACAAAAGCGCCGCCGCTTGAAGCGCTAGGGTTGATTTTCCAATTCCCGGCGGTCCCGCAAGCAAAGCAATTTGCCCTTTGACTAACCCCCCTCCAAGCAAACGGTCGAGCTCCAAAATTCCCGTAGGGAGACGAACCGAAGGCTCGGGCTGAATATCCGCCAAGGGAATGACTTCAGATGAGAAATCAGTCAAGAGGCGCGAATGATTTTTGACGGACGAAGAAGAGATTTCCTCCACTACTTCCTCAACCAAGGAATTCCAGGCCTGGCAGGAAGGACATTGCCCCAAAAACTTAGCCGCCCCAAAACCGCAACTTTGACAGCGATAAACGGTTTTTAAGCGTGGCATAACCTACTGTCCCGGATCATGATTGGGACTTCTCCCTTTAGTTCCAGCGGCGCCATAAGCCATAAGACCAAAGAGATACGAAATATCTTTATCCTCGAAGTTTAGGTGCACCCAGCCCTGAAAAACCGGTTCTTGAGCGATATCATCCACCCGGGCTCCCACGGCCCAGTATTTGTTAATCCACGCTAAAATTCCAGCATCGTAAGAAGGCTTGTCAAAATGCACGCCGTTGACGATTCGGTTTTGACCAAAATCATACGCCTGAGTAAATAGGCTAAAATGCTTGCCAATCGGATTATTGTAAAAGGGAGTCAGGGTCAGGCGTCCGCCGCCGGCCGAGCGAACAACTCCAAAGCCCAGGTCATACCATTTCCCGGTAAAGCCGAGCAAAGCGTCAATGGTATTGAGCCTTTCATAGTTATAGCCCTTGACCGTCGCGTTGGTCGGGTTCCCCATATTCTCAATGCCGCCGTAGTAATAGTGGCCGTCCCGGGGAACTATTTTGACCCCCGCATCCGCGAGTCCTCCGGCAATCGCGGGTTCATAGCGTTCGTCTAAATTCCAAAAAACGCGAAATTGATTAATGCGGCTGAGCATATCATTAGCGGTTGAAGCCGCCTCTTTAACACTGGCCAAGGTGTTCTCAACGTTCTGTTTCATTTTTGGATCGTGAAGAAGAGCCCCTACCGTTCCCTCACTGGTCGTGAGACTCGTCATCATTTCGTTAGATTTTGACAGCAAGGTGTCTAATTTGTCGGTGACAGCTCCGGTTTTGGCCATCGTCTGTTCCGCCGAGGGCTTGATGGTCGCGATCAAATCGTTAAGGTTGGCCGTTAGTTTTCGCATATTGGCGACCGACCCGCGCAAGTTTTGAACCAAGGATCCGTTCGGCCCCGGGCCGTTTAAGTCATCAAGCATCTTCTGAATGCTCCCCAAGGCATGCGCGATAGAAGCCTGAATGTCGGTTGCTTCGGTTCCAGCGACCGTCGCATTGGGAACAACGGGGCTTGAGGACGCGTGGCCCTGATCGATTTCCAGGTATTTAGACCCAATGATTCCGGTCGAACCAATCGTAAACACCGAATCTTGATAAATGGGAACGCCCTCTTTAATTGAAAGCTTAAGAACGACATGGTCATTCTCAAGACGAATATCCTCGACCTGCCCCACGTCCACGCCCGAAAGCTTAACCGCCGCGTTCCGGTTCAAATTGGAAACATCATGAAAGGTGACGTAAATAAAATAGCGCTTTCCAAAATGATAGTTTCCCAACAAAAGAATGGAAGCGGCAACGAGGGAAAGCCCCAGAGCGACAAAGGCCCCAACTTTTGCCTCAAGAGACACGAGTTCGTCCTTGTTCTTCAGTTTCCTCTGCCGGGTCGAAATCTCGCAACTTCATGTGGATGGGACCGACGCTTTTTCCATCAATAAACTGGCGCACATAAGGGTTTTTGCTTGATTTAATTTCTTCCGGAGTTCCTACCGCTAGGAATTTCCCCTCATGAAGCATCGCAATACGACTGGCGGCCTTATAGGCCAATTTCATGTCGTGCGTCACCGCGATAGAAGTCACATTTAATTTCTTTTGTAAATCCAGCATTAAATCGCTAATTACATCCGACATAATCGGGTCAAGACCCGTGGTTGGTTCATCATACAAAATATAAGAGGGGTCTGAGGCTATCGCACGAGCTAAAGCAACGCGCTTTTTCATTCCTCCCGATAACTCCGAGGGCTTAAGATCTTCGACATCCTTAAGCCCCACCAGTTCCAGTTTTTCGGAAGCAATTTTTCGATAACGGTATGGCGGGATCTCGGTCAAATAGCGAAGTCCGAAAGAAACGTTTTCCCAAACGCTTAAAGAATCAAACAAAGCGCCTTCCTGAAACAAATACCCAATTTTTTGGCGATAGCGCGCCCAATCTCTATCATTTTTTAAACGCCCGATTTCTATTCCATCAACGGCAATGGTTCCATCATCAGGCGCGGTCAGGCCAATGACGCATTTTAAGAAGGTGCTTTTGCCCATTCCGGAGCCGCCGATAATAATCAAGGTTTCCCCGGTCTCGACCGCCAAGTCAATACCGCGAAGAATATGGCGATACCCGTAGCTTTTTTTAACGCCTTTAGCCTCAATCATGTAATTCCCAAAGCAACCAAAATCGCCGTTACGAAATAGTCCAAGATCAAAACGGAAACCATGCTGATGACGACCGCCGCCGTCGTTGATTTGCCGACTCCCTCCGCCCCGCCTCTGGTTTCAATTCCCTTAAAGCAACAAATCAAGGCAATGGCAAAAGCAAAAACGTAGGTTTTAATATAGCCATGCACAAAATGACGAATGCGCATATTGTCGATAATATCGTGCCAATAGACATTGGGCGCAATGCCAAATTTTATCTTGGCGACCAAATATCCGCCCGCGATGCCCGAAAAATCAGACATCACCGTGAGCAAAGGCAAAACAATCAAAAAAGCCGCGACCCTGGGGATTACTAGATAGCGAATGGGATCGGTCCCCAAGGTGTACAAAGCGTCAATTTGCTCGGTGACCTTCATGGTGCCAAGTTCCGCTGCTATCGCCGCGCCCGCGCGTCCGCTCACCACCAAGGCGGTCATCACCGGAGCCAGCTCCATCACCATGGCAAAACTGACCAAGGTACCGATAAAAAGGGGTTCGTTAAGGAAATGTTTGGAGGATTCGCCGGATTGAAGGGCCAGGACCATCCCAGTAAAAAAAGCCGTCATGACGCTGACCGGCATGGATTCAACCCCGATTCTCAGCATCTGAATCAGAATCTGCTTCCACTCAAAATAACCCGAGACAACCCAGTGGATAAGCGAGCGAACAAAAACAGCGAAACGCCCCAAGGACTCAAAGGAAACAAGGATTTTTTTTCCCAACCGTTCAAAAAGCTCGTTCATCGCTGATACACCCGCGGGACCCGCCGTGAGATAGCGCAAACAACTTCATAGGGGATAGTGTTGGAGAAATTTGCGATTTCCATGGCCGAAATTTGTTCTTTTCCTTGTTCGCCGATCAAAACAACCTCGCTTCCTATACGCGCTTCAAAAACGTCGGTTACATCAATCATCAGCATATCCATCGTCACGGTTCCTATAATTTTACAACGGCGACCTTCAACCAAGACTTCTCCTTTATTTGAGAGAGTTCGCGAAACGCCGTCAGCGTAACCCGCGCATACCGTCGCAATCCTTAAGGGTCTCGATGCGCGAAAGGTTCTTCCGTAACCCACCGAGGCGCCTTTCTCAATTTTTTTAATAAACACAATTCTCGCCTTAAAACTCAGAAGCGGCTTAAACCCCGGCCACAACCCGTATAAGGCGCCGCCCACACGCACCATGTCGTAATTCGCCTCTGGGTGATTTAAAACCCCAGCGGAATTAGAAGCATGGACCAATATTTTGCCATTTTTAAGGCCTTTGTTTTTAAGAACCTGGCTCAATCTTTGAATTTGAAGCCGTGTGAATCCAGAATCACTTTCGGCTGAAGAAAAATGCGTATAAATTCCCGCAAGAACGGCTCCGCGGCTCTTCGATAGAAAATCAATGATCTCAGAGGCATTTTGAGGGCTGACGCCGACCCGCCCCATGCCCGTGTCTATTTTAAGATGGGCCGCCAAGCGTTTCTTAAGTTTGAGTCCCATGGCATTTAACTGACGCGCCCCCTCCAAGCTTGAAACCGTGGGAATCAAGCTGAGACGAGCCGCTTCCAAGAAACTCTTAAAAGGATACAAGCTCCCCAAGATCAAGATGGGCGTTTTAATTCCGACTTGCCTCAGCGCCGCCCCCTCTTCGACCGAGGAAACTCCGAAAAAATCAGCCGCTGGATTTCCTTTTAAACGCAACCGCTCAGTCTCTTTCGCCAAAAAAACCGCGCCATGTCCATACGCATCAGCTTTTACCACAAATAAAATTTTAACTTTCGCAGGAAGCCTGCTGCGTAAAATTCTAAAATTTTCGTGGAGATAAGAAAGATTAACTTCGGCCCAGGTAGGCCTAAAAAAACGCTTCGGTAAGAGAAGTGCCGAGGGGGTCAATCAAATTGGGCCTGAAAAGGCGCGGGTTCTTCCATTTCTGGACGAGAATCAACATCCACAAACCGGGTATATTGCCGCAAGAACATGACATTGACAATTCCCGTGGGACCTTGGCGCTGCTTTGAAATGATAATTTCCGCTTTTTTATCGTCTACGGAAGGGTCATTTTGCTTATAGTAAGCCTCTCGGTAAATAAAGGCAACCAGATCGGCATCTTGCTCCAAGGCGCCGCTTTCTCTTAAATCCGAAAGCTGCGGACGACTGTCGGAACGACCTTTTTCCTCCGGACGGCGGGACAACTGCGACAAGGCAATGACCGGAATATTTAAGTCGCGAGCTAAATATTTAAGACCGCGAGAAATTTCCGACACTTCCTGTTGGCGGCTCTCCATTCTTGAAGAACTGCCGCGCATGAGCTGAAGGTAGTCAAGAATGACCAAATCCAAGGATTTCCCTTTTCGGCGCAAATCAACCGTCAATTGTCTCGCGATTGAGCGCACGTTTAAAACAGAAAGACCCGGAGTGTCCACGACATAAAGAGGCGATTCGGAAAACCGGGCGGCGGCATTGGTCAAATCCGTCCATTTTTCCCTTGGGAAAAACCCAGTTTTTACTTTTTGGAGATCCACCCCCGCCTCGGCCGCGATCATGCGCTCCATAATCGCGTGCTTGGACATTTCCATCGAAAAGAAAAGAACGGTCTTCGGTTCCTTTGCCAGTACAACGGAAGAGGCGATGTTCAAAGCCAAGGCGGTTTTTCCCTGGCTAGGGCGAGCGGCAATAAGAATCAAATCCGATTTTTGAAAACCGGTCGTCAAACGGTCAAAATCCCTCAACCCCGAAGAAATTCCAGTCACAGCCGCCTTTCTCTTATGCGCCGCCTCAATGGTCGCAATTACCTCGTGCGTCAACTCTTCAACGGAGGCAATTCCGCGGGAAACTTGTTTTTCCGACACTCTCAAGACCGCTTCTTGGGCCTCGTCCAATATTCCAGACGGCTCCTTGGCTTCTTGGTGGCACTCAGCCACGATTTGAGTCGCGACCGAAATTAATTCTCTTAAAATAGATTTATTTTTGACGATACGGGCATAATAATCAACATGAGCGGCGGTCGCAACCTTGTGGACTAAGGCAGTCAACCCCGCCATTCCGCCAATGTCATCTAAGGACTTAGACTTTTTTAATTCCGCGGCCACAGTCACCAAATCCACTGCTTCCCCGCGTTCATAAATCGCCGCCATCGCGGAAAAAATGCGCCGATGGGCCTCTTGGTAAAAATCTCTTTCCGAAAGGATATCGAGAGCTTTTTCAACGGCATTGCGCTCGATGAGCATCGAGCCCAACACCGCCCCTTCGGCTTCGATATTTTGAGGCGGGAGATTCACGTCAAGTTGCGCCATAAAAAAAACTCCAGCCAATTGGCTACGTCAAAAAGACTTTGCGAGGTGGGTCTTATTCTCGCGCGGTGACAGTGACCTTAATTTTGGCCGTCACATCGGACAAAAGTCTCAAGGGCACTTCATAAGAACCGGTCGCCTTAAACGGGGAATCAATCATCACGGATTCTTTTTTAACGGAATAGCCGCAAGTTTTAAGGCTTTTAACGATTTCAGTTTTCCCGACGGAACCGAAAAGGCGGCCTTCCGGGCTGGCCGGTTGAGAAAAAGACAAGCTGACTTCCGCTAATTTTTGAGCCAAGGATTTGGACTCTTCAAGCTTTTCGGCAAAAATCTTCTCGCGTTTGGCGCGGCCCTTTTCCCACCCTTTCAAAGCGGATTCCGTCGCTTCAACCGCCAAACCCCGAGGAAAAAGATAATTGCGGGCGTAACCAATCGAAACCTGCTTAACTTCGCCCGCGCGGCCCAAATGCAGAATATCGTCTCTCAATATCACTTTCATAATTTATTCTCTCGTCTTTTATTTTATAACGTATGGGAGCAAGGAAAGATTTCTCGCGCGTTTGATCATCTTTGAAAGCGTCCGCTGATGAGAAGCGCAGGTCCCGGTAATGCGACTGGAAAGAATTTTTCCGGTATCGGACATAAAGGTTCTCAAAAGCTGAATCTGTTTATAATCTATTTCATGCGCATTTTCGGCGCAGAAACGGCAAACTTTCTTTTTCGCGGGGTAAGGCGTGCGACGGCGAAAAGAATCGCGACGCGCCGCGGGAGCGGCATCCGCCGCAGCTTCAGCAACGGAAAGCGCTTTGCCTCCGGACACTTCTTCTGGTTTTACGGTTTCATTAGGCGTCATTTAGAAGGGAACCTCCTCATCCTGGGACACATCTTCGGAAATAGCGTCGGCAGTCGCAACGGCGCCGCCTTTCGCTGGAACATCTTCGGAAGGCGCGCCTTCCGCTTTTTCTAAAATTTGAACGCGACGAGCATCTACTTCGATCATGCTCCGTTTGGCCCCGGGACTATTTTTATCTTCATATTCATAACTTCGCAAACGGCCTTCAATGGCGACCGGAGAGCCTTTATGCAAACGTTTCCCGTAACTTTCCGCCATTTGACGCCAGATAGTAATGTTAATAAATGCGGCCTCATCTTTCCATTCGCCGCTCACCGTATCCTTATAACGATGGGAAACCGCGATGCGGAAACGACAATGGGCGACCCCTTTCGGGGTATAACGAAGCTCAGGGTCTTTAGTTAAACGGCCAACCAAGAAGACCTGATTTTGCTCGGGCAAACGCAACGTAGTCATGAAACAGGGGCGGCTTTTGCGGGCGCGGGATGGGAATCACGGGAGTCACGAACGCGAATTTTCTTTTCGCGCAATTTTTTCTCGCGCATCAAAGTCGTCATTTCCCTAATCACACGCTCATCCAAGCGAAAATCCTGGGACATTTTTTTGAACAAAGGCGGCGGAGCTTTATATTTAAGACAAGCGTAAACCCCCTCGCGAGTTTTGCCGATGGGATGAGAAAGCTTTCTCCGCCCCCACGTTTCAAAACTCACGATTTCCCCGCCATCTTTTGTAATCGTCTGCCGCGTTTTGTCGATAAAACCAGCCAATTCCGCCTCGGAAAGAGTCGGAGCAAGAACAAATACCGTTTCGTAGTTAGCCATATTGATTTTAATATAGCAAAATCACAGCGCATGCGTCCAGTCCCCTCACAATCTTAAAGTAGGGACAGCGCCGCCCTTAAGAATAACAAAGAAGAGGCGCAGAGAAAAATTTACAAGCTTGCGGAAAGCATGGTAAACTAATTTAAATGCAAAAACCAAAATGGCTCCCATCAGCGATTTTATGGGCCGGATTAATAACCTTAAGCCAAGCACAAGTCTTCGCCCATATTTCCGTTCCCCCCCCGCCCGCTTGGATTGACGCAACCGCTCAAAACACCTCTCCAGACGCCGTGGCTTTTTTCACAGGTCCCTCCGGCAGTTCCTTTATCATGACGCGACTTAAGCCCATGAACGCCCAAAGCCGCCCCGCCGTTCTCTCCTTTCTTATGGACGTTTTGAGTTCGCTTCAAGAAAAAATGAAAGTTTCATTCGAGCCGGATTCGCAATTACATGGCTCGCATTTTGACAACGGAATTAAAGCGCTCTCTCTTGATGTCAAGGCCGGTGGGAAGCCGCGTTTAATTTTATCCGTCGTGATCGCCGGAAATAAAAATTATCTCGCTCTAATCAACAGCTCCATCCCGGATATGACTCTGCGCTCGATTCTAAACTCGATAAAAACTTCTCCCTCGGAGACGCAACCGCTGCCCCAAACCACAAGCCTGGACGGGCAACTCCAATTTCAGCTTCCAGATAATCTCCGTCCTCAAGACCTCTCTGATTCTGAAAAAAAAGACGGTATCGTTTTTTCCGTATCGGGCCTTAATTCAAGCCTCTCCATCAGGAAACTGAGCCCGCAAGAAGTCTTGTCTCCGGCAAAAGCCTCTAAAATACTCAAAGACACATTTGAATCTTCACCTTCCATTGATCGTTGGCTAATTTCGCCGGAAAAAAAACTTTCCACTCCGGCTGGCCCCGAATTGATTTATCTCTCGGCGGGGGTTAAGGGCGAAGGAGCCCTCAACGCTAAGGCCCAGGGATATATGCCCTGGTGCTACTGGGGATATTCGATTACGGCCCAAGGACCTCGAAGCGAAGAACTCCTAACCACCATCTTTAAAAGCCTGACGCCCGGCCCTTCCGTGATTGAAAAACTGCTTCAGGAAACTCCCAAGCTCAAAAATTCAAACCATGCCTCTTCTTCAAAAACGGAGCTTGCGCTCACCATCCTCTTAACCCTTCTGGCTCTTTATTGGACGCTTCGCTCCCGAAAGCCGAAAACGTCTCGCTAATTCGCTATCGCACGGCCGCATGCAAAGCGGCCTCGATATCCGAAAGTATATCGGAATAATTTTCAACTCCGATGGAAAGGCGAATCATCTGATCTCCAATTCCCAATCGCTTTCGGGCCTTAACCCCCAAATCGACATGGGTCATCGTCGCAGGATGCTGGGCCAAGGATTCCGTTCCTCCAAGGCTAACGGCCAGTTTGATGAGGCGCAGATGATCCAAAAATTTAAACGCCTGTTTTCTTCCTCCTTTGATATCAAAAGAAATCATCGAACCAGGACCCAAACACTGGGAAGCGTAAAGGCGTCCTTGCGGAGTATCGACAGGGAGCAAACTGGGATAATAGACGCGTTCAACTTCCGGGCATTTGAGAAGCCCTTCCGCCACACGGGAAGCGTTTTGAGACTGCTCGGTCATCCTGATTTTAAGCGTCTCCAGACTTCGAAGCAAAAGCCAGCCGGTCCAGGCATCCGCCATACATCCAAAAAAGGAGCGCAAGCCCCGCACGCGCTCAAGCAAGTCTTTTTTCCCAAGACATACTCCCGCAATCAAATCGCTGTGCCCACCCAAAAACTTTGTCGCGGAATAGAGAACTAAATCCGCCCCTAAGGATAAAGGTTCTTGCCACAACGGCCCCATGAAGGTATTGTCCACAGCGACCACCACTCTGCGTTTTGAAGTGGAATACTGTTTCGCAAATTTAACGCAAGCGCGGATATCCACCAAATCATTGGTCGGGTTTGCCGGAGTTTCGATAAAAACAAGACTGAGCTTTTTTAGGCCTCCCTCGCGCTTGAGTTTTTCAATCGCCTTCTCAGGACCCAAAGCCGCGGGAAACGGAACAGCCTTGATCGAAAACCGCGGTAAAATTTTTTCAAAGAAGTGAGCCGTTCCTCCGTAAAGAGGTTCGCTATAGAGAATGACGTCCCCGGGCGAACAAAGCTCAAAAACGGTGGTCGTAATAGCGGCCATGCCGCTGGAAAAGACCGCAGCGGAATCGGCTTTATCCCATAAACAGAGCCGGGATTCCAGAATTTCCAAATCGGGATTATTGATGCGACTGTAAATTAATCCCGGGCTTTCTTTTGATTTCCTAGAACGCAATCCATAGGCGATCTCAAAGAAAGATTGCCCTGATTTCGCATTTTTAAAGACGAAAGTCGAGGTTTGAAAAATTGGACATTTCAATGAACCCTCGGACCATTCCGGGCGATATCCATACGTCATCATTAAGCTTTCCGGATGTTTTTGTTTTTCCATCATAGGCCCCCACCTCCCCTCATTTTATTTCAAGACAGACTCCTTTGTCCAATTTAAGATTTGATAGGATAGATTCATGTCCACGGAATTAGACGACGTTTCGACCGCAAAAAAAATACAAGAGGCCAAGGCCGCGATTTTGTCGGAGATTTCAAAAGTCATTATTGGTCAAAACGAGGCCATCGAACAAGTTTTAATTTCACTTTTTGCCCGCGGACACTGCCTGATTATGGGCGTTCCGGGCTTGGCTAAAACTCTTCTCATTTCCAGTCTCTCCCAAGTTTTGGATCTCAAATTCTCGCGCATTCAATTTACCCCGGATTTAATGCCGTCAGACGTCACCGGGTCCGAAATTTTACAGGAAGATCCGGCAACCAGACAGCGCTCGTTTCGCTTCGTTTCCGGACCCATTTTCGCGAACATGATTTTGGCCGATGAAATTAACCGCACCCCCCCAAAAACCCAAGCCGCGGTCTTAGAAGCCATGCAGGAATCTCAAGTCACCGTGGCGGGAGCGACCCGGGCCTTGCCGCTTCCGTTTTTTGTGATGGCCACCGAGAACCCCATCGAGCAAGAAGGCACTTATCCCCTTCCCGAAGCCCAGCTCGACCGTTTTTTTCTGCAAATCAAGATGGGATACCCCAGCGAGGAAGAAGAGCGTCTCATTATCGCGAAAACAACCGGGCATCATCCGACTCATGTCAACAAAGTTCTTTCGGCTCAAGATGTTTTAGAATATCAAGCGTTGGTTCGAAAGGTTCCGCTCCCCGATTCCGCGGCGCGCCTGGCTGTGCGCCTCATCCGTCAAACTCGCCCGGAAGACCCCGGCTCCCCTGAGTTCATCAGAAAATGGATATTGTGGGGCGCAGGCCCCAGAGCCGGACAAGCCCTCGTTCTGGGAGCCAAGGCTCGAGCCGTTCTTTCCGGACGGCTTGCCGCGACGGAAGAGGACATCAAGGCCGTCTCTGTTCCTGTTTTACGCCATCGCCTAATCCTTAATTTTCAAGCGGAAGCCGACGGAGCGAAAGCCGACGAGATCATTTCACGTCTCATCTCCTAAACTCCGAAAATCCTCACTCATCAAATGAGATACTTGGATGCCGTCACTATAACCAAACTTAAAGGTTTGCGTCTATCTCCCAAAAATCTAACTCATTCTAGCGATATGGTGGGAGCGCATAAGAAATCAACCCGCGGATTTTCAAGGGATTTTTTTCAGCACCGCCCTTATGTCCCAGGAGACGACCCAAGAACTCTCGACTGGAAAGCTTACGCTCGCTTTGACCGTTTCTATGTCCGTGAATTTGAATCAGAAAATTTATTTGCCACACGGATTATTCTAGACCAATCCCGCTCGATGCTTTTTCGATCGGATGGAAATCCCTCTAAATGGGACTATGCCTGCCGCTTGGCCATGGCCCTTTCATGGACTCTCCTCTCCCAGGGAGACGCAGTGGGCCTTATGACTATCTCAGATCGTCTTGAAATGGAAATTCCCCCGCGCCCCGGCTTTCCACGCCTTGAAATTTTAGATGAGCGTTTGTCCCAAACCAATCCCTTGGGAATGTCCGCCCCGGAAACGGCCCTACCCTTGGCGGCCTCCAAAATTAAAAAACGCTCCCTCATTGTTTTTATCAGCGATCTCATGGGCGAGACAGAACAATTCATCAAAGGGATCATCTCGCTTAAAACTGGCCGCAATGATGTCGTCGTTTTTCATGTTCTCGATCCGCGAGAACGAGATTTGAATTTCGAGGTTCCGGTAATTTTTGATTCTTTGGAAGAAGAAAGCGAACTGGCTGTCGGAGACCAGGAATTTCGCCTCAGTTACGCGGAAGAATTTGAAAAGCAACTAAAGACCTATCAAAGCGCTCTTCATCAAAATCAAATCTCCCATCATCTTTTCTCGACTGACAGGCCCCTGGAAGAATCTTTTGGGCGATTTATAAAGAAAAGCGTCCTAGGTATGAGGTAAGGCGCTGTCAACGAATAATATGGGTTTCCTATCTCCCCTCATTCTTTGGGCCTTGCCTGCCGCCATAATTCCGTGGTTGGCGAATTTATGGATTCGAAGGCAAGGGCGCAAAATCGAATTTAGCGATCTCTATTTAATCCGTAAAATCCAATCTCAAACCTTGTCGAGCTCCAATCTTAAAAATTCGCTTTTAACATTTCTCAGATGCGCCATTATTTTTCTTTTAATTCTTTCTTACGCAGGTCCGATAAAATATGGGAGCGCCACCAAGAAAACCCAAATTGATCTCGCAATCTTAATCGATGAGTCTTATTCAATGGGATACTTGGAGGGTGGAAAAACGCGTTTTTCCTGGCTGATGGGATCCTTGGAGAAACTTCTCAAGCAAATGAAGCCGCAAGACCGCATGCTTTTACTCCCATTTTCAAATCGCATCAACGCCGAAAAAAAAGACCTTACTTGGGAAAGCCCAAACGCTATTCTCAAGCATTTGCCCTTGCTCCGTGTCGGCTATGGGAATACGGATTTTAATATCCCGTTAAAAACGCTTCGCGCCTTATGGCCTGATTCCGAAAAGGAAAAGCATTTTGTTTTAGTTTTATCGGACGGGGCCCGGCACGGTTTTCGCGCCCCCATGGAAAAGCTCAACCGGGCTTTCGGCATTGATTGGGGAGAGAAAGAGCGCAATGATTATGTTCAATCCGTAAAAATCTTAGAGCCTTTCGACCCGCGCCATCTAGCTCTAACGGTTTTCACGCGCAACCCAAAACCCACCTCTCTTGTGATTTCAACTCTTTCAGGGCAAAAATCTCAACGCCTCATTCCAGGGAACGCCGAAATTCATGCCAACCTTCTTACTTTGCCGAAAACAAATTCGAAAGCGTTTATCACCGGCAAAGCATCTTTAAGAGAGGACAATCTCCCCATTGACGACTCTTTTTTCTTTTCTTTCGCTCCGCCAAACCCTGCCCCTATTCTGTGTATTTATGGCGATCCTTCATTTTTAGAACCACCGCACACGGGATATTTTCTCAAAAAGATTCTAAGCAACTCCGCGCGCGGTCTCTTGCCCTACTCCCTCTCATTTCGAGAAGCGGGCCCTGGCAATTTACCTGATCTAAGTTCCTATCAGGCCGTTATTCTCGCCCATCCCGGATTTTTACCCCCAAATCAAGCGGGAGAAATCAGGAAATTCTTAAAAGAAGGAAAAGGCGTATGGTTCATTCCGGGAGCAAAATATTCTAACGATGACTTGGCCTCGAAAAGCCACTGGCTTCCCGCCAGCATCGGGCCATTGGTCCGGGCCGAAGCATCGGGGTTAAAGCCTTTCCTCCCCCAATTCGGCCACGAATGGAAAAATATTGATTTATCCCAAATTCAAATCGCCCGCTATCACCTTCTTGAAAATAAAAACAATGGCGAGGTGATTTTAAAATCTCCC
This sequence comes from Elusimicrobiota bacterium, assembly GCA_027371715.1. Classification (GTDB taxonomy): domain Bacteria; phylum Elusimicrobiota; class Elusimicrobia; order UBA1565; family UBA9628; genus JAKAQV01. The sequence continues at coordinate 12,358 of DAHXMM010000027.1, read as the reverse complement.
TTGGGATACCCGCTTTTCATCTGCGCGAAAGATTCCCGCGCCTGCGTCTCCGCCTTCTCTTTAGGAATTGAGGACTCAAACCTCGCTGTTGAGCCTGCCCTCATCCCTTTCTTGCGTCTGGTGTTTAAAAAAATCTCAGGCCCCCTTCAAACCCCGCAATCTTATCAATTGGCGATTCAAGAACCGATCCTAAAAAAATGGGATAAAAACTCAGCGGCTCCTGAAAACATCGTCGTTAAGACCCCGGATGGGAAGAAAATCAAACTCCATGTAAGCAATCGAACCGTCATTTTTCCAGGGACTGCAATTCCCGGCATTTATGAATTAGACGCAGGCAACCATCAGCGTTTTTTTTACGCCGTCAATGTAAACCGAAATTTTAAGGAAAGCGATTTAACCCCGGAAAGAAATCCGCCTTGGAAACTTTTGAGCGTCCGCTCCTGGGTCAAGGAGTTTATGAGAAACTTAAAAGGTCAAAATGAGCGCTCTTTTCTTTTTGTCTTGGCCCTGGCCTTTTTCTCTGCGGAAATGCTTTTATCCTCCTTCTCTTCCAAAGGCAAAAAAATCCTCCCCTTTTTATTCCTTCTTCTGCTGATAAGCCCTCAAAAAACTCTGGCCGAGGACTCCGACGCCTTTATCTGGACGCAACTTAAAATGGGCCCGAACTGGGACCCTTATCCCAACGCTTACCATTCTATTCTCTCTTTTGTTTCGCAATTAACCAGCGCGCCCGTTTCCTCCAAGAGAAGAGTGATCACGCTTGAAGATCCCAAGCTCTTTGTTTCTCCCTTGGTTATTCTGGCTGGAGAAGAGCCTCCGGAGGCGCTCAGTCCAAAAGAAATTCGCATTCTTTCCAATTACATACGGGCGGGCGGAATCCTTTGGATTGAAAATGATTCGGAAGTAGCCGGAGGAGACTTTGAAAACTGGACGAAAAAAACCCTGAAAGAAGTTTTTCCCCAACTCTCCTTGCTCCCGGTCAAATCCGGCAATATTCTTTTTAAAACTTTTTTCCTGATGAAAGAAGCAGGCGGCCTTCGCCTTCAAAATCCGGGTTTGGAGGAGTTAGATTATAACGGCCGCATTGCTGTTATCTATGACCGAAATGATTTGCTTGGAGTTTGGGAGAAAGACGCTCTTGGGAATCCCCTTTATCCCGCCATCCCGGGCGGAAGCCTCCAAAGGGAATTGGGGAAGCGCTTGACCCTCAACATTATTCTTTATGCCTTGACTGTAGACTATAAGGCCGACGCGGTTCATCAGCCTTACCTCCTTGAAAAAATGCGTTCTGGAATTCCCTAATGAGTTCGTTTTCTATCGCCTGGCATGAAGCTTTAGGAATTAAGATCGCCTCCGCCATACTCATTTTAGCCCTAGTAAAACATCTATGGTCTTCACGCAAAAACCCCACGCTTATTTTCCTGAGAATATTAGGCGTCCTCACCCTGATTCTAGCGGCTTTAAACCCGGAAATCCTTTTAAACCGCTCGGTTTTCGTCAAGCCGCGTCTTCTTATTCTCATTGATCGCGGGCATTCCATGGGCGGCCCAGCGGGAAAATATAATCGCTTGGGAGCCGTCCGAGAATGGCTTCTCAAAAACAAAACTCAAATAGAGTCAAAGGCGGAAACCTCTCTTTTCGCTCTCGCCTCCAACGCCAAAAATTTATCCTCGTTTAAGGAGATTCAAGCCCTCAAGCTTTCCGAAGCCGATTTTTCTCCACAAGATTCCATGCCCGCGGTCCTGGCGGAATCGCCGGAATTAAAACCAGCAAGGATTTGGTTTTTTTCCGATGGAAACGCTCCCAGAGAGGCGCTCCTTTCCGCCGCCCAAGCGCTTAAGGCCCCGATTGATTCAATCGCTGTCGGCAGAAACATCGAGAAAAAAGGCTTTCTCATTAAAGACATCCAGTCTCCCGATTTTGCGTTTCTACATGGAAAATTTAATTTCAAAGTTAAAGTAGAGACTCAAAACCTAAAGAAAATTCCCTGTTTACTCAGCTTATCAAAGAAAGAATCAAAATCTTCTCCCTGGAAGATTATCTCTCAAGCCAAATTGACTCCTTCCTCCAACCATGAGTCTTTCGATACCGGTTTTACGGCCATCGCGGAACGATTGGGAAGCGAGAGTTACCGTTTTGAACTCGCGGCGGCAGGAGTTTCTTCTGTCCGGCGAAAAATCACGATTCCCGTCATCCGTCAGAAATACCGCATCATGTATTTAGCCGGACGCCCCAGCTACGAATATTCATTTTTGAGGAGATTTATCAAAAAAGACCCTCGGCGAGAACTCGTCAGCTTTGTTATTCTCAGAAATCCGCAAAACCCGGTCTTTATTCCGGACAATCAACTTTCCCTCATTCCATTTCCCGCGCAAAATATTTTTCTAAGAGATATCTCGCAATTTGATCTCTTCATCCTTCAAAATTTCTCCGCTCAAAAATTCAACTTTCCACCATCCTATCTTGAGTCTTTGGTCCATTACGTTAAAAAAGGCGGCGCCCTCTTAATCCTGGGGGGCCCCAACGCGTTTTCAGAAGGCGGATACAAAAACACGCCTCTTGAGGAGCTTCTTCCCGTCTCTCTATCTTCTAAAATCCCAGATTTTCTCTCCCAGGCATTAAAGCCGCAACCGGTTTCCTTTAAAAATCCTCTCATCAACCTTTATTCCGATTCTTCCATCTCAAAAGAAGTTTGGAAAGAACTTCCATCCATTAAGGGTTTTGGACTTTTCTCCGCTTTAAATCCGAATTCAACTCCAGTTCTCATCCACCCTTCCGAAAAAATGCCGACAGGAGACCCGCTTCCCATCATGGCGGTCAAAAAATTTGGGCGCGGACGAGTCATGGTCATCAGCAGCAATTCTCTCTGGCGCTGGAAACTTCAAAACGCCGAAAAATCTCCGGGCCGAAACTTCTACAATCTCTTCTGGTCTCGCGTCATCGAGTATTTAACTGGAACCCTCAGCCTTTCTCATGTCCGGTTTTCTCCTATTCCCGATGAAATTGCCCCGGTCGAACCGGCGCGCTTTTCTTTCAGCGTTTTTGACAGGGATTTTTCTCCGCTGGCCGAAGGCCAGGCAAGATTGTCGGTTCTGTGGACAAAACCAAGCGGAAAAACCAAAAATTTAAAGCCTCAAATGATAAGGCCCGGGTCTTATGAAATCGCGCTCACGGGAATTCCAAAGGGAACTAATATCCTCAAAGCTTTCGCTTATAGAAATTCACATCTTTTGGGAAGCGATTCTCTCTCGTTTAATTGGGATCCAGAAAAAAACAATTCCCCAGTCAGACGGAGCGTTCTCAAAACGCTGTCTCTTAACACCCAAGGCCGATTTTTCGAAATCGAAAAAACATCGGCTAAGGATTTGCTCCACCTCCTTTCTCCGCCTAAACGCCGCTATCAAACCCAACGCCGCACTCGCCCTTTCGCTTCCCCACTTTGGCTGGCCTTCTCTTGTCTGATTCTCATTTTGGAATGGATATTGAGGAGAAGGCAAGGGTTGCCTTAATGTAAGGAACAACGAAGAAATGTCCCAAAAATGGGCCGTCCATTGTCCAGTTATTTAGCGGACACTGCATTAATTTTATAATAGCCATAAGTGAAGAAAATAATTGAATTAAAGACCCCTCTTGTTTTTTTCGCTTTTTTTGCGCTTTATCTTTTCACTCTGCATCCCTCTCTAGCCCCCTACCGCGATGCCGGAGAAATGGCGAGCAGCGCCTGGACATTAGGAGTGTCTCACCCAACCAGCTACCCTCTTTACATTCTTCTTGGACGGCTGATTGATTCCTTCCCATTAGGAAACCCCGCCTACCGCTTAAACCTTTTGTCAGCCGTTTCCGCATCCGGGGCCGTGGCCCTCCTATTTTCTTTCCTCTTTGATTCTTTCGGATTCCAAGCCGCGCTGGGGGGATGCGCTCTCTTAGGATTTAACGCCACTTTTTGGTCCATTGCGGTGGTTTCTGAAATGTATAGTTTATGGGTTTTGGGAGCGGTTTTTCTTTTGTCTCTATCCTGGAAACTCAGCAAACAATATGAAGACCGTCTCTGGTTTTTCTTTTGCTTTGCTTTTGGCGTTATCGTCTCAAACCGGCTTGATTTTGTCTTGTGGTCCCCGGGCCTCATCTGGCTGGCCCTTTCGGGAAGGGATGAAAAGCCGCTTTCCTTTTGGGCGGGATGGGCTTTTGTCGTTTGTCCGGCTCTCATGTTTTTTTTCGGCCTTCACTGGCCTATCGCGGCCCTCGCCTTTTTTACGGCCGTCTATGCCCGAAAAACTCAAAACCTAAAAAGTTGGGTCATCAAATCCGCCTTCTTTTCCCTGTTGGGATTTTCAGTTTATCTCTATCTGCCCATTCGTTCATCCACCGGTCCTTGGCTTGATTGGAACCACCCCGCCCATTGGTCCAACTTCATCCAATCCATCCTCCGAACGAAATACGGTGGAACCTTGGATTTAATCAGTGAAAATTACGCGAAGGGTTCGCTTTTTTTTGGCAACATGCTTCTCTACGCCCGACATCTGTGGCATAATTTCTCTCTTCTTGGAATTTTAGCGGCTCTCTGGGGCCTCACCAGTCTGGCGCGTTCGGAACCGCGCCGATTTATCGGGGTGTTTTCTCTCTATTTCTGGAGCGGCCCCTTTTTTCTTTTGCTCGCCAATATGCCGCCCAATCCCCACGCAATCGCCATCGTCGACCCCCACTATCTTCTATCGGACATCGTGCTCATCTTTGGAGCCGCCTTGGGGCTCGCCGAATGGTCGAAACATTCTAAAATTTTATCTCAAACGGCGTGTCTATTTCTGGTTTTATTTCCATTTTTAGTCGGACGCCTTAAAGAAGAAAACCGCAGAGAACACTTCTTTGATTACGACTACGCGCGAAATGTTTTTCTTTCCGCCCCTTTGCGCGCAACCGTCATCGCCAAAAAAGACGTTCAGCTTTTCAGTCTTTGGTATTATCAAACCGCCGCCGGCCTAAGACCCGATCTGAATCTTGTCTCCCAAGGGCTCATTGGTTCTCCTTGGTATGAGAACTCTTTCGCCAAACGCTCCCCCAATTTATTCTTGATCCCGCTCTCCAATGTAGAAGCTTGGAAAAGATTTCTCACCGTCAATAGTCCTGCTTTTGCCACCCCGGATACCGATATTCCCCCAAGTGTCGCGAACTCCTTAAATCCAAGAGGACTCTTGATGGGAGCTGTCCCCAAAGACTTAAACGCCTCTCAAGATCTGTGGCATTTGTTTGCCTTCAGAGGCCGTTATTCTTATGAAGCTCAACCCGATTTTTTCACTTCGGATTTAATCGACGCTTATTCCCAAATGTCTTTTAAAGAAGGAACTGAGAAATTCAAACAAGATACTGCTTCTTCTTTTGAGGATTTAAATCTGGCCTGGGCCATGCACTGGATATTTCCAGGTCCTCCAGCCTACTTAGGATATGCGGCTTATCTGAAACAACAATATCCAAAGGCTCTCAACTTCTATCAGATTGCCGTAAGTTTAGGGGAAAATCTTAATTTCCTGGCCCAAAAATATCGCGCGCTTAACGACGCGGTTCAAAGCTTTAAAAAATCCTGCGCGGAAAATATGCTTCAGGTCGGGGCTATCGAAGAGAAATTAGGAGACCCTAACCAGGCGCGAAACTGGTACTTAAGATCCCTCATCCTTTATCCTTCCGCTCAAGCCCATTATAATCTTGCTGTTTTGACCTGGAATTCCGATCCCTCGAACTCGGAAAAAGAATTGGAAGAAGCCCTGGCCCTCGACCCCCATTACGCTCCCGCCATAAAATACCTGCAAGTTTTGCGAAATCGCATGGTTGGATACGGAAAAAATAAATGATAACGACCGGGGACGTCAGGAGTTCAGCTTAATAATTGTCTGTCCCAACATAACTCCGTTCGGGACTAGAATACGCCTTTGATCCTCCGTTGACAGGGTCGTATATCCCAAAGATATCTGCTCGACCTTTCCCTGATCGGCTCCACCAGGAACGGAAACGCGAATAACATCCCCCACATGAAAAGGACGATAAATTAGAATCGCCACTCCCGCCACCATATTGCCAAGAGTGTTTTGAGCCGCAAGCCCCACGGTCAAGGAAACGATGCTGGCTCCGGTCAAAAGAAAAGCGGCAATGGAATGAAGAGATGGAATCAACTGGGTATACAAGACAAAGAAAAACCCATAAATCGAAAAGACCCCGAATTTGGTCAGAAAAATTGCGTAGGTGCGGTCAATGCGGCGGGCAGAATCTTTCTTTAGAATTTTCTCAATGACCGAACGAAAAAAATAAGCAAGCGCGCTTGCCGCCATAAAAAAAAGAACGCCGTAAAAAACAGCGTTCCAAATGGAAAGCGGATTAAAAAAATCCCCGCCCTGCGCTTTCAAATAATCCGCGATAGCCATATTTTTATTATCGTGGCCAGAAATTATAGCGAACGGCGATGGTGCCTAGAAGATCATAACCGCCGCTAAATTTCAGAAATCCGAGGTTAAAATCTGTTTTCAGATAATGACTGGCCTTAAGATTAATGAGCATCGGATGAAGGGCGGCGCCGTTAAACTGCATGGCTTCTAGCTCAATGGGGTGATTCGAGGTCGCCATAAAAATCGCATTCACAAAAGGAACCGTATGGCTCATGACAGTCTGGTTGGGATCTTGAGCGTAAAAGGTCAAGGCCGTGGGACTTAAAAAATTAGAAAACTGAGCGACCGCGTCTCCCCAATCGCCAAACATCATCCCCGCGCTTAAACGCACGAAATAAATTTTTTTCGTCATGACAAAGTATGCGTCTCCCAGCATTTGAGTGCCGTTATTATTGCTGACTTGAGCCGTGACATTGGTCGAGCCCGCGCCCGAAGCCGTCGGCTGGGAAGTATCTCTAAAAAGAAGAGTTCCTTGGGTTCCGAAAGCCACCGCCGGGCGAATATTAGTTTCCGATTGAAGTTGCATTTTTCCGTCTGCCGACAACATCCAAACTCCGACCTGATCCAGATAATTGGTTTTGGCCGGAGAATTTTTAAACGAGTTTTTTCCGTAAAGGCGTCCGATTATATAATCAGCGTTAATATCCAAACCCAGGCCTGGGGAATTATCTTGGTCATGGCCGCGATAAGCCGTCGGAGTGAAAACCACTCCCGACAAAGGCGCCGGCGGCGCGACTCTCAACTGCTTAGCTTCGGTAACCGGTTTTTTAGGCGTGGAAGAAACAGGGCCGGCCCCGGGATTTTTTTCAGCTAATTTATAAACTAAACGGACTTCGCGGCCGACGACCGCAATCGTGGAAAGCTGAGAAGGAACCCGAGTCGGCATTTCGTAGAGATTCGGAACAACCGCGGAAAATTGCCCCGTCGCCTCCATTCGCTTTACATCGTCTTGAATATCTTGTTCGGTATAGAGACTACCCTTGGTGGCATGGGTGAGTTCCGTCAAGGTATAATCGTTAGTGAACTTGCCTCCGCGAATGAAGAGAACTTCGCCGATGACCCACGGGCCTTTCGTATCCAAAGACAAAGGCGTGCCAAGGCCATTGGTAGCCGCTTGAGGAGAAGAAGAAACTGGAGCGGAAGAGGCGACAACCGGCGGAGTTGCGGCGGAAGTTGAAATGGCATTACTAGAGGTTGCGGTTGAAGATGAGGAAATGACCGCCGAAGAAGGCGTCTGGGCCCAAAGGGGTCCCGTAAAAAAAAGCGCTCCTAAAGCGCTAAATGAAAAGATGCGCCGCAAGATTGGCCATCACCCCCGCGCAAAGATCATCGCAAACGACTCCGTAGCCTCCCGGTAATTTTTCAAACCAATTGCAGGGAAAAACCTTGAACATATCGAAGGCGCGAAACAAAACAAAGGCAAGCCCATAAGCCTTGAGCGTATGCGGCAAAAGAAACGCGGCCAGCATCATGCCGAGAATTTCATCTAAAATAATCCGCCCATCATCGTGACGGCCCAAAATTTTCTCAGCTTTTCCGCAAATCCAAAAAGCAATTAAAGAAGCCAAAACAAGAGCCATGAGAAATATTTTCGCATTTTTAGGCACCACTAAAGACAAGCCCAGGCCTTCAAGACTTCCCAAAAATCCCTCTCCTCCGCGTTTTTGAACGCGCCCCACGCGAGACAAGGCCCAACCCGGAAGATAGCTTAGATAAGCTCCGGTCGCAAAAAAAAGAATCGCTTGGTTCATTGCCAGGTTTTTTCAAGCATTCTTCTAGACTGCTTAAAGTAAAGGTAGGCGGAGCTCCAGGATGAGATGACGCAAACAACCGTCAAGAAATAAGGAATTGAAATAAGATGAATCACCACTGCGGGAAAAAAATCTCTCATCAATAGAAAAACAAGCATCGCCAATATCGAAGCCGATTGAAGGCCCATTTTCCATTTTCCCCAACTTTCCGCCGATGGAACAACTCCTCCTTTAGCCGTCAGGATTCTCAGCCCCCCCATCAAAAGCTCCCGAATAATGATGAGAAAAATCCCCCAGAGCGGAATCCATAATCCGCTCCTAATAAGGGCGATCAGTGTTCCGATGACGAGAATTTTGTCGGCGATAGGGTCTAAAACTTTTCCAAAGGAGCTGATGGTGTTGGTTGAACGCGCGATTTTGCCGTCAAACCAATCGGTCAAAAGGGCGACGACAAAAAAAATAAAGGCGGCGCCGTCCCAAAACGCGTTTTTCTGGATGAGCGCGGCAAAAGTTCCCAAGGCCAAGAGGATGCGAAATACCGTCAACCGATTGGCCAAGCTCATATTTATTGCTTAGTTCCGGAAGAAAACGAGACAGTTTTTGGCGACAAAGCCATAGGGGAAACAGCGGGCTTGGTTGATCCAGTTGAGTTATGTTTTGCCCGCAGCTTTAAGGCAGGACGTTTCTTCACTCTAATATGATAGTTTCCCTTAATATCCGGATGAAGAAGAAAGTAGGGTTTTCCATTCAGAGAAACCCCAAGCGCGGAAGAAGAACTCGTCCAGAGGATGAACTCTCGTTTAGCCCACCAGGTTTGCTTGGTCCCCACCGCGGCAAGACCGCGAAACTTAATATTTCCATCCACGGAAACGACCAGATGATTCGGCTTAAGCGCATCAATGACTAAGGAGGCTTCTCCCTTTGGCGCCAATACCGGCTTTGGAGATGCCGGAACCTGAACGCTGACGGCCTTGGCCGCCTGCTTCTTCTCTGAACTTTTTCTTTGGGCATTCACCCCATGTCTGATGAATAGGCCCGCTACGACCAAAATTAAAAGCGCGGAAACAATGACGATGTTTCGCGTTTTCTCATCTAAAGCGGATGCGGAATAAGAGGAAACTGATTTTAAATTTTCCGATGATTCGGGAATATTTTTTTCCTGTTCCGGATCTAAAGCGGCTTTTGAATCCTCGACAAAACCAAGTTCGTTAAAATCAATATCTAAATACTCGCAATAGCCCTTAAGAAAACTTCTCAAATAAGAACCGCCGGGAATTTCATCAAAGCGATCTTCTTCCATGGCAACAATAAATTTTCTGGACATCCGGGTTTCTTGATTGACGGCCTCAATCGTCCGGCCCTTTTTAAGCCGCGCCGCTTTTAGTTTATTTCCGATAGAGGGGACCTTAACCTGTGCTTCGCTAGTTTTGGAGATAGAATTAGCTTTTTCGTCTGTCATGATTCACCTTTTTACTTAGAGATAAATTTATTTTCCGGTCCGTTCGTCAAAAATCTGCGCCCCTGAAGGCGGCTCAAAATTAAATTCCGAGCTCGACAACGCTATATTATAAACGATATCAGAAAAATGAGACCGCACCAAAACCCCTTTTTGGGAGAAATCGCTTTCTACCGGAAAAAAATCACGCGTATTAAAGAACAAGCGCAAGGAAAATTTTTCGGAGGAAGACTTGGGCGTCAGTAAAAGCTCGATATTACGGTAACCGGATTTTGTCTTGGGAACCAAGGAATTATGGATGATCTTAATCCGGTATCGGCTAAGCATAGAGGCGTAATGGCCGAAATCCAACAAACCTCTGGCAAAAGGTTGGGTCTTAGCCCAATAAGCAAGCTCCATTTCAAGCGCTTCTTTTTTAGACGGCCGCCATATCCAAATCGTTTCGCCGTCGGAAACCACACTCTGTTTTTCCGGCAATTTTTGATCAATATGGAAACGAGAGCCTCTTGCGTATTTTAAAGAACCGGCGACTTTTTGAGTGATTCCAGCATCCCGAATGAGAATCGTTTGCTTAAAGCGAGCGGACAAGGTCTTGATTTTCGCTTCGACCGAGGATAGATTTTTAACAATATCTGCGACCGTCAAGGGAGCCGAGGAAGGCGTAAAACCAAAGCCTGAAGCGGAAGAGGAAACAACCACCGTTGAAGTCGAGGGGACAACCGCCTCCGCAGCCAAAACAGAAGTAGAAATAAGCAGAAATGAGCCCACCGCCGCGACAAGCGGCCATTTCTTAATCACGCGTCTCCACCGGAACTTGCGGAAAATGCTTGCGCAAATAATCTTCAATTTGATCAAAATGAATTTCCCAATGATTCGAGCCTTCCGGCTTATGAATCAACTCCTTGACCTCAAGCGCGCTGAGCAAATTTGTCGCGCGCGCCGAAGATCCAAAATGGGATTTCAAAAGGTCTTGAGAGACGCGCCGGCGCTCCAAAACAAGTTTAAGCGCCTGGGAAAACTCCAAGGGCTCAACGCCCAAAGTCCCTAAATCCGCCTCGGCGGATTTTGTCATGGTCTCAAGCGCCGGATAATCGGGCTTGGCTTGGGTTTTGAGATAAGACACGAGTTTTGAAATTTCCGATTCCGAGACAAAAGCCCCTTGACAGCGTTCCGGTTTTTGAGACCCCACTGCCAGATAAAGCAGATCCCCTTTTCCCTGAAGAGCATCAGCCCCGGTAGAATCTAAAATCACTTTTGAATCAACTTTGGAAATAACCTGAAGCGCGATGCGGCAAGGCAAATTAGCCTTGATGACGCCGGTGATGACATCCACCGATGGCCTCTGCGTCGCCAAAACCAGATGAATCCCCACCGCCCGCGCCATCTGGGTCAGTCTTTGAATAGAATCTTCAACGCTGTCCTGGGCAACCAACATTAAATCGGCCAATTCGTCAATGATGACGACCACGAAAAATTCCCGCGGACGATTTTCCTTGGCGGCAAGAGCATTATAAGCGTCAATATTGCGAACGCCAAAGAGTTGAAATTTCTCGTATCTCTTTTCCATCAGGCGAACCACCGCCTTTAAAACCTTCGCCGCATCCTTAGGGCTGGTGATGACGCTGACTTTCTCGGGAGAAATCGTCGGATCAAAAAGATGCGGAATTTGCTCATAAAAAGTCAGCTCCAGGCGTTTGGGATCGATCAAGACAAACTTTACCTCATCGGGCCTGGTCGCAAACAAAATCGAAGCGATGATGGAATGAATCAAGATGGACTTTCCGCTGTTAGTGGCGCCCGCGACCAGCAAATGCGGCATGGTTTGGAGATCGGCGGTCTTAGGCTCTCCATCAGCCGAAAGCCCCAAGCCAAATAGAAGAGGCTTTTGAGAATTCATGAAAGCGGGGCTTTCCAAAATTTCCCTCAAATAAACCATCGCGGGTTTGGAGTTGGGAATCTCAACTCCCACCGCGCCTTTTCCTGGAATCGGGGCTAAAATGCGGATTCCCTTGGCCTTAAGCGCCAAGGCAATATCATTTTCCAAAGCGGCAATAGAACTAACCTTGACCCCCGGGCCCGGAGTCAGTTCATAGCGCGTAATCACGGGACCCGGAGAAACCCCGGTCACCCGCGCCTCAACGCCGAAACTTTTAAGCGTGGCCTCTAAGACGGAAGAAGCGGCTTGAATTTCCGCCTCCGAGGGTTTTCCGCGTTCCTTGGACGGCTGTGGCGGCGCTAAAAGTTCTAAGGACGGTAAAACATAGCTAGAAGATGAGCTTCCCGCGTCCCGTTCTTTAACTCGGGATGAAACTTTCTCTTTTTTGCCGTTTTGCGCGGAATTTGGCGGAGTCTCGATTTTAAGCGGCTGCTTATCCGCGGGTTTTTCAACTGCCACGGGCATCATCTCAATGACCGGAAGCTCTTTTTTCGCCGCTAGAACTTGAGCTGATAAAGTCTGCCGCTCTTTTTTCCACGCGCGATATTCCGCCGTTAATTTTTTCAACAAAGATTCTGTAATTTTGAGCCACGGAATCCTAAACAGAAAGTGAAGCGCGGCCAAAAAGAAAATCAGCGTAAATAGAATGCCGCCAAAACGGCCGAAAGCCGTCATCAAAGCCACGCCAATCTTAAGACCAACGATGCCGCCGGCCCTTTGCCCCCAGTCCGCTGAAAAAATCCCCGCAACAAGAGAAAATAAGGCGGCTAAGAACACAAAGATC
>DAHXMM010000011.1:0-39743 GCA_027371715.1 Elusimicrobiota bacterium | reverse complement strand
GCTTATTTCAGGCACGAACGCCTTCGGCGGGGCTCTTTCCGGATATTTCGCGATACAAGGATTCGGGAGATAAATCCAATCCGCCCGGCCAAGAGACGGTATGAATAGGTAGGAGATTGCCGGGTAGCTCAATGGTAGAGTATCCGTCTGTCAAACGGGGAGATGCGGGTTCGAGTCCCGTCCCGGCAGTTTCCGAGAGCTCTCTCCGCTCCCCGAACAGACGGGCGGAGAGAGTTCGGGGCATTTTGCCCTTGACACGGAAGCCCAAGCGGGCTATACTAAATACTGACAGACGGATGTGAGCTACCCCGGGCCCCGCGTGGAGAAAATCTCCCGCGGGGCTTTTCTTTTCCTCCATGCCTTGATTTTCCCTGGATTTCATGTTACACTAAAACCATGATCGGACAATTTACCGCCGTTTACTTTAAGCAAGGAAAGTGGTATTTCGGCTGCGTCGAGGAAATTCCCGGCGCCAACACCCAGGGCAAAACTCTCGCCGAGGCCAAAAGAAATCTTCGAGAAGCTCTCTCCCTGGTCCTTGACGCAAATAGAGAAATCACCCACAAGTCCCACGGGCGAAAGGCCATTGAGGAACCCATCTCGATTATTACGGCATGAAGCGGCGCGAGCTCTTGCGTCACTTAACGAACCATCATTGTCGCCTCTTTCAAGAAGGCTCCCGCCATTCCCTGTTTTGGAATCCTCTGAATAAAAAAGTGCCGTCCATTCCCCGGCATGCGGAGATAGGGGAATTCTTGGCCCGAAAAATCTGCCGCGATCTAGACGTCCCCGAGCCCTAATTGTTTGGAATTCATCTTCGGCGTTTTTGGAGAAGAGCTTCCAATCGCTATTTTTCCGCATCCTTAGGGTTCGCAACGAAATAATATGAGCAACTGGGAGGCCCAGATTTGAGACAATTTCTAGGCGCGACGAGCGAGCATAGCCTAAGCTATGTGAGCGAGGAGCAACGAAGGCCGAACCATAACATCTTTCCAGGAGATGGTTCGGCACGCTCTCGCTTCGCAAGTGAGGAACGCAGAAATTGGCCAAAGATGGGCCTCCCCTCTTCCTGTTTTGTCGACGGAAGGGCCAGGGCGCTTTTGGGCTGCGGCTTTGTCGTTCGTCGCTCACATACCGCAGAGGGGATGCTCGCTCCTCACTCCGCGCCTCGCTCCAAAATCCCCCTGGCCAGTTGTTCATAGTATTTCGTTGCGAATCCTTAAGAGTGTAGGCTAAACGCGGGGAACAATCACGAAGAAATAACGAAGAAAACGGCGGGAACGGAAAGTAACGGAAAGAAGTGGAGTCCTTCGTCCCCTTGATTTTTTCCCCGCGCTCTGTTACAGTTGTAAATGGGAGGGCGTGATATGTTGAAAATTGTCGCAGCGGAGGCCTTGCCGAAATTCAGAATTCGGATTAAATTCCAGGATGGAGAAGAGGGGATTGCGGATCTCTCCGACATGGCCGGGAAAGGCGTTTTTTCAAAGTGGATGGAACCGGGGTTTTTTAATTCCGTTTTCATCGACGAGGAAAGCCATACCGTCTCTTGGCCGGGCGGATTGGATTTATCTCCCGAATCCTTGTATCGCGAAATATCCGGAAAGAGCCCCGCCGAAGGCGTTCGTGCCTGAAATAAGCCGATTTTACGGCATCGTTATCCGCATTTTTTTTCGAGAACATGCGCCCGCTCATTTCCATGCCGCGTACGGAGAATTCGAGGCGTCAATCGATATCCGGACTCTCGGAGTTTTATCGGGCCATCTCCCCGCCCGTTCCCTGGGACTCGTGGTTGAATGGGCCGAGATCCATCGGCGTGAGCTTGAAGGGGCGTGGGTATGCGCGCAAAATTATCAAACCCCGACAAAAATCCCGCCATTGCCGTGAATTTCACTCGCGTCCTTAAAAACCGAAGACTGAAATTTAAATCCATCAGCAAGAAGCCCCGCTCAACGGCGTCCTTCTGTCCACAGTCCCTTTCCACATAATCTTAATGTCGGGACAGTGCCATCCGAAAGAATTATTAAGAATAGGCACAGAAAGAAAAAAAGAAGCAAAAAAAGAAAGACCTACGGCCTACGAGTTTCTTTCCTTTTTCAACAACGAAACAGCGACTGCGGATTCTTTACCTGACATTTCTACTTGGGGTTGACACTTCACTACGCGCTATTGCTTTTTCGCATTCCTCCTGCTAATCTATTGGTAATGAGAAAGAAATCCATTTATCAATATACGGTATTTGTCGAATCTTGCGAGGAGGGCGGGTATTTCGCGAATTGTCCGTCCTTGCCGGGATGTCATGTTCAGGGAGAAACTCTGGAAAAGACTCTTAAAGAGATGGAGTCAGCCATAGGCGCCTATCTTGAGGACGTTCGAGACCAGGGGGAGACAATTCCAAAACCGCGCCAGGTGGCCATCGCCTCCATTGGAGTCTCCGTCTGACCCCGCATTTCCCGGCGGTCACATCCAAACAAATCATCCGCGTTCTCCGCGGTTTGGGCTTCGAGCTAATTCGTCAAGCGGGAACGGAAAGAAGTGGGGCTTGCGTCTCCCCACCGATACCCGCGACATGCTAAAGACGCGATCCCCCTTCGCGAGCGAAGGCAGTCCCCATCTCACGTGGAGAAAATCTCCCGCGGGGCTTCTCTTTTTCTCGCCTTGATTTTCTCTGGATTTCATGTTACACTAAGACCATGGCAAAAATGAGATATTTTCCGTTTGAAGTCGTTATTGAAAAAGAAGAAGGAAGCGCCGGTTATTATGCCTACTGCCCAAATCTCCCGGGATGTTTTTCCAATGGTCGCACCATTGAAGAGACAAGACGCAATATCCGCGAAGCCTTGCAGCTTCATGTTGAATCTCTCTCCCGCAGATTCGTCAAAATCGCTCCCAAGGAACGCCTCGTCCACGTCGAGGAAATCTGCATCGGCGTCCCCGCGTGAGCCGCATCCCCGTTTTGACCGCCAAAAAGATCATCCGCCTTCTCCAAGGAAAGGGTTTTCGCAAAGATCGACAGAAAGGAAGTCACTTGACTCTTTTTAATCCCGAAACCGGGAAAAGCGTGACCGTGCCGGTCCACACCGGAGTCGACATCGGGAAAGGGCTGATGAAAAAAATTCTGACGGACGCGGGTTTGGACCCCAAGAATATCTAGGAGGATGTCCCCTGCGGGGCTTTTCTTTTTCTCGCCTTGATTTTTCATAGGTTTCATGTTACGCTAAGACCATGGCCCAAGCCGCAGCTCTTGAATCTCATCATCAGCCCATCGAAACGCATCTGGCCACTAAGGCCGATCTGGCCGAGACGAAAGCGAAACTTCTCAAATGGATGTTTATTTTTTGGGCCGGGCACACCGTGACCGTCGTTGGCATTGTCATCGCCATCGTTAAATACCTCAAATAATCCCGCCTCCTCTTTCTTCGGCTGAAGAGTTAGGGACAGGCCGGAGCATAACGCCATCCTCGTAGATGCTCCGGGCCGTTTTTTCGCGGAATCTGGAAACGGCATTTCCTCGGGATATCCCTCGGTCACACTTCCTCGCCTATGCTTGTTCGCACGATCCCCCTTCGCGAGTGAAGGCAGTCCCCATCTCATAATTTGCTAGATTTATTTGATAATGGAAATTTTAATCGCGGGGCCGGAACCTCTGGGAAAAATTTGGGAGGAATCGTTCGCCTCGCGCGGTTGGAAAATTTCAAGAAGCGCGGATTTTAAAAGCGCTTTGGCCCTTCTGCCGAAGTTCCCGGGCGCGGTCATCGTCTTTGAATCGCTTTTACCGGATGCCCTGAGCTTGAACCTCATTAGGGAGAAAGAAACGCGACTTTCTCTCTTGGTTTCTTCCCGCCTTCAAAATTCGGCTCGCCTCATCGAACTTTTAAACGCCGGGGCTGATGATGTCATCAGTCCAGATATGCCGGCGGAACTTTTATCGGCAAAGCTTGAGGCAGTGTTTCGCCGCTTTGTCAAACCGGAGTCGATTGGAACTCTTAAATCTCAAGATGGAAAAATCGAGATTGATCGCCTGAAGCGGGAGGTTCTTCTGGATAAAAAAATCTTGGATCTGACCAAAACCGAGTTTGATCTCCTCGCTTTCATCCTGGAACGCCCCGGAATTGCTCTCGAGAGAAGAACTCTCCTCCAGACGATTCGGACCGATTCAGATAGCATTCAATCCTCGACCGTCGACAAACATATCGAGGCCCTGCGTAAAAAACTAGGGGAATCAGGCTCCTGCATTAGAACCGTCCACGGCGTCGGATATGCCTGGGAGATAGGGACTGTCCCTAACTCCGTCCAGCGGAGGAAAAAATAGCGATGGCTAAAAAAATTCTAATCGCCGATGACGATGTAAGCGTGCGAGACATCCTTCGCATGATGCTTGAAGAAGACGGTTATGAGGTCATCGAAGCCAAAGACGGGCAAGAAGGCTGGGAAAAATTGGAACAAAATAAAATCGATATGGGAATTTTTGATCTGAATATGCCAAGACTCGACGGACTTCAACTCACCAAGCGCATTCGCTTGGATTCCCGTTTTATGGAACTTCCGATTCTTATGCTGACCATCAGGGCCTTGGTTGTCGAACAAATTCGCGGATATAACCGGGGCGCGGATGAATATGTAACTAAGCCCTTTGAGCGGGAAGTTCTTTTAGCGCGGGTCAAGGCCTTGGAACGGCGCCTGCCTTCTTGACTTTCGCCGAGTTTTTGGTAGAATAGGGCGGTTTGGAAAAATGAGATAGGAAGCAGAATATGGGAAAAAATATTTTTGTCGTCGAAGACCTGCCGATGATGAGGGAACTGTTGACCATGACTCTTGAAAGCTTGGGGCATGTGGTGGTAGGTTTTGCCGATAATGGAAAAGAGGCCATCGCTAATTACGGTAAGCATAATCCGGACTTAATGACCTTGGATATTTCTCTCCCGGATATGGACGGCCTTTTCGTCCTTAAAGAAATACGCCTGAAACATCCGCAGGCTAAAATTCTCATCGTGACGGCCAATGATCAAAAAATGCTCCAAAAACAGGCCTTGGCGATGGGAGCTTCGGGCGTCTTGCTTAAGCCCTTTGTGATCGATGATGTCAGCGCCGCTTTGGCTAAACTTTTCCCTTAAATCATGGAAGCCCTCTCTGAACGAGAACAGAAGCTGGTTTTAAGCGCCTTGGATATAGGAGCGCAAAGAACCGCGGATTATCTTTCAAAGTTAAGCCAGGAGCCGTGGAAATGCACGGCTTCTTCCATCTATCATAATTTTGAGACTCCGCTTTTTTCAACTTTCCCCCAATCCGATAAGCCGTATTGGTCGGCGTATCTTCCGCTTCAAGACGGGGTTCCCTTGGGCGTCCATATGATTATGTCTCCTGACAGCGTCCTTTCCTTGGGACAAGCTTGGAGCAAAATTTACAAACAGGTGGGTTCAAATACTCAGTTTCCCCCCCAGGACGTGGTCAAGGAAATCTCCAATATCGTCGCGCACGGTTTTTGCGGAGAGTTGGGAGAATTGTTTTCGACTCTTTTAATCTTATCGGTTCCGGAAGTTTCCGAAGGAATGCGCCACCGGTTGGTGGAAGAGGGTTTTAAGAAAGTGGAAGGCGCTAATGTCTTGGTCGTCTCCAATGTCGTGATGTCTAAATCCGATTTTACCATCCGCTGCGAGCTTTATTTTTATGCGGAGTCCGAGATGATTAAGCTGTTTCTCCGCGGCAGTTAGGAGATAGGGACTGTCCCTATCTCCTAGATCTGATTGAGTTCCGAGTGGAGATAAAAAACGACCGCCGGAGCCAAGACCATTCCGGCAACGCCCAAAATCGCTTCTCCCAAAACCAAACCCACGAGAATTTCCCAGGCGGGGACATTCATCTGCTCTCCAAGAACTTGGCCTTGGATGGGATACTGCGCGTGATGCAAAACTAAAAGAGAAATCAAGGTTAAAATCGCGGTTCGGGTTGAAACGGTAAAGGCCGCGGCTAAAATCGCGGCGTTGGTGATGGCGCCTCCAATAACAGGCAGAAAACCCAGCACAAAAGTTGCCGTTACCAAAAAACGAATGTAGGGAATCTGGAGAATTAACAGTAAAAAAGAAACGATGCCTGTGTTGATGAGAGAAATTGTAAATTGCGCCCCAAAGGCTTTTTTAAAACCGTCCATGAAAAATTTCATTCGTTTGGACATTTCCTCATGGAGACGATCGGAGAATATAGCATGGGATTTCTCTTTTTTGGGAGTTTTCCAGAAAGCCGCGATGGCGGCGAAAATTGAAAGCGCGATTTGAAGAAAACCTTTTGTTAAAAGAGAACTGGCGTGGGTAATCTGTCTGAGATTATCTTTAGCGGAATTTGCGATCAAGGCGCGAATATCGTCAAGATTGTCAAACGGAAGAGAAATGCCCCAGTAATCGGCCAAGGCTTTAATCTTCGGAATAAAAAGAGACGCAATCATTGGGGCGCGGATGGCGGCTAAGTGGACAAAGGCGGCCAGTATCCAGAAAAAGAGAAGAGAAATGATGATGAAAATAAATAAAGCGAGGGTCTTGGCGGAAGTCTCTCCCAATTTTTTTGACCAAGGTTTCTTGGCGGCTTCCAAAATCATCAGGGAAATAAGGCCCGCCAGCAATGCCGCTCCGAGTTGAAGCCAAACAATCAGAGCGGCCGAGAGAGCAAAAAGAACATAAGAGGTTTTTCGTTCCAAAGTCACCAGCATAATCTAGCAAAAAAAAGTAGTTAGGGACAGTCCCCAATTATCCCTATTTTTTAACTTTGCTATACTAGCTGACGATGGACTCCATAAAACTAAATTCCAGCGCCGAATTTTCGCCGCCCGCTCTTTCACTCTCGGAAGCGGCTTCCCTTAGCGCGGCGGAGTTTTTGGCGCGAATTAATTCCAGCGAACAAGGTTTGACGGAAGAAGAAGCGCAAAAACGCCTCGAATTTTTTGGACTCAATCTTGCGCAGGACCATCGGAAAAAAAATTTAGCTCTCGATTTCCTCGCGCGGTTTAAAAATCCTCTCATCATTCAGTTGACCGTGATTGCCGCTATCTCGCTTTTTATGGGCGACTTGAGATCCGCCGTAGTCGTCTTTGGAATGCTTTTTTTGAGCGTGATTTTATCCTATGTTCAGGAAACTCGTTCCAATAACGCCGTTGAAAAATTAATCGCGATGGTGAAAACCACTTGTCTTATCTTGAGAAACGGACAAGAGCATTCCATTTCTCCTGAGAACTTGGTTCCCGGAGATGTCGTCGTTTTGGCCGCAGGATCGATTATCCCCGCTGATTTAAGACTGGTTTCAGCTAAAGATTTTTTTGTCAGTCAAGCGGCTTTAACCGGTGAATCCATGCCGGTTGAAAAAAATTCCCTTCCCGCCGATCCAAAGGAAAAGACCAGCCTTGAACTAGGAAATCTCTGTTTCCAGGGGTCCAATGTCCTCAGCGGAAGCGCCAAGGGCGTTGTGGTGGTCACCGGAAGTAAGACCTATTTCGGCGAGATATCCAAAAAACTAGGCGAACAAAAAAATTTGACCAGTTTCGACCGCGGTATTTCAGATTTTACATGGCTGATGATTCGCTTCATGATTGTGATGGTCGCGGTGGTTTTTTTCTTGGTGGGAATTACCCGCGGCGGCTGGCTGGATGCTTTGATGTTCGGGCTGGCCGTAGCCGTGGGTTTAACCCCTGAGATGCTTCCCATGATTGTGACCGTTAATTTGTCCAAAGGCGCTTTGATGATGTCCTCAAAAAAAGTTATCGTCAAGCGCTTAAGTTCCATTCAAAATCTGGGAGCGATGGATGTTCTCTGCACTGATAAAACTGGAACCCTGACCCAAGATCGGATTATCCTTGAAAAGCATGTGGACGTCACCAATCGTGAGTCCGACGACGTTTTGCGATACGCCTACATGAACAGCTTTTATCAGACCGGCCTTCGGAATTTACTCGACAAGGCGATATTGGCTCACTCGGATTTGGATGTTGAGCGTAGCTGCCGTAAAGTGGATGAAATTCCATTTGATTTCGTGCGGCGGAGAATGTCGGTCGTAATTGATTATGAAGGGGATCACGTTCTTATCTGCAAGGGCGCGGTGGAAGAAATTTTTAGCGTTTGCAATCGCTATCAAGTTGACGACGCTATTTACCCCTTGATTGATATGCTCAAGCGCGATTTATTGGAGGAATATGAAAGTTTGAGCGCGGATGGCTACCGCGTTTTGGCGGTCGCCTACCGAGAATTTTCCACCGCCAAGGAAAACTTCTCTTCCGCCGATGAAAAAGATTTGATTCTCTTGGGTTACATCGCTTTCTTTGATCCGCCAAAGGATTCGGCTGCCGTCGCTATTGAAGCTCTCAATCGAGCCGGAGTTGCGGTCAAGGTTTTGACTGGAGACAACTCTTTAGTGACGAAAAAAGTCTGTAAGGATGTCGGGCTTGAGGTTTCTGAAATCGTCACTGGAGACGTGCTTGAAAAAATGGAGCCCCAAGAGTTTAGGAATGCGGTTTTGAAATACTCGGTTTTTGCGCGGCTTTCTCCCGCTCAAAAAGAAGAAATCATCACGACCTTAAGGGACAGCGGACACGTGGTCGGGTTTTTGGGAGACGGAATTAACGACGCATCCGCCCTTAAAACCGCGGATGTCGGAATTTCAGTGGATACGGCGTCCGACGTGGCCAAGGAATCGGCCCACATCGTTTTGCTCGAAAAAAGCCTCATGGTACTAGACGACGGAATCATTGAGGGACGTAAAGTCTTTGGCAACATCATCAAATACATCCGCATGGGAGCCAGTTCCAATTTTGGAAATATGTTCAGTATGCTGGGAGCGGTTTATCTTCTTCCCTTTCTGCCGATGGAGCCCATTCAAATTCTTGTGAATAATCTCCTCTACGATTTTTCTCAGGTCGGAATTCCTTTTGACCGCGTGGATGAGGATTATCTGAAAAAACCCCGAAAATGGGATATTTCTCTCATTAAAAAATTCATGCTGTGGCTGGGGCCGGTAAGCTCGCTTTTTGATTACACGACTTTTGCCTTGATGATGTGGTTTTTTGGATGTCATCTCTATTCAGTTCCTGGGACTCCTCAGGCCACTAAAGAATACCTAGAACGGTTGTTTCACACGGGGTGGTTTGTCGAATCCTTGATCACTCAAACCTTGGTCGTCCATATCATCAGGACCCGCCATATCCCCTTTATCCAAAGTTGGGCGAGTCCCGGACTATTTTTGACCACGGGAGGCATTGCCGCCATTGCGTCCATCCTTCCGTATTCCCCGCTCGCTTCTTACATTGGGCTTGTGCCCCTTCCCTGGTCTTTTTGGCCCTGGCTTCTTTTGACTCTTTTGGCTTATGCGATGTTGGCCCATCAGGTTAAAATGCGCTTTTTAAATCTTCATCAATCCGACGCTTAAATAATTAGGGACAGTCCCCATTTCTTCATAAGCTTAAGGTCGGGACAGCGCCGTCCCTAAGAATTATTAAAGAAGAGGCACAGTCCCCATTTCTTCAATTTGTTAAAATAAATCATGGCCATAAAAGGTAAGTTTTCAACCCGCGCGGTTCACGCCGGTCAAAAGCCGGATCCCTCAACCGGGGCCGTTATGACTCCGGTCTATTTGACCTCAACCTATGTTCAGGAAGCCCCCGGAGTTCACAAGGGCTTTGAGTATTCTAGGACCCAAAACCCGACAAGAAAAGCTCTCGAAGAAAATCTCGCCGCTTTGGAAGGCGGAAAATATGGCCTTTGTTTTGCCAGCGGCATGGCCGCCATCAGCGCGGTTCTTTCCGCGCTTAATTCCGGAGACCACGTCGTTAGCGGAAACGATCTCTACGGCGGCACCTATCGGGTTTTTACCAAGGTTTTTGAGCGCTTTGGAATCTCTTTTGATTTTGTGGATACAACCGATGCCGAGGTCGTGTCCCGAGCGCTCACCCCAAAAACCAAGCTTTTGTGGCTTGAAACTCCGACCAATCCTCTTTTAAATATTACCGACATCGCCGCAATTTCAAAACTTGCGCATTCAAAAAACGTTCCGGTCGCGGTGGATAATACCTTTGCGACGCCTTATCTTCAAGAGCCTTTGAGTCTCGGGGCTGATTTGGTGGTTCATTCAAGCACTAAATATATCGGCGGGCATTCCGATGTGGTGGGAGGGGCCGTCATTACTTCGGATAAATCGTGGTATGAAAGGCTAAAATTCATTCAAAATTCGGTCGGCGCTGTTCCGGGGCCGATGGATTGTTTTCTCCTTTTGCGCGGGACTAAAACCCTGGCTTTAAGAATGGAGAGACATTCCGAAAATGCGCTTAAAATCGCGCGATTTCTTTCGACTCATCCCAAGGTTGCCAAGGTCTATTATCCGGGGCTTGAATCTCATTTGGGTCATGCGCTGGCAAAAAAACAAATGCGCGCTTTTGGCGGGATGATTTCTTTTGAACTTAAAGCGGGCTTTGAGGCGGCTAAGAAAATGGCTTCTCAAACAGAAGTCTTTTCCTTGGCTGAAAGCCTGGGCGGTGTTGAATCCTTAATCGGGCATCCCGCGACCATGACCCATGCGGCCATTCCTCGGGAAGAAAGGCTCAAGCGCGGCCTCACTGACGGCCTTATTCGCCTTTCCGTTGGAATTGAAGACGCGGAAGATTTAACCGGGGATTTAGATCAGGCGATTAACGGAAAGTAAAAGAAAGAAACAGAAGGCAACGGAATGTTGCCATTGGTCGTTGCTTTCATTGTCTTTCCGTTCCTTTCCTTGGCTTTCCGTTCTTCAACAACGCCGGCGTTTTCCCCTCTAAATAAACGCCCTTATCTTCTTTCCTAAGCCAAGGCGGAAGCGAGTCAGTTTGGGAATTTTTATCTTTGGGGCTGACGATATCCTGGATTCCCATTTTGACGGTCTGTTTTTGGAGATTACGATAGAGTTCTTCGTTGGTGTAATGGCGCTCATTTGTGTTCGGAGGCGAGGGCATTTTGAGAGGCGAAAAAATAGGGTTTCCAGGGGCCTGAGCGATGGAATGATGAGACACGCTTGAGAGTTTTGGATTTGAGAGAAAAACCAGATCAAACAAATAGGCGAAAAGGGCCGCCGAACCGATGACAAAAAGCCAAAAAGAAGCTCTCTTCATTGAAAAAAGGAAACGTCCAATTGTGGGGCTATTTTAAAATGGACGTCTGTAAGACTTTGAATTTGAGAAGCTGTCGTTTCTGGATGGTGGGCTTTTAAGAGAAGCCCTTGGGACGTAATTTCAAAAACGGCGAGATCGGTGACGATGGAAGAAACGACTCCTTTCCCGGTGAGAGGAAGTTTGCAGGCTTTTAGAATTTTGGGCGCGCCTTCTTTGCTCACATGCTCCATCGCGACAATGACTTTTTTCGCACCGGCGACCATATCCATCGCGCCTCCCATCCCCTTGACCTTTTTCCCTGGAATCATCCAATTGGCGATATCTCCTTTTTCGGAGACTTCCATTGCGCCTAAAACGCTTGCGTCAATATGACCACCGCGGACCATGGCGAAAGAGTCGTGAGAGCCAAAATAAGAACAGCCTTTCATCTCAGTTACCGTTTCTTTTCCCGCGTTGATGATATCAGGGTCTTCCGTGCCGCGAACGGGGTACGGGCCGTAGCCGAGCATTCCATTTTCCGTGTGCAAAACGATATGGACGTTTTGAGACAAAAAATTAGGAATCAAGGTGGGAATCCCGATGCCGAGATTGACGTAATCTCCATCTTTAAGCAGTTTGGCCGCGGCTTTGGCGATGATGATTCGTTTATCTTGCATTGGGGACTGTCCCTAATTCTGGTTCCTGGACGGTTAGTTTTTCAATTGGTTTAGCATAGCTTGCGCCTTGAAAAATTTTATCAACATAAATTCCGGGAGTGTGAATGGCATCGGGCTCTAATTCTCCGGGGTCAACCAGGGTCTCAACTTCCGCGAGGACGGTTTTTGCGGCGGTGGCCATCGCCTGGTTAAAATTGCGCGCGGTTTTCCGGTAAATGAGGTTTCCAAGAGTGTCTCCCTTCCAGGCCTTAATTAAAGCAAAATCAGCAAAAAGAGGTTTTTCAAAAACATAATTTTTACCGTCAATGTTACGGGTTTCTTTTCCTTCGGCGACTATCGTCCCATAACCCGTGGGCGTAAAAAAACCGCCGATTCCCGCTCCCGCCGCGCGAATTCTCTCGGCCAAGGTTCCTTGCGGCGTCCATTCAACTTCAATCGCGCCTTTTAAGGCCGCTTCTTCAAAAGCCTTGCATTCTCCGCCGTAAGACATGACCATTTTTTTGACACGGCCTTTTTTGATGAGAAGCCCAATCCCATAATTATCGGTCCCCGCGTTGTTGGAGATAATAGTGAGATTTTTGGCCGGGGTATTTTGAATTTCTTCGAGCATCTTTTCCGGAAGCCCGCAGAGACCAAAACCCCCAATCATCAAGGTCGCGCCGTCAAAAAGGCCGGACAAGGCGTCGCGGGCGTCTTTGACTATTTTGTTCATGTTGGTTTTAAGCCAAAACAACTGAGCGTTTAGGCTTTGAGCTTAAACGCCCGATGAGCTCGGATTTAAGGCTTTCCGCGCGGTCGGTTTTTTCCCATTCAAAGCCTTCTTCCTCGCGTCCAAAATGTCCGTAGGCGGCCGTTTTTTGGTAAATGGGGCGCCGAAGTTTTAGAGTTTGAATAATTCCCTTGGGAGTCAAGGAGAAATATTTGCGAACCGCCGCTTCGATTTTGGACTCTTCGCAAACTCCCGTTCCATGGGTGTCGAAATAAACGCCGACTGGTTCTGCCACCCCAATGGCGTAGGCCAGTTGCACCGTGCATCTTTCAGCAAGCCCCGCCGCGACTACGTTTTTAGCGATATAGCGGGCCATGTAGCAAGCCGAGCGGTCCACTTTCGTCGGATCTTTTCCGGAGAAGGCCCCCCCTCCGTGCGGAGCGTATCCGCCGTAGGTGTCAACGATAATTTTTCGTCCCGTCACTCCGGTGTCGGAGGCCGGACCGCCGACGACAAATTTTCCGGTCGGATTGACGAAAAAGCGCGTTTTCTCATCCAAAAGGCGTTTTCCCAAGACCGGGCGAATGATGGTATTGATGATTTCTTCCTTGGCTTTACCCGTAATTTGTTTTCCGGTCTTATCCAAAATTTCTTCCGTGTGTTGCGTAGACAAAACGACCGTATCAACCCGCAAGGGCCGTCCGTCCAGATACTCAACGGTCACCTGGCTTTTCCCATCAGGGCCGAGATAGGGCAAAATATTTTCCCGGCGGGCCATAGACAAGCGGCGAATGAGCTTGTGAGCAAGCGTAATGGGCAACGGCATCAGCTCCGGCGTTTCCCGGCAGGCATATCCAAACATGAGGCCTTGGTCCCCGGCGCCGCCCGTGTCTACCCCTTGGGCGATATCGGGGGATTGCCTTCCAATGGCGTTTAAGACCGCGCAAGAAGTGGCGTCAAAACCGTATTTCGGATGATCATATCCAATTCCACGAATAACCTTGCGGGTCAGTTCATCAATGTCAATATAGCTTTTAGTCGTAATTTCTCCGCCCACGATGACCATTCCTCTGGTCACGAAGGTTTCACAAGCGACGCGACCCATGGAGTCTTCTTTGAGGACGGCGTCTAAAACGGCATCGGAAATCTGATCGCAAACTTTATCTGGATGGCCTTCAGTGACCGATTCTGAGGTGAAAAAGTGTCTTCCTTTTCGTTCCATGGTTTTCTCCTATTGTTGAGGCATATTGAGGACGGCGGCTTCATAGGCGGTGATGCTTTCCTTGACCACGCTTTTAGGGCCTAAAATACAGTTGGACAGATGCGCTTCTTTTTCCACAATCACGTTATCAAAAAGCATACAATTTTTGAGCACGGCGCGCGAAGATATTTTTGAATTGGCCCCGATCACGCTATAGGGACCAATCTCCGCGAAAGCGGAAATTTGAACGTTTTTTCCGATAAGACAAGGCGCTTTTAAAACCGCGTCGTGAGAGATGGAGACCGGTTCCTCAATCCAAATTCCTTTAGAAATTTGTCGTCCGGGAAGGGCGATATTGACATTCCCGTCCAAACAGTCAATTTGGCTTTTTCGGTATTCCGCGAGATTCCCGACGTCGGTCCAATAAGATTTGAGGGGATAGGCGAAAATGGGTTTTTTGAGTTTTAAAAGCTTCGGCCAAAGCTCATGCCCAAAATCGTAGGTTTTTCCCTTGGGAATATATTTCAAAACTTCCGGCTCAAAAAGATAAATTCCGGTATTAGCGGTGTTAGAAAAGATTTCTCCCCAGGAAGGTTTTTCAACGAACTGCGTGATGCGCCCGGAAGGTTTAAGAAGAGTGATTCCATACTCAAAGCGGGAATCAACCTTCTTGACCGCGATAGTTCCAAACGCACGCTTTTTTTTGTGAAAAGCGATCATGGCGGATAAATCAATATCGGAAAGGCCGTCTCCCGACATGACTAAAAAAGGCGCGCCTTTAAAAAAAGATTCTACTCTTTTGACTCCGCCAGCCGTCCCCAAAAGACTGGGTTCTTGTGAGTAGTGGAGTTTAAGCCCCCACTGAGATCCGTCTCCGCAATAAGAGCGAATTTGATCGGCATGGGCGAAGAGGTTGATCATGATTTCTTTAATTCCATGGCGAGCCAGATTGTCAAGTACAAAATGAATAACCGGGCGGTTGACCACGGGAATGAGGGGTTTGGGAATTTGATAGGTCAGCGGCCTTAGTCGTGTTCCCGCTCCCGCGGCCAAAAGCATGGCTTTCATAATTAGGGACAGTCCCCAATTTTATGCTTATTTTGAATAGCTAAAATTAGATTTGTCAGAAATTTCTTCAAATTAACCGTATTTTGTCTTTTATTTTTCACAATAAAATTGGGGACTGTCCCTAATTCCTTTAGCTGAGGTTCGGTGCCACCCATTTTTTTGCCAGATCCAAGAGAGATTGCGTGCGCTCAGGCGAGTCTGATTCCGCGTAAACCCGCATCAAAGATTCCGTTCCGGAGGGGCGCATGAGTAGCCAGTGTCCCTCGGTGAGAGAAATCTTGAGCCCGTCAATCTGGATTAAGTTCTTGATTTCGGAACCTAAGATTTTTTTGGGCAACTTTTTAATTAATCGCGAGACGAACAGGTTTTTATCCGCGACGGGCTTGTGAAGGTGAAAATCAACTCGTTTAAAGAAAGATTTTCCGTATTTTGCCGAAATTTCATTCCACATTTGAGAAATGGATTTGTTCTCAGTTGCAATCATTTCAAGAAAAAGAAGCGCTGTCAATAGACCGTCTCTTTCGGCAATGGTCTTGGTCCAAGAATACCCTCCCGATTCCTCGCCTCCAATTGCGGCTCCGCCGACTGCCAGGGCTTCCGCGACATGCTTAAAGCCGACCGGCAATTCCTCGAAATCAACGCCGTAATCTTTAGCCATGCGCTCGGCCAGATATCCCATGGAAACCGATTGAACGATTTTTCCCTTAATTTTTTTTCTCTCCACTAAATAACGGATGACCAGAGGAAATATCTGGCAGGGAGTTAAATATTTTCCTTTATCGTCAACAAGAGCAAAGCGGTCCGCGTCTCCGTCAACGGCGATTCCCAAAACGGCTTTTTGAGAAACGACCGCGTTCGACAAATCCTTGAGATTGGTTTCCACCGGCTCCGGGGCGTGCCCGCCAAACAAGGGGTCTCTTTGAGTTCGAAGGGAGATGATTTTGTTTCCCGGTAAAATTTCTTCCAATATTCCTCCGGCGGCACCGTGCATATAATCAATGACGATGGGCTTTTTAATTTTTTTAATCTTTGCGATATTGACGCGAGATTTGAGGTAGGTCAAATATTCTTTTTTGAAAGATTTTTCTTCAAAGTCATTTCCATAAGCCGGAGTGTCCTTGTCAATATATTCTTCGACTGAACGGGTGATGGTCTCCATCGCCCCGCGGCCGTCGTGCTTAATTTTAATTCCGTTGTAAGTCGGCGGGTTGTGGCTGGCGGTAATGACCATGCCCCAAGACTTGAGTTTATGGGTTAAGAAGCTGACCGCCGGAGTCGTCAGAACTTCAGATGAGAGAATAGTCTTAATTTTGTTTCCGGCAAAAACCTTGGCCGCTTCCTTGGCAAAAATTTCGGATTGAAAACGCCTGTCGTAGCCGATGATCATAGGCGGAACGGATTTTTTATCCTTGAGGGTTTCTTCCTTCATATATTGCGCCATGGCCTGGGCGACGCGCCTTACATTTTGGAAGGTAAATTCCCGCGCAATCATCCCTCTCCAACCATCGGTGCCAAATCTAATCTCGAAGACTTTTTCCATGTTTTAAACTCCTTAATTTATACTCCGCTGGGTTCATTCTACAAAAATTTCCCGCAAAAGATTGGTATACTTTTATCCATGTCTAACCCGATAGCGGAATACGAGGGAGATTTGGCCGCTCTCAAACGCTCTCGAAATAAAAAAATTCTAATGTTGGGCCTGAGTTTACTCGGGCTTTTCGCTTTTATTTTTTGGGAAGGCCTCATCCTCAAATCTTTTAGTAATCAAGACACTCTTCCTCCTTCTTGGACTGAGTCCGTTCACATGGACATCGCTTGGAATTATTGGCGGGACGAGCAAAACCACCAATTGAGCTTTAAAAAAATTATTTCCTTTTCTCCGGCGGACGGCGGCGAAGATCCCCCGCTTTACCCCTTAAGTTTGGTTTTTGCCTATTCTAGTTCCCAACCTGCGCAGGCAGCCTTATGGGTCAACTACGCTTATTTTATTGTTCTGTGTCTTTCCCTTTTCGGGTGTTCTTATTTTTTTAGGCCGGATTACACCGCGGTTTTGGCCGCTGTTTCTTTTGGCGCCTCCCCCATTGTTTGGAGAATGATGACCAACCAGATTTGGGATTTGCCGGTTGCGGCTTTGGCGACGGCAGCTTTATGGGCGTTTTTGACCTCAGAAGGTTTTGGCTTATGGTTTGGAAGTCTTCTCTTCGGTTTTCTCTTTGCCCTCGGAATGTTGATGAAGGAAAGTTTCTTTTCGTATTTAATTCCTATCATCGTCGTCGCCTTTGGAAATCTTAAGTTTCCCCATAAGCGCTGGAAAATAGCAGCGGCTGTGTCCTTGTCCTTGGTTTTATTTTTACCCTGGTACCTCTATCACTTGCCGTTTGTCATGTCTAGTTTTTTTAAAGCCGCTCAATCGTTAGCGATTCCTTTTTTGAACGGAGGCGTTATCGATTACCTTTTTAAAATGATGGACGGGCTGGGGCCGTTGGTCTGGGCCTTGGGGCTGGCAGGAATTTTAACGGCGCAGTATAAGCGTCATCGCGATTGGGGTTGGTTGATTTTAGCGACAATCGTTTCTTCTTATATCTTTTGGACTCTTATTCCAGATAAAAAATTGAGGTTTCTCTTGCCCGGTCTTTCAGGGCTTGTGGTTGCGGCGGCGTCGGCCTGGCCCAATATGGTTTTATGGCTGGCCGCCGGCTTTCAAGTTTTAACCCTCGCCAATCTTAAAACCCATTGGATTTCTCCTTTTGATATTCCGACCCCAATCCATGAAATTTCTCTTTTTCCCCAGAATCCGCCCAATCAGCGCTGGTATCTCAAAAGCGTCCTAGAAACCGCCGCTCAACTCTCCGATCCGAAACGAGTTCTTAACCCCATGACCATCGTTAGTAATGCCGCATATTTTAATGAGTTTAATTTTAAGTGGATGAAAGATTCCTTGGGTTTTAAACAAATCGCCGTAATTTCTCCTCAAAAAAGATTGTGCGATTTTTCGGAATTTCTTTTGCTTAAAACCAATCATCTGGGCCCATTGGCCGACAAGCTCAAGGAGGCGAGGGCGACCATTCTCGATCCAGACGGCTGGTTTCTCTCGACCTATGAACAAGCCGCCCAATGGCGGCTTTCGGATGACAGCCTGGCTATTTTGTTTAAGCAAAAACAATTGACAAAGCCGCCTTTTCGGGAGAAAAAATTTTATTTCCAGTTTTATTCCGTCAAGAATCTGGAAGCCGAGAACATGACGTTAAACTTGGGGAATTGGGACACTCAAAGCGCTTCTTACCCGAACGCGGCTCTTACGGCTTCGGTTGTCCATATCAATGGAATCGCCATCTCCAACTTAAGCCTCGGGATGAAAGACCTCTCTCTTATTCCGCTCCGCAATGAACAAAAAAAATGGGATGGTGATTTTGGTTTTCTGAAGATGAATGAGATGGATATTGTTTCCGCTGAAATTTCATCGGCGAGCTTGTCCGGCTTTTTTAAGAGCCTGGCTCCTAATTTGGTCATCAAGAGCTTGTCTATCGATAAAAATTTAAATTTAAACGGCCGATGGGGAAAGATTCCAGTCGAGGCCCAATTGATTGCCAAGCTGTCTGGGATTTCGGGGCAAGACGGTTCGGATTTGATTATTTCCTTAAAATCCCTGCGCTTGGGGAGGATTCCAGTCCCGCATTTTTTGCTCAAGATGTGGGCCGAGAAAGATATTCCCCTCGGCCCTAATTCCGAACACCCATTTAAGATTGTGCCCTCAGGTCTTACTCTAGCGAATGGAATTCTCAGCATCCCTTGATGTAATCATTTCCCTCTTGTTTTTTTAAAAAGGATATGGCATCCTGTTACTAGGCCTTTTCTTCAGAGTTCTTAGGGACGGCATTGTCCCGACCTGAAGATTATAAGAAAAGGGACTACTATGGCAATAGAAAATCAGGGCGCTAAAAGAGTCAGGGTTTTGATCGCGGATGATCAAACACTTTTTAGAGAAGGAATTGAGGACGTGTTGGCCAATGATAAGACTCTTCAAGTCGTCGGCACGGCCTCCGATGGGCACGAAGCGGTGGGTATGGCGAAAAAGCTCAACCCCGATATCATCCTGATGGACATCAAGCTTCCGCTTTTAGACGGAATTGCCGCCACTCGGGAAGTGCGCAAATCTTGTCCGCAGGCGCTTGTCATGATGCTTTCCAGTTATGAAGACGAGGAACATGTTTTAGAGGCGGTTCAAGCCGGGGCGAATGGATACCTTTCAAAAATGCTTCCCGCTTCCGAACTTTTGGCAGCTCTGAGAATTTTCGCTAGAGATGGAGTTTTCATTCCCCATCCCATCGTCAAAATTATTTTGCAAGGCCTTCGTCAGCTTTCCGAGGGGCTCAAACGCCCGTCTTCCGCGGCTTTGACCCAATCAGAAATTAAGGCCCTTCTCTATTTAAGCCAAGGCCTTTCCAACAAAGAGATGGCCGCGAACATGGGTTGCGCGGTTAAAACGATTAAAAACCATCTCAATAATATGTTTCAGAAATTGCGCGTGACCAATCGCACGGAAGCCGTCGTTAAAGGGATTGAGCTGGGGATTTTAGCTCCGGCGCCGCAAACGGATGCTTCTGCTGGGAATTCTCCGCGCGGAATATGAGATAAAAACATTTCCTATCCTCCGTGTTCTCGGTTGTGATTTTGCCGACAATATTGCGTTAATCGCAAGAAAGGAATAAACTAATTTTTCCTAAACATTGAGACGCGATGAGCATGGCAACAAGCGAACGTAGCGTGGAAAATTTATTGTGTGAGAACGTTGTCTGTATCCCCGGAGGATGGAAACATCATTCCGAAAATTCCGGTTATGATTTTTTGGCGGAAAGGTTAAGGCGTTTGGGGGCGCGTATAGAATATCCGCGTCCCCACTCCGTGTTTGCGCGACTTATAGGGCGGCTTTGGCTGGAATCTTCCGGCCTTTGGAGAAAAAGATTCTCATCTTATTATGGAACGAGCATGTTGCTAGATGAGAGAAGATTATCCTCTATTGTCAAAAAAAATTCCATTATCCATTTTTTAAGCGCGGAGAATTCATTTTCTTTTTTCCGTCATCCGAATATTGTTTGCACTTTTCACTCTACATTGAGAGACCGAGAAAAATACTTCGTAAACAAAGAAGCTATGAAACGCGTGCGCGCCGCGATTGCTTTAACCCCCGATGAGGCGGCTTATTTGCGTCAGGAAATTAAGGACGTTGCGGTTATTCCTTCCGGAATTAACACGGAAGCTTTTTTTCCGGCGGAAGGTTCTTTATTAAAAAATCCGAGAGTCCTGAAGTTGCTTGTAGTGGGTTCTTTTTGGCGTGATTT
The DNA here is from genome assembly GCA_027371715.1 of Elusimicrobiota bacterium. GTDB lineage: Bacteria > Elusimicrobiota > Elusimicrobia > UBA1565 > UBA9628 > JAKAQV01. The sequence continues at coordinate 19,660 of DAHXMM010000011.1, read as the reverse complement.
TTCCGCGCTGGAAAGAGCGGTTAAGGCAAACGAGGATAAAAAAGAGGTTGTGGAGTTTTTAATCTTGGGGCCAACGGAAGAGACGCGCCGATTTTTATCTTATCCCCATTGCCGAGTTCTATCGAGACTTCCTTACAAGGAATATCTTGATCTTCTTCAGAGTTCGGACGCTCTCTTTCTCCCCCTCTTAGATGGCGCGGCCAACACCGCCGTTTTAGAAGCGATGGCTTGCGGCCTTCCAGTCGTTACAAATGCCGGAGAAGGACCTTCATTTTATGTTGGAGATTCTGGTTGGCTTTATGAAAATGTTGAGGAAGCCATCGCCATATTAAGAGATCCTTATTTTAAGGAACAATGTGCCATTCGAGGAGTTAAAGCGCGCGCCCGCGCCGTAGAAATTTTTTCTTGGGATAAAGTTGTTCCTCAAATTGTCGAACTCTATCGCCGTGTGGGCTAATTTCTGGTTTTAGTCGCGCCGATAATTTCTATTTTAGGAAAAGGGAAGATAAACTTGATCCCTTGCTCTAATGACTCGCGCTCTCTTTGAATGAATTCGTTTTTGAAATGCCATGGCAATACCAGATAGTAATCAGGTTTCATGGCCCTTGATTCCGCTTCGCTGATGATGGATATATCGGTTCCCAAAGTTCGGGCCCCGTGTTTGTCGGGGTTGCGATCGGCCGCATAAGGGATAAGCGTTTTATCGATGCCGCAAAATTGAAGAATCGTGTTTCCTTTCGTTGAAGCTCCGTAGATATGAATCTTCTTACCCTGTCGCTTGAGTTTTTTAATGAGCGCTACTAGATCGCGCTTATGCGCATTGATACGGTTCTGGAAGTTTCGGTAGGGTTTGTCTGTGTCAAACGCCGAATCGAACTCTTCTTGGCGCAGGCGCCTGAGGGTGTTAGAAAATTCTTGCGTCTTAAACTTAAAATTCTCTATGTGAGTGGCAAAGCACCGAATGCTACCGCCATTGATGTCGTTGAGCTCTGCGCGAACCATCCTCATATCGGCGCGCTTGAGGATATTTTCAACAACCGCGAGGCTGTAATACTCAAGATGTTCGTGGCAAATCGTGTCATAAGAGTTCATTTTCAACATGGAGGGCATGTAGGACATTTCAAAAACCCAAAGCCCGTCTTGAGCGAGTACGCGCTTAATTTCGCGCACAAAGCGCACGGGATCCTCTAGATCGTAAAACATGGCAATTGCCGTGACAATGTCGAATTTTTCCCCTTTCATTTCCTTCAGCAACTCTTCCGATGGGAACAGATCATGAATGATGGTAATATCGCCCTCAATATTTTGCGCGGCATCGGAGGGATCAATGCCATATTTGACGAAGTTTGGAGGATAACTTTTAAGCAACGTGCCGTCGTTAGCCCCAATGTCGAGGACCCGCGCTTGGGGTTTATTCACCATCAAGGAGGCCTCGCTTGTGATGTCTCGCAAATGGTCGCGCATGGTTTGATTAGTTCCGGAGCGGTACCAATAGGCGGAATAGAGTATTTCTGGCGGCAACGTAAGAGACATTTGCAACAGACCGCAGGCTTTCTCATCTTGTGTCGGATCACAACGTACGAGAGTTGTTGCAATTTTCCGGGTAGGCGGTTCTTCGATGGCGGGTTTTACAAAGGATCCTTGAAGACATTGATCGCCAAGGTTTATGACCTTATTCAAGGCCGAGGATCCGCAAACGCGGCATGTTTTTCGGTAGACGACATTCATGTTTAAATACTATCATAATTTTCGTTATGTCCGTTAATCTGCGGGTTCTTTTTGCAAGTTATGCCGTCCCTAATTGCGGAGCGCATCAATATGGAAGGAACTTATTCTCCGCATTAAAATCATCTAGGAAATTTTATTTTGAATATGCGGATATTAGAAGTTTAAAAGATCTCGATCGAGTAGTTGGCAATGATTTTTCCGCTGTTATCCTTAACTACCATCCAACGACCATTCCCTTTATTCAAATCGACATGCCGCGACGATACAGCCCTCCGAGTATTGCTGTGATGCATGGATTGGGCCAGCAAGAGGCTGACAGCATCCGGCAAGGATTCTTCCAATATTATGTGATGGGCGACCCAACCTTGCGATCAGTCAATCCCTACGTTTTCCCAACAGGGCGGATTATCCCCACGTATGAAAATAAGAAACCCTTGCCTGAAACCATCACGATTGGGAGCTTCGGATTTGCCAATAAAACAAAAGGCTTCGAGCGGCTGGTCAACGCTGTCCAGGAAGAGTTTGATTGCGCGGTGATTCGCCTCAATATCCCCGCAAACGGGCTCGGCGATAGGGATGGGGCACTGGCCAAACAGGAAGTCGCTCTGTGCCGCAAGAGACTTTGGAAGTCCGGTATTCGCATCGAAGCGACATACGAGTTTCTTGACAATTCTGGGCTAGTGGATTTTCTGGCCGCCAATACTTTAAACGCCCTTCTTTACGATTATGTTTCCCAAGACGGAATTTCCAGCGCGGCAGACCATGCTATAGCCGCCAAACGGCCTCTCGCAATAACAAAGTCGCGTATGTTTCGCCACTTGCATAATCTCAATCCGCCTATCACCATCGAGGATATTAGTCTCAAAGAAATCATTCAAAACGATATACGCCCATTTGAGCATCTGTTGCGGGAATGGACTGCAGAATCAATCTGTCGGCGCTATGAGGACATTTTAACAGAAGTGCTGAGCAGAGAAAATAGGGTAACTTCCACAAAGGAGGGAATTGTTATGGAATCGACGAAGAACAAACTAACGCGCATTGGCGGTAGGACAACATCTTTATTTTCCCGCATTATCCATGCCGTTCATCGTCGCTCGGTAAAATATGTCCTAGAACCTCTAAGCAATGCAGTACAATCTACAAAAGTAAAATTTGGGATTCTCATCGACGCCCGCAACAGAACAAATATCAAATTTAATCGAATACTTGACAATTCGGCGCGCATTCGACATGCGCAGGCGATCCGCCGACTCAAGAATCTTGTCCCCGCCGTTTTCGCCGAGAAAATTCCCCGAGCGAACGTTCAACAAGGATTCATGCTTGATGCCGTTGAGTCAATCGCCAAGAATATTCCGAGAATTCTTTGCGTTGGCAGCTACAAAGACACGGCATCGGAAGCGCTGAAAGCTGAGGGCTATACTATTGAGGAAATTGATCCGGCGGTCAATCAGATGGATTTGAATACTTTCTACAACCTGCCGACCACGCAACTTGGGAGCTATGACATTATTTTCTCAACCTCCGTCTTGGAGCATGTAAAAGATGATGAGAAATTCGTAATACAAATGGCGGACCTCCTTGCGCCTGGAGGGGTTGCCATCGCTACCTGTGACTTCAAGGAAGACTACCAGATTGGCAAACCGATTTTCGAAGGTAATTATCGCTTTTATACCAAGGAGAGGCTCTTGAGAATCGTGGCTAAGATTAAAGATTGCGAACTCCTTGATTCCCCGAACTGGGATTGCCCCTCTCCAGACTTTTATCATGGCGGATACAAGTATACGTTCGCCACATTAGCATTTAGAAAACGGTCTTCCGCGCCCTCTCTTTATAGACGGGGGTTAGTGGAGAACGCATAAATTCCCGATACGATAAATCGATTTGTTTAATTTAAACTAATAAAGTGTAAAAATAAAATCGGCGACAGAGTAACAAATCCAGGGAAAATTTGATTTTTTATTTTTATCAATCCGCGTGAATTGACCGTTTCTATGAGCTCATCCTCTTTAGGCCGAAAGATTTTAAGAGGCGTTGCGGGCAGCGCTTTAGGGCAAGGGGCAGCCTTTATCTTGTCTTTTCTCCTGACTCCCTGGATTGTAAGAAAATTGGGCGCAGATGGGTACGGCTTCTATACGCTTTTGTGGAGCGTTTTAAGCTATTCGTTGATCTTGAATTTAGGGAGTTTTTATGCCGTGCAACACTTTGTCTCTAAATGGCAGGAAATTAAAGAGCATCGGGGCGATTTAGCCCTTTTGTTGAGAAAGACTCTTTTTTACGTCTGGGGAGCTGGGGGTTTGCTCGCTTTCGCTGTTTGGAACGGACGCTATTTTCTCTCGCATTATTTTTTGCACGGCTCCTTATCCCGAGAGGGCCCGAGGGTTTTTGAACTACTCTCTTTAGCCATCCCTTTCTATTTGACGGTGCAATTTGTGAATAACATTATTTGGGGGCTTAAGCGCTTTTCTCTTGGAAATCTCTTGACCGCTTTTCAGGCTCTTTTGATTACGGGCGGCGCTTCCGTCTTGCTTTATTTTGGTTTTGGACTTAGGGCGATTGCTCTTCTCTTTATTTTTTCCCAGCTGTGTTTGAGCGTTATAGGACTCAAAATACTCTATCCTCTTTTTCTTCATTCTTCATCCTCGCTCGATTCTCAAGACAGAAAATCCTTTCTTTCTTTCGCCGCTAAAAGTGCCATGCCTTTGATTTTTGTGACATTGGTCTCTCAGGGCGACCGTGCGGCAGTGGGCTTTTGGCTTTCCTTGACGCAACTGGGATATTATTCTCTTTCGGCGAGTCTCGCCCAAAAATTTAATTCCGTCTCCGCTTCCGTTGCCGCCGTTTCTTTTCCCATTCTCTCGGAACTAGTTGGACGAGGAGATGAAGATCACCTTAAGAGAATTTATTTAAGAACCTCTGAACTCGCTTTTTTCGCGCTTTTGCCGCTGTCGATATTTTCTTTTGTCCTGATCCCTCAGTTCATGGGTTTATGGCTGGGACCAGTCTTTAGCGACGCTTGCACTTGGCCGTTTCGGATTATGGTTATCGCGAATTTATTGAATCTTTCTATCTATATGCCGCATACCATTGCCGCTGCAAAGGGATCGCCTCATTGGGTTAGTTACGCTTGGATTACCAAGGCTCTAATCGCGGCGCCGCTTTGGGCTTTTTTGATTCCGCGTTGGGGAATCTCCGGAGCGGCGATAGGCCTGTTGGTAGCGGAAGTAGCCGTAGTTTTTCCGTTTTTAATCAAGGTTCATTCTCTGACGCTTAACCTAGGTCTTTTCGAATTTCTCGCTAGTTCAGTGGCTCGCCCATTGATTTCGTCCTTGGCGCTTGGAATCTTCGCTTTTCTTTTTCACGCGATGATCGGCACATGGGCGGGGCTCATTGGTTTCTCTTTATTGGGCGTAATTATTTATATTGGAATTTCTTATCTCCTCATCGATTCGGACGCGAAAGATCTCCTCATTCAAGAAATATCGCTCAAAATACGCTAAAATCAAAGAATTATCGCCCACGTAGCTCAGGGGCAGAGCAACCGCCTTGTAAACGCGCCAAAAGATTTTGACGGAGTTTGATATTTTTTGTTTGTCGTCGAGAAACGCGCAATTTCGTTTTGTTGGCTTTTGCTCATTTTTGGCGCCAAATGATGGCCAGTTGGCACCAGGAATGGCACCACTTTTTGCCGCCATTTTTTTGCCGCTTAAGTCCACGTTGGATGATTCGGGTTATTGATAATATGATGTTTGTCTAACATAATGTCTGTATGACTTCATTTTGGGATCGCGTAAAGCCTCATTGGAAGATGTTGTCAAAACAGCGGCCTCAACCGTCTCCTTCGGTAAAATTGAACATGACTGGACGCATTTTACTGAAACCACTACTTTCAATTTAATGCTATTATTGAAAGTATGAAATTCAGAAGAGAGATGGGCTCGGTTCTGGAAAGCTCTTTGCGGGCTAAGCGATCAGTTCTTCTTTTCGGGCCGCGCCAGACGGGAAAGACAACGCTCATCAAGGAAGTTTGCTCTCAATTTCCGGTTTGCCTTGAATATCCCCTACAACTTCCCTCCGTGCGCACGAAAATCGAAAGCGATCCCGAAGTCATTAAGCGCGAGGTTGAGGCCGCCGCGAGTTCCAGACCGGCGATTGTCTTTATCGATGAAATTCAAAAAATTCCGACGCTCATGGATTTGCTGCAATACCTTTTGGATGAGAGAAAAATTGTCCTCATCGCCACCGGCTCCTCGGCCAGGAAAATGCGCCGGGCGCACACGAATTGGCTGCCCGGCCGGGTGCGGCTTGAATACCTGCATCCCTTGACTTGGGCGGAGAGCGGCCTTTTGCGGGAGAAAGACCATGACGCGGCTCTTTTTGAGGAGATTCTCCTTTACGGAAGTCTTCCCGGAATCCTGGCTCAGAATCGCGCCCAGCGCGCCGAGGATTTGCGCTCATACGCCGCCCTCTATCTTGAAGAGGAAATCCGCAAAGAAGCCGTGGTGCGGAGGCTTCCGCCTTTTTCCCGTTTCCTGGAGCTGGCGGCTCTTGAATCCGGGAGCAGCCCCAACTTAAGCAAGCTGGCCCAGGACGTCGGGGTGAGCCACACGACCATACGCGAGTATTACCAGATTTTGGAGGACAGCCTCATCGTTCACCGGCTTGGGTCCTGGGGCCAGTCCCGCGCGGGGGTTTTGCACAAGGCCAAATACTATTTTTTTGATTTGGGAGTGAGAAATGCCGCCGCGGGCATCGGACACGACAAGGGTCTTCTGACCCTGCAAAAGGGCGAACTCTTCGAGCACCATGTGATTCTTGAGGCTCTGGCCCATCGCGGAGAAGCGAGGCTGTTTTATTGGCGCGATAAAAAAGGTCGGGAAGTGGACCTTGTCATTGAGGAGAATGGCGGGGTCACGGCCGTTGAAATCAAGGCCACATCGAGGCCCGGAGATTCCGATTTTGCCGGTCTTGCGGCTTTTCGCAAAGAGGAAAAATGCGACCGCGCGTTTTTGGTCTGCCAAGTGGATCGCCCGCAACGCTTTGAACATGGGACGGCGATTCCATGGCGGCAGTTGGCCTCCGTTTGGCGGTGAATCTGGATCGCTTTCGCGCTCGTTTATTCATATTTTTGCCTGTCGCTTTTTTGCCTCTGGGTACATCCGTAAGGAGGCCGTGGCGCGGAGGCTTCCGCCTTTTTCCCGTTTCCTGGAGCTGGAAGAAATGCCCCCCGCTATTTTGATATAATGATATTTCAAAGTCATACTTTTAAAATGTCTGGTATAAAGAGAGTTGCAGAGAATACGATTAGAGGCCTGCTGAAGCGTTTTCCGTGCGTGGCGGTCGTCGGAGCCCGCCAAACCGGGAAGACGACTCTCATCAGGAATCTTCTGCCGAACGCCCCCTTTTACGACATGGAGCGCCAGGCCGATTTTAAGCGCGCCCAGGACGATCCGGATTTTTTCCTTTCCTCGATTCAGACTCCCGCTGTCATCGATGAGGCGCAAAAACTTCCCGAACTCTTCAACGCCTTGCGCGTCGCCATTGACCAAGACCGGAGGCCCGGACGCTTTCTCATCAGCGGTTCGAGCTCGCCGGATTTGCTCAAGGGGATCACGGAGAGCCTCGCGGGGCGCGTCGCCCTCTTTGAACTCGGCGGATTCTCGACCGAGGAAATGTGGGGGTTAAAACCCTCTCCGTTCTATGAAATGATCGGCAAAAAGCGCTTTGGAGATCTGCTTGGCCTGCGCCCTCGGGTGGATTTAAAGCGCGTTTTAGAGGCTTGCGTATCGGGAACATATCCCGAGCCGTTTTTGAAAAGGCGCGACCCTGAATACGTCCGCCTGTGGATGGAAAATTACTTCGACGCCTACGTCAAGCGCGACATTCGCGATATTTTTCCCGGCCTCAACATCACCCTCTATCGCACCTTCCTTCAGATGCTGGCTTCGGCCTCGGGAGAGACCTTCAACGCGTCCTCTTTCGCGCGCTCCTTGGACGTCTCCCAGCCCACGGTCAAATCCTACTGGCGCATCGCGGAGGGAACTTTTCTCTGGCGCGGTCTGCCGAGCTACGCGAAAAACGCCGCGAAACGAGTCTCTCATATGCCGCGCGGTTATTGGCGGGACTCGGGCCTTCTCAATCATCTCTTGCGCGTGCGAACGCCGGAGGATTTGAAAGCTCACCCCCAGGTCGGACGCATTTGGGAAGGCTTCGTCATCGAGGAACTCCTCAAGGGGTTTAGAAATAGAATGATTTCCTGCGACGCGTTCTATTACCAGACCCACAACCAAGCCGAGATTGACCTCATCCTGGAGGGCGACTTCGGGCTTCTGCCCGTTGAAATCAAATGGGGCTTTAAAACCGATCCGCGAAAACTCCTCTCCCTGCGCCGTTTTGTCGAGGAACGCAAGGCCCCCGTTGGGCTTTGCGTCAACAACGCCTTGCGCGTCGAATGGCTGGCGCCCAAGATTCTCCAGATTCCAGCGGCGTATTTGTAACCGCGCCAGAAGATTTTGACGGGGTTTGATATTTTTACAAGTCGGTCAAATTTTTGTTGAATATCTTTTATGGCGCATCCCGAAGATCTTGTAACGACCCGCGAGGCCTGTAAGCTCCTCCAGATCACCAGGCCTACCTTATATAGCTGGATTGAGCGAGGGAAGATCAAACCTTGGGGACGGCTCGGAGGCCAAGAGGCCTGGTTCTTCTTGAAAGGCGAGGTCATGAAGGTAAAGGCAATGGACATAAAATATGAACGGGTTCGCGTGAGGAGTCTGAATTCCAAGATTCTTACTCTTCTCGAAAAAGCATTAACCAAGGCGATTTCTAACAAATAGAATCGAACGGAAATTCAAACCATGTTGGAAGAATTCGAGAAGCAGTTCCAGCAACAGCTGGACGCAACTAAGAAGGAAACTCGTGAGCAAGCCGGCTCTCTTCTTGCGCTTATCCCTACCCGCTCTGAGTGGGATAGATTTATTGGAGCTACTCGTCAGTCCTGGGAAGATTGGCGGGCACATCCGGATTCCTTTCCCGCTTGCTTGATGGTTCTCTATGGGGGTTTGGCCTTTTTTGAATATGAGGACGCAAGCTTTTGGCCGAAGTTTGCTGAAGCTGTGGGCTGCCCTCAGAAGACGATTCCATTAGGACCCTACAATAAGCTCAACAAGGCCTACTGCTCCGCAATCCGACGCTGGGGCATGAAATTGATCGGCACAGAAGATCGGCTATCTTACGTCGGATCTGCGGTCCACCATATCGGCATCCCGCTTTCTCTGTGGGATGGATTCCTGGATATCTGTGAGTGGGCAGCGGTCCGCGACGAATGGAAGGGACTGCCACAGAGTGATTGGGAATCGACCATTACCAGGTTATCTGGAAGCCGCCGAAGGCTTCGCAGTTTCCTGCTAAACAATAGAGAAGCTACGATCGGGATAATTTCTGAGATGCTCGATGCCCGACGGTGCCTCTCATCCGACGCCAACTTAACTATTGACCAACTCAAACACGCCTGTCTTCTTCGCGCGGAATATTTCGACGAAGTTCCCGAGACTGCCGAATTCCTGAAGCCCGAGGACCCCGAATCTCTATTTAAGGATCGGCCACGATTGGTTTGGAATGATCAAACCAGCGGCGTCGTTATACACCTGCCGGGGCTCGAACGGGACAAGCTGCCGGCAACATGGCAGATCGGGAACCGTGAATACGCTGCCACTGCGACCCCTAATGAAGTGCGTCTCGATTCCCAGGCATTTTCCGAGGGAATCTCGATGAAGCTACAAGCTGGTGATGAGGTTCAGGCTCTGCGGCTTGCTGGGGCTCGCCCATGGGGCTTATTCGATATGGAACGCGGTGGCTACTTCGTCAATCCAACTCGAGAACAGCTTCCGCTCCGAAGCTATTTATTAGTCGCTCCCCAGAAGGTCGAGATAAAGAGAGACGGCTTTGAAGAATCCGATTGCCCTGCCAATGATCCCTACGAGTTAGCAGATCGCTCTCAGTGTTTTGTCACGCGCCTTTGGCCTAAGGATCGATTCGCGTCACTTACAGTGCTCCACAATGGACGACCTACGACCTTGAGATTCAGAACTCGGAAGAGGATCGAGGCTAGGCTATTTGTCGGAACCAGCTGGCACGCGGCTCGTTTTCGGCGTGAAGGCGATGTGCTCAATATTGAACGTCTTCCCATCGTATGCGTACTTGTTCCACTTGGTTATTTCCCGACTAATGAGAAAACCGTGGAAGCTGACTTCAATGTTGTCATTGACGGTCGTCGAGCTGGTGGCTCTTGGGAATCGCGCGGCGAAGCTTTAGAGGATTACGAGCTGTTCTATTGGAAATGGTCGAAGACACCGTTCCTGGACAAGGTGAAGTCCGGCAAAGCCACCAGTCTTCAACAACTCAAAGATTTCTACCGTCCACCTGATCTACATGGTCGGCGCACCCTCTTGATTGATGCCCCTCGACTAGGTATTCGTTTCTCATACGATTTGTGCTTCGAACATTCTCGGATTGAAATTGAGCACTGCTGGTCTAACCTGCCAGGCAAGTATCTTCTCTGGTTCTTACTTGCCCAGTCGAGAAATGGACTCAAATGGGATGAATTGGCTCTAGCCGGCTTTGTCATCGCCCGTGACACCAAAGCCTCGTATTTTTTATTAAAGAAGTACGCTGACGCCAGACTGATTGTTCAACGCGGACGATTTTGGACAATCGCGGAATCCCGCGCTAGTCTCACACCCCAAGATGGATCATTAACGATGAAATATTGTGGAGATCCTTCGATCCTTTGGGGCCTTTATAGAAAGATGTACCACTTCATGAAGGATAAACTACCGGTGATGTCAGTTATGGATCAGCGCGGTGAACTCCCGCACATCGAGATTAAATGGCCGCAGGAAGCGAAAGGAGAGCTTTCGCGATTCCTTTCAGCGAAAACCGTACGGCTGGTACGTGATATATGGACTCCCTGACCTCCCGTTTTCGTCGGGAAGTATTTCTTCCCTACCTCGACCTACTAAAATCACGATATCGATTTCATTCAGCGTTCAATCATGCGAGGCGGACATGGGAAGAGAAGTTACAGGTCGAAGTTCTCATTCGCGGACCTTATCTAGAGCGATCCCAAACGTATGCTGCGGGCGGTGCTTTGGCGACGCTGGCGCTTCACGAAAAGACAGTGCAGACAATAGAGCGCCGCCTTTCCGGCCATGGGCTTTACCAACATCAGACGGAAGCTCTAAAAGCTGTCCTCGGCGGCGGCAACGTTGTCGTAGCTACTGGGACCAGTAGCGGCAAGACCCTCTGCTATCAGGTCCCCATCTTGGATGACCTGGTTCGCGATAGCTCGCCTGGTTTACGTGCAATCATAATCTACCCGTTGAACGCACTGGTTAACGATCAACTCGGCGAGTGGGAAGAACAGCTCCGCAGTCACCCCAACATCCTATTTGCGCGCTTCTCTGGACAAACGCCTGATTCACAAGAGGACTATGAGCACCGATTAGAGGATGCTCTTCGTCGAAAGCTGGAAACCGAGAAGCATGGCCAGCAAGAACTACAGAGAGAAGTTTCACGACAGCTCAGGGAAAGATTGCGGCGGGACCGCGAAGATGTTCCCAACCGGCTAAATCACCGAGACGCGATTAGGCGAACACCTCCGCATATTCTTATAACGAACTTTTCGATGCTTGAATATCTCCTTGAACGACCAGTCGATGCATCAATCTTTGAGAATGCTCGATTGAAATTCATAGTCCTTGACGAAGTCCATGCTTATCGTGGAGTCCAAGCAACGGAGATCGGCTTCCTACTTCGCAGGCTTCGTGACAGACTCAACGCCAAAGACCTAAGGTGTATTGCGACTTCCGCCACACTCGGGAAGCGTAACGATTCCCAGAGTATTAAAAAAGTCCGCGACTTCGCCTCGGCACTTTTTGGAGATCGATTCGACGAACGCAATCCAATTTATGGAACTCCCGCTGCTCCTGTGCTGGGCGAACCCGCTATTCGCCCTTCTCCGGAGCAATACATTGCCGCCGCCGAGGCGATCCGCCAGAAGAAAGACCCTGCGCAAGCTCTGTATCTTCCGTCCGGGACTAAGCTGTCACAGGGACTTGAACGAGACGAAAATCTTTACAGGCTACGTAAGGACATCTTGATTGCGCCAAAGCCCTTGAGCGCTGTGGCCGCGGAACTTTGGCCCGATCGAGCTAATGCCGAAGATGGCCTAAATGCGCTACTTGAGGTTGTCACGTCCGCAAAGGAGCATGGTGCCACCGAAGATTTATTGCCGACCCGGTTGCATTACTTTGTAAAGGCAGAAGACGGCCTACACATCTGTCTCGCGACTCGCTGTCCTGGGCGACGTGATGGGAAACCGAGCTTTTTCGTAACCAGGAATCACCTGCCCAACTCACCATTAGGCGATTGTCCCGACTGCCACCGAGCTGGCATGCGGTCGAAGCTTGTGGAGCTGGTCACTTGCCGTCGATGCGGATATCTCTTCGGCGCTCTTCAAGACCTAGGACCTTGGAGAGCGCGCAACCAAGAAGCCGGGGTTGATGAGCCAAAGCCCTGCTTTGATTCATTCTCAACTGAACTCGGCTGGGCCGCCGATTCATTCTGGACATATTTCAGCGTAGACGATGAACTTCCTTACCCGACACAGCCACCAGGTGACGATGACGACCAGGAAGATTTAATTCTCAAGCCGGAAGAGATACCTTGGTGCACGATCTGTGGGAAGCGCAAATACAACGATTCGGGTGACGATTGCCAATGCGAGTGCCCATCCATTCGAAACATAAAGGTATTCCATCGTCAATGTCCGCATTCGAAGCGACCCAAGGATCAAGCAAGGCTCTATAGCGCTGACAAAGAGATGCTGCCGTGCTGTCCGAACTGCGGTGCCAGGAATAGCTCGGGGCTTGAACCCGTAAGACGATTCCAAGAGTCAGACGACGAGGTGGGATTGGCTATGGCGATCCCCCTTGCTCATTTCGCAGTCAGCGCAGGAGTACCTGAAAGGCAAGTACGAAAACTATTGTGTTTTACCGATCACCGCCAACGGGCGGCCGCCTTCCCTTCGTTACTCGAAGAAGAAACCTTTGGTTATGACCTGGGGAGAAAGATCATAAAAGTGATCAGGCCAGACGAACGGGTGGACTTGGTGTCCTTAGGAGAAAGGCTCGCGGACTGCGCCGATCCAGCGTCGACAGCATTCGATCCAAATCTCTTCTTGCCAACATCTCGCAAGCCGGAAGTGCAGCTCGACAAGAAGGGTGAACGCGATCTTTGGGTTGCCGAGGTTTTTGGCTATTTCGGCATACCGGACTCCGCCCGCGAATCTGCCGAAGACTTTGGACTCGTCGCAATCGAATACGAAGTGACGATGCCGGAATTGGCAAAGTTTCACCACCTCCTTCAGCCGAGCATGTTATCGGAAAAAGACACCGCAGCGGCGCTCCAAACACTTCTTGCATGGATTAGACAGCGTAAAATATTTACCCTGCCGAAGGGGCGCGTTAGTCCGGATGCTCCCGCATTCGGGCGCATAACCGCCGATATCTCGCTCGTTCATGACCGACAAGGAAGACGAAATACCGTCGGGTGGATACCTCGAAAAAATATAGATGGTTCATACCAAGACAACTACTTCACCGATTATCTGCGCCGACTCTCAGGCAAGTCTGCTACGGAGATACTCTCTACCGCCGAGGCAATTTGGCAGTTCCTTATCGCCCAGGATCTCCTTATCTCGAATCATGGGGAATGGAAGCTGGATCACCAACGAATATTTGTACGTAAAAATCATGAGCGATTTACCTGTGACCGATGCGGCATAGTTACGGCGTATTCAGCGCGGCGATGTTGCCCAAAGAAGGCATGCCCCGGCATCTTAACAGCCAGACCATTTGATCCAGAATCCAGCCACCTTGTCGCCCGCTGGGTTGCGGGGTCGCCCAGCGTGTCGTTCAGCACACTTCGTTCGGAAGAACACACTGCCCAGATAAACAAGGACCTCGCGAAAACAATTGAAGATGACTTTCGAGCACAGGGTGTCAACCTATTGAGCAGCACGACGACCTTCGAGATGGGCATCAATATCGGTGACTTACAAAAGGTGCTGCTCCGAAACGCGCCGCCCAGTAGTGCGAGTTATATTCAACGGGTAGGCCGCGCTGGGCGCGGAAAAGATAAGAATGCTGTTTGCGTCACGATGTGCCGTCGGACGAAGTACGACTCCGACGCCTGGAGCAAACCCGAGCTACTCATGTCCGGCGAAGTACGAACACCCGCTGTTTTCGTGGACAACCGGATCATAGCGCAACGCCACTTCAACGCTGTCGCATTTGCTCAGTTTTTAAGAATCAAGATTCGGGACGAACGGCTTCTGGGAGACTCAGTAAAGCAGAAAATCCGACTAGAGTCGTTCTTGCCTGTGGATTCAAGACGCAATATCCCAGAGGCATGGATACAAATCCGGCCTACGAATACGTACCTGGACTTCTTGTCCTGGCTCGAAGGGCAAAAAGAAGGCGATATTTTCCGGGGATCAGCAGGAAAAGAAATCGTTGTTGCAGTAGGTGGCTTCACAAACGGATCGACACGGGCCACCACCATTTACAGGGACACGCTTGCGCGGCTCGGCGACGAACTATTGACTTTGGTCACAGAACGACGCCGCTTAGTCGATCTTGGAGAGCACCTGGCAGACATCGAACGCTCGATCAAAGAACTGATCGGGAGCAGCGTCATCGACGTACTGGCCAAGGAAGGATTCCTTCCCCGATACGCATTCCCGCTTGACGTTGTTACGTTGGAGACTGGTAAAACGCGCTGGTCTCGGGATTCTGACGTCGAACTTAGCCGAGAGCGTGGTATCGCCATCGCAGAATTTGCTCCCGGAGCTCAAGTGATCGCTCATAAGAAGGTTTTTACGAGCGCCGGCTTATACATCGTTGGCAATTCCGACATGCCCACCCGCCTATGGTTCTCCCGCTGCCCAAGCTGCGAACAAATTCGAACAGCGATAACCCAGGATGCTCTCAAGGTTGCCTGTACAGTCTGCCAACGACCAATTACGGCACAGTACATTCGACCTTTTATCCAGCCATCCGCTTTCAGCGTTCAACTCGATCCTAAAGGTGATGGTGCCCAAAGATATCGAAGGGGGACACTCATACGGCAAAGACAGACAATAACCCAATTCATCGATTCTGTCGATGATTCGGAATTCCAAGACAGAGCGATGTTCCGACTCGCGATGAAAGAAAACGGCCGTCTGTTCCGTTACAACCTTGGTCCACAGGGCAGAGGTTTCGTATTATGCTCGACCTGTGGATTTAGTGAACCCGAAATAAGCTCAAAGGCCGATCGAAAACACAAACGTCTTCGCATATTCTCGGGTTCTCCAACGTGCGAAAAACAAACTTGGAAGTCAATCTGCTATGGCCACGAGTTTCAAAGCTACTGCCTAATCGCTCGGCCGACTGCACATCCCCCGTCGGTCGAGTCTCTTGCTTACGCGCTCCAGCGCGGCATATGCCGGACCCTAGACGTTGAAGCGCAAGACATCGGCGTTTCCTGGCGATGGCTGGGCCAAAAAAATGAGCAACCTCGCGCGGAAATTGTGCTATACGATTTAACGCCCGGCGGTGCTGGTTTCGTCAAGCAAGCCATGGAGTCGTGGTCGGAAGTTCTGCAAGAAAGCAAGAAACTCTGTTCAGTATGCGGCTGTGAAGACGCCTGCTACGATTGCCTCAAAACGTACTCGAATCAAGCCTATCACGAAAAACTCTCTCGACAAAGTGTCGCTGACTTTATAGTGCTCCCCCAAAATCCGACTACGTGCTAAGCATGTAAAATGAGCATAGGGAGAGTAAAAATGGGGATAAAACGAAGGGAGCATGGGGCGGAAACGAAAGCGCGAGCAGCGTTAGAGGCGCTGAAAGGGGATAAGCCGATCAACAAGATAGCGTCTCGCTATGAGGTATATCCGACGGCTGTGGCGAGATGGAAGCTATAGCGCTCCCCATTTGTCCGACCACTTTAGGGCTGATTTAAGCCTAAGCCCCACCCCGCAAATTCTCTCCGGCCTGTCTAACTAAACCATCTATTGTTATTTATTTTCATTATGTGCATTAGAATTGCACGATTTGAAATTTAAGAATCATTCTTACTTGACAGAATGCGCTTTTTATATCATAATGTGCATTGAAGTAGCACATTATGCAACAGAATACTCAACTTAAGACCATCGGCCCTCAGGCGGCACATCTGCTCGCTCAACTCCAGGAGCGGCGCCACCTGATTTTCGCTTTGCCCGAAGTCGTGGAGATCACGGGCCTAAAAGCGGCGTCCGCGCGCAGCTTCATTCGGACCTTGGTCCAGCGCGGCGTGGCAGCGCGCTTGAGGCCGGGGCTTTTTAACCTGGTCCCGTTCGAGCTGGGCCAGGATAAAGAATATCTGGGCAATCCCTATGTCGTCGCGCGCGAACTCGTCCGCGGTCATGACTACTTTATCTCGCACGCCTCCGCGATGGAGATTCATCGCATGACCACGCAGCCTCAACTGGTGGTCTATGCGACTTCTCCGAGGCCGCCGCGGAACCGGAAGATATTCGGGACCGAGTTTCGCTTCGTGCGCTGCCCTCCCGCTCGCTTTTTCGGCTTCACTGAACACTGGGCCACCAATGAGGAGAAGGTACGGGTCAGCGATCTGGAGCGAACCGTGCTCGACGGGGTCAGGCTCCCAAGGCGTTGCGGAGGGATCACGGAAGTCGCTAAAGGCTTCTGGATGCGCCGATCCGACATCGACGCGAAAAAGCTCGTCGATTACGCGCTTCGCCTGGACTGCGGCTCGGCGCTTGGACGATTGGGCTACCTTATGGAGCTTCTCGAAATCGGGATTGCGAGCGACTTGGACGCGCTGCGCCGAAAACTCAGCTCGGCCTATGCCCTGCTCGACCCCGTGCTTCCGCGCGAAGGGAAGTTCATCGCGAAGTGGCGGTTGAGGCTCAACGTCTCGCCCGACGAACTGCGCGCCGTGCTGCACACCTGATCTTGTGATTCCCCAACGCAACCTGTCTCTCCTTGCGAACCGCCTGGCCAAAGGCGGCGGCCGTCGCATCCCGGAGGCCGTTCTCGATCGCGACTACTGCCTGGCATGGTTCCTCGTTGGGCTATCCCAAGAAGAGCTCGGCCAGCGCTTCGTCTTCAAAGGCGGGACTGCCCTCAAGCGGTTCTACTTCGCGGATTACCGCTTCTCCGAGGACCTCGACTTTACGCTGACGCAGGAGGCGACCCTCGTCCAAATTCAAGAAAGTCTCAAACCTATCTTCGCCCGGGTGCGGAAGGATTCAGGCATCGTCTTCCAGTTCCAGAGAGAGGACCGGAACAGTCATCAGAACAGCTATACGTTCTACATCAGCTATGCGGGCCCGATGGCGGCGATAGGCGCCATCAAGGAAGTCAAAGTCGACGTGACGATCAAAGAGAAGATCGCGTTCGGCATCGAGGAGCTACCCGTCCTGCGTGGCTATCCAGAGTATTCCGATCTCCCTGAGGATAAGAGGCTGCGCGTCTATTCTCTCAACGAGATCGCCGCTGAAAAGGCGATCGCGCTTATGGACCGCGCTCGCAACGAGCCCCGCGACCTCTACGACATCTGGTATCTGACGGAGAACAATCACGTCGACCTTGGCGAGATCACCGGCGAGATATCGCAGAAATTGGAATTCCGCGGGAAGAAGCTCGACGATGTGCGGGGCGAGCTGGAAGCCAAGGAAGCGCGCCTAAGGAAGTTGTGGGAGAATCGACTTGCGACTCAGATGTCGACGCTGTCCGAGTTTGAAGAGGTCTTTAGGTCCGTCCGCCGGTCGTTCCGTCAGGCCGGCTTGACCAAGGCGAGTTGAGGCCATTCGCCTCCTTAGCAAGGAAGTTTCCAGCCGGAAGGAAGACTCAAGGGCTTTGGAGAGGCGTCAAATACCAGGAGGTTGGCCCGAATTATTATACGAGCGTAGGCGAGGCGCGACCACAAATCTCAAATATCGCCTGGGAAAATCGCTCTAATCTTGCGACATTCTTGCGACAAACTCGCGCCACGGCTTGCACAATGGCCGCTGTAACTGGATATATTTTGAGTCATTGAGGGCGAATCGTCCGCCGAGATTTAAGTCAGAAAATAGTTGATAAGAGAACTCCCCTTTACTTCCGAACAGGGCGTGGGAGTCCCAATAGCGCGGGCAAAGTCTGGCTTTAGTCCCCCAAAAAACCCTCAAAACCTACGTCTGTCGCTACGTCTGTTGTTGCAGACGTAGGCAAAAACCAGACAAATTACGGAAAGAATTTATATTTCCTGCCCTTTTTGTCCCGCCTCTTGGCGCGAAAAGCCGCTTAAGCCTCCTGACCACACCCCCACAACCACATTAAAAATAGTGGTGAAATGTGGTGCTGTGGTCAGGAGGACGGCGGGGGTTGGGGCAGGAAATTAAGGAAAGAGGAGGCGGGGAGTTGGGATGGAAATGGTCAAGGTCAAGCTTAAAAGCGGAAGGAAAGAAGGGCAGGTTTGGGTTGGGAGATGCGGGAAATAAGGGTTAAGATGAACCGGGAAATGTCATGAGGATGGGTTGGTGAGCGGCCGGAAACGGGAGAATCAGGATGAGAGTTTGAGGCTAAAGGGCCGGGGTTTAGGGTTCGATTAATATCCGAAAAGGTTTGGGAGTTAGGCGGGATTCTTGAGTCTCGGCATGATATAATAATACGAAAGCAATGGCAAGAGTATTCCAGAAAAGAGGGGCGTGGTGGCTCGATTATGTGGATAGCGGAGGCATGCGCCGCCGCGAGCCCGTGGGACCTGGGGCGGGTCACTCCCTGGCCAAACAGGTTCTGGCGAAGCGCTTGGCGGAGGCGGCGGAAGCGCGGCATTTCCCCAGCCGGGCAGCCCAGTCCAAGACTTTTAACGATTTGGCGGACAAATTTTGGGAACTTCACGGCCAATATCTTCGTTCCCAATCCTGGCGGCTGATGCTTCGGGAAATCCGATCTTGTTTCGGAAATAAAAAGGTTTCAGGAATGGGTCCGGCGGATATCCAGCGTTATTACAATCAGATCGCCGCGCGCGCCTCTTATGCTACGGCCAACAGGCATCTGACGCTTCTCCGTTCCATCTTCAGCAAGGCCAAGGCCTGGGGAGATTTTTACGGGGACAATCCTTGTCAGCAGGTCAAAAAACGGGGAGAGCCCCCTCACCGGATGCGTTATTTAAGCTATGAGGAAATGGACGCGTTCCTCAAGGCAGCGCATTCTCGCCTGAGGCCGATTCTGGCCTGCGCCCTTTTGACCGGCATGAGGCGCGGAGAAATCCTGGGCCTGCGTTGGGAAAATTTGAATCTCGATCGCGGCGTGATTTACATTTTGCAGTCCAAATCCGGCAAGCCTCGGGAAGTTCCCATCGCCTCCAAGCTCCGGGAGATTCTTTTGAATTTGGGTCCCAAATCCCAGGGGCCGGTGTTTGATTTGCCCGTCATCATGCTTCGGCGCTATTTTGACAAAGCGCTGAAAGACGCGGGCCTTGCGGCTTTCCGCTTTCATGATTTGCGCCATACCTTCGCCTCTCATTTCGTGATGCGAACCAATGATTTGCCCACCTTGCAAAAACTTTTAGGACATTCCAGCTCCGCCATGACCCAAAGATACGCGCATTTAAGCAAGGGGCATTTGGCTTCCGAGATGGCGGCTTTTGAATCCGTCATGCCGATCGGGGTGAAACCCGCGTCCAGGTTGGCACCAGGAATGGCACCAAAATTTTTAGGAGATGGGGAAAAATCGCAAATAATGCTGGAAAACAAAGAATTATCGCCCACGTAGCTCAGGGGCAGAGCAACCGCCTTGTAAGCGGTAGGTCGGGAGTTCGATTCTCCCCGTGGGCT
>DAHXMM010000009.1:0-25328 GCA_027371715.1 Elusimicrobiota bacterium | reverse complement strand
ATTCTATTTTCCGTGGGCGTCGGTTGTTTGATGCTCTCATGGTGGGGCGTGACGACCTTTCTTTCTCTCCATATGGGATATGTTCCGCACAGCAATTATCAGATTCCCCAGATTTCCGTTGGCTCTGCCTTCTGGATGGGATTTTTTGGACCGATCATCGAGGAGCTTGGGTTTAGGGTGGGGATGTTCGACGGTTTGCGTTGGGCCATGGTCAAGGGAGGAAAAATCAACCCCCGCAAGGCCTTGGTTATCGCAACGATTGTTGGGAGCGTTATTTTCACGGCTCTTCATGAGACGGCTGATCCCGTGTATTTCATGATTCGACTCGCTAGTTCCTTGCTGTTTATATTCGCTTATCGGAAAGCCGGATGGGCCGGCTCTTCTCTAGCTCATATGACGAATAACCTGGGGTTTCTGGCTTCCAAGTCGGGAATGACGCTCGCCCCCTGGATTTTTTTAATCGCCGTTTTGGGGTCCGTCGTTTGGGGTCTTCTTGTGTGGCTTAAAATTTTACCGGCAAACGCGGAAGGAAAAAGCTTGTTTTGGGGTTCGGCGTGGGAATGGCTTGCCGCCCGGCGTTCCAAATCAATCAAATGAAGATAAAAATCCCGCGAATTAAGTTTATCGTCGTCGGATTTTTATTGCTGCAATCGGCGGATATTTCCGCCTGGGCCTCGGATGGATTTTTTTCAACGAAGAATTCCCCTATTGAAAGCGTTCGTTTTGAAGAAAACCAATCTAGCGCTTTGTCGCTTGAGAAAAATCAAAACGGCGAAACTTCCAAATCGGGCGGGTTCTGGGTGTTTGGGCATCAAGGTTTGACGCATGCCCAGTATAACGCGGTCTTGGACCAAATTCAATCCATTTATGGGCCGATCATCGCGGCCAAGGGAGGGAAACTGGTTATTCTTCGCGATTGGTTTTCGCCCATCGATAATGCGTGGCCCTATCGAATTGGGAGGCTTTATATCATCCATATGTATGGAGAAATGGCTCGCGATAAAGGCATGACGCAAGACGGTTATGCGCTGGTGGCGTGCCACGAAATCGGGCACCATTTGGGCGGAGCGCCCAAAATGAGGCATACCGCTTGGAAATCGGTCGAAGGCGAGGCGGATTATTTCGCGACGCTTAAATGCCTGCGCAGAGTCTTTTCAAGTTCCGCCTCCGAATCTTTCACTCGTACCGGCGGCTTGAATCCTCTTGCGCGCAAAGCCTGCTCAAAGTCTTTTTCCAACGCTCAAGACGAAGCCGTCTGTGAACGCGAGATCATGGCGTCTTTGTCCATCGCTAAGATTTTAGATGGTTGGGATGGACGCTCGTTTTCTCCCTCACGTTTAGACACTCCGTCCAACCGGGTCGTTTCAGAAACGAGCGAAGCTCATCCCGATTCGCAATGCCGGCTCGATACCTATTTCCAAGGCGCTTTATGCCCCGTTCCCTATACCCAAGATATGGACGATCAAGATCCGTCCGTGGGGGCGTGCGCGCGGTCGCATGACGATCAGGTGGGGGTTCGGCCTCTCTGTTGGTATAAATCCGCGGGGACTGGCCGGGGGCGGTCCAAGGCTTTCTCATCGCGCTTGAAAGGTCAAATTAAAGTTCCCGAGATTTTACGCGAGGTTCAACCCGCCAATGTTTGGAAGGATCGATGATATGAAAACCAAAACCAAGAAAACCGCGAAAACTGGCAGTTCTTCTTCCCGAGCCGGAACCTATGTCTATGACGAGGCGTTGGGAAAAGTGATCCAGCTTTCCGGGCGAATTCCCGGCGTTTCCGCGAAAGGTAAATCCTCGGTGGGCGATTTTGAACCATCCTGCGGGAAAGCCCGGTGCTGCCGCGGACAAGGCGGCTGCGAATAAACCGACCCCAATCCTTAAACTGGGATTTGGGCGGAATTGAGAGTTTCCTTGAAATCCTCCGGCCAATCGGCGCGGATTTCGAGCGGACGCCCCGTGCGCGGATGATTGAGGGATAATTTAAAAGCGTGAAGCATTTGTCTCGGCGCGCCGAGCTCTTTTAAGTCCGAATCCGTAATAGTTTTTTCGACGGCTTTTAAATAAGCCTTGCCGCCGTTGATGTAGAGCTTGTCTCCCGCGACGGGATATCCCAGATAAGCCAGATGAACGCGGATTTGGTGCAAACGTCCGGTTTGAGGGCGCGCGGCCACCAGGGAAAAACGCGTTCCAGAAGCCAAGCGTTTAAATTCTGTTTTGGCCCAAGCGCCTTTTCCGGTTGCTTGACGAGAATAAATTTCGGCATTTTCCCGGCCAATCGAAATCTCGACGGTTTTTGTTTTCCAAGGAAATTGTCTCAGGACGATAGCGTGATACTCTTTTTGTAACTTATGATTGGAAAAAATTTCGCCAAGAGAGCGGGCCATTTCGCTTGATTTCGCCAAAAGAAAAACGCCGCTGGTTTCCCGATCAAGCCGGTGCGCGGGGCGGAGTTTGAGATCGGGAAATTGCTGTTTTAAAATTTCCGTGACCGTATTTTTAATTGATTTATCGCTGGGATGGCTTAAGAGCCCGGCGGGTTTATTGACGGCGATTAAATCCTTATCCTCATAGATAACGGGAAGGGTATTAAAAAGACATTCCGGCTCTATTATTTTAGGGTAGCGGATCAGGACCGTGTTTCCCTGGCGAAGCCGAAGAGAGGCTTTAGCCAATCGCCCTTGAATAAAAACGCGGCCTTCTCGAATGATTTCTTGGACGCGCGCGCGCGAGTAATTCTTGAGACGTAAGGCGAGGAAAAGATCGAGGCGGATATGATCTTGAGGCTTTTGAACCTCAAACGGAACTTCGACAAAAGAAGAATCGCTTAACGACTTCAAATCATTGATCACGTTTTGATTATGGCATTTTCAGAAATGCCCAAAAGGTGATATCTTATCTTGAGAATATTTTGATTTGGAGGATTAATGGCTAAGATTTTGATTGTGGATGACGATGAGGCGGTTCTTAATGTTCTCAAAAGATATCTTAAAGCTGAGGGGTATGTCGTCCTTACGACCAATGATCCTTCCGAGGCGCTACTTTTCGCGCGAGAATCCCATCCAGATCTCATTTTGGCCGACGCTGAAATGCCGGGGCTTGATGGTTATTCGGTTTGTCGTCTCATTAGAAAAGAAGAGTCGGTTAAATCAACTCCGATTATCATCATGTCAGGCGAGCGCAAATCAGACAAGGATGTTCTTTCCGGTTTTGAAGTTGGAGTAGATGATTATGTGGCTAAGCCTTTTGTTTTACCGGTTCTCAAAGCGCGCATCCAGGCGGTTTTAAAGCGCACTCAATCTGTCGGTCAACGGAATGGAGAAATTTTAAGCCGCGTTGGAATCGAACTTAATCAGGAATCTCGAACAGCTGCCGTTTCTGGAAAGATTCTTTCACTGACGCGAAAGGAATTTGATCTTCTGTGCGTTTTGATGGAAAAAGCGGGGCGAGTCTTAAGCGTGAATTATCTTCTCGAAACCGTTTGGGGTTACGATCCCGCCAATTACAACGATCCAGGCACCGTCGAAGTCCACATTTCCCATCTGCGGAAAAAGCTGGGAGCCAAGGCCGCCCAACATATTGTCAATGTTTTAGGACACGGATATAAATTCGAACCCTGATTTTCCCTATAATTGAGCCCAGAGATTTTTAGCTAACTCCTCGGCAGATTTAGTTCCGGCTTTTTGACTCGCCTGAGACAAGGCCCGCTCAAAAGCGAGGTTTTTGCTTCCACCTACTCCTGCGGCTTCAACCCAACGGTCAACAACTAGGCGATGTTTGAGGGTGTCTTTAATTTGAATATCAATTTTGGTCCGGCAGGATTTAAGATTTCCAAGCAGGGGGGAATTAAGAAATTTAAATGAAAGCCCTCGAACATGCACGATGAAACGGCCGGATTTATTTTGGGATAAGTTGAAGGAAAACCCCCGGCTTTTAAAACCTGCTTCTACCCTGGCGAGAGCTAATTTTGACCAGGGGCTTCTTTTGAGTTTTCCGCCTTCGATAAGCGTCAAGGATTGAGAATTAGGGGGCGCTTTTGAAAAAAGAGAGAGTTGCGGCTGTTCGCTGGGCGGCAATGGAGACACTACCGCTTTGATTGCGACTTGATAGATGCCTCCATTTTCTCCTTCTTTTAGGATGTCATAGTGATTGATAACCCCGGAAGATTCTGCGTCGATGGCTTCGTGGGTGATGACGGAAGCGTTGAGTTCCGTGGCCTCGGATATCCGCAACCCCAACGCTTTTTCGATCGCCGCTTTTTCCGCCCTCGCTAAGGCCTTGGCGCGGCAGGAAGGCCTGTCTTGTGGGTTTAGGCGAGCTTCTCCTTGAGCCATCACCGTTTGAGCGTGCGTCTGATTTTTCATGGTCGCACACCCGCCCCAGATAATTGTCAAGGCGGCCCAGAGGGCGTTTTTGTTTTCCATTAAAGCCTGGCCTCCAACAAGTCAGCTAAGCGCTCTTTCGGGAGTCTTAAGGTCACCACGCAACCGTTGTCGGAGGTGAATTCGCTTTTGACGACCTCGGCGCCTTTAATCACGGCGTTAACCTCGGTCTTGATGTTGGAATCCGATTCCATCGCTTTTTTGACCGTAATGCCGCCGGTGAGTTTCACGCCTTCAATCATCGTCAACATTTCGTATTGGGCTTTGACTATCGCGGCGTCCCGAGACAAGGCCTTTCTTTGCGTTTCGGTGGGAATACCGGGGTCGGCCGCGCCGATTCCGATGGATTCAAAATATTTTCCTCTTTCCGATTCTTGATTGATGGTGTCCGGTATTTTTCCGTTCTTAACTTGATTGGCGACTGTTCCGCACCCTGATAGCGCCACGACCGCAATCCACGCAACTTTTCTCCAATTGTTTTTCATGGCCCCCTCCTTTACTTCTGGTAAAATTGTATCTTGCTCTGCTTAAGCGACGCTTAACGGGCGCTGAAATCCGGTAAAATGCTTCAATAGAATATCTATGCAAAATGCTCCTTGGCGTATTTTATTGGTTATCAAGGCCGCGGCGGATAATTCCATTCTTCTTGGAAAACTCAAAGCCTCCAACCGACCCCTCCATTTACAACAGGTAGACAATGCCGCGGAGCTCAATAAGGCTTTAACTGATTCCGTCTGGGATGTCGTCATCGGCGAGAACATCGATTCCCAATTTGGGTTGATGGACGGGCTTAAGGAAATCAAAAACCGTGATTTGGATATTCCTTGTATCGTCTTCTGCGAAAAATTGACGGAGGAAAATGTCTCCAAGGTCATGGAAGCGGGGGCCAAGGATTGCATCACTAAGGAAGGGGCGGCTCGCCTTCTTCCCGCGATCGAAAGAGAAATAGAAGAAGCTGAAAATAGAAAAAAGGCCCGACAGTTAGAGGAGCAGTATCGTCATGCGGAGAAAATGGAAATACTAGGGCGTCTGGTTGGCGGCGTGGCTCATGATTTCAATAATTTATTGACCACAATTCTAGGGAATGTCAGTTTTTTAATGGCGGGGCCCGAAGGAAACCCGAATTGGAAAGAAGACCTTGGGGAAATTAAGAAAGCGGCCCAGAGGGCGGCTTCCTTGACCAGCCAGCTCTTGGCTTTTACTCGTCGGCAGGCACTTCAGCCCAAGGTCTTAGATTTGAATTTTGAAATTAAAAATGTCGAAAAAATTATTGGACGAAGTATTGGAGAAGATATTCATATCCAAATGAATCTGGCCCCCAATCTCTATTTTGTGACGGCCGATTCCGGCCATATTGAGCAGGTGTTGATGGGTTTAGCGGTTAATGCCAAGGACGCGATGCCAAACGGCGGAGCTTTGACGATTCAAACGGAAAATCTTGATTTAAAAGAAGATCTGCTTAATGGGAATTTCAAAATTCCTAAAGGCAATTATGTTCTATTGACCATTTCCGATACCGGAAAAGGAATGGATGAAGATCTTCGGACTCATATTTTCGAGCCATTTTTCACAAGCAAGGACCGTAAGATAGAAACCGGTTTGGGGCTTGCCACCGTTTACGGTATCATTAAACAAAACGGCGGGTTTATCGAATGCGAAAGCGCTCTCGGCGAAGGGACGACTTTCCGTATTTACTTTCCTCGAACCGATTCCAGGGCTTTAGAAGAAAAAAATAATCCAGAGGTCTCTTCTCGATCCGAAAATAAGACTATTTTGCTTTTGGATGATGAAAAAAGCGTTCGTCAATTGACGGCGCGAATGCTTAAAATGGCGGGATATTTTGTTTTGGAGGCCGGTTCCGCTTCCGAGGCAAAGAAGATTTTGGAAGAGGCCAAAGGAAATCCGCAACTTCTTCTTAGCGATGTAGTTCTTCCCGATCAAAACGGAATGGATTTTGCGGCTTTTATCCGCCCGGCGTATCCGCACTTAAAAGTAATCTTTATGTCGGGATATTTGGACCGACCATTTGGAGACTTTAAGATTGAAGAGAATGCCGCTTTCCTTCAAAAACCATTTAATCAAGAAGAGTTGCTTCAAAAGATATCTCAAGTCCTTAAGTCTTAAATCCCGCAATCGTCGTGAATCTGGATCGCTTTTGAGTCCATGCTGGCAAAAAGCTGAAGTTCGGATCTTGTTAAGGCGGGAATTTCTGCTTGCTCATACCAGTTTCTAAGAAGGGCGTAGAATTTTCTCTTAAGCTTGGGATCGGTGATTTCAGAGCCTGGGTTATGGGTCAGACTGGAAAAAGAGAATCCTTTTTTAAGCCTTCTCGCCCAATACCGGGCCTTAAGCTCGATAATTTGCCCCTCAAGATTATCCACCCGTTTTGAAGCCTCGAAGCATCCATTGTGGGCGTTGGGATCGACGTCGGCCAGGGAATCTCTGACATCAGGATCATCGGCAGAAAAAATAGTCGGCACGGGAACATCCAGTGTTGGAGCCGGAATCCACAACGACTGGCCCGACCGGTCGGCGGCTTCGTCGGCCGGCCGGGCTTTGTAGGGGGCCTTTTTTTCAGAGGCCGCCATGATGACTCCAGTTTCTGTATTAATCAGGCGCGCGTCCATGGTCAAGGTTTCGCCGTCGGATTCGTAGCTCCCGGTGATGATGGCGTCAACGGAAGCGATACGTCCGATGGCTTTAAGTTGATCGGGGTTGACCGCGCCGGTGTCCGACAAGGCCTGTTCATTAAGGACTTTTTTAAGCAAGGGCCTTTCGATGACGGCAATTTTCCCCAGACGCACAAAACGAGTCGTTACTTTTTCCGATATCTCCCGCCCTTCATTTAAATTGCTGCCGTCAACGGCCTCAAACGGCAAAATAGCGATTCTTTTGACTCCGAGATGGAGGGCTTGTTCCGAGATGTCTTGGGCGATTCCCATGAAAGGCCCGGCCGCGCACGGGATAGTCATCAAGAGAAAAAACAAACTTTGGAGCGCAACTCTAATTTTTGTTTGCATGACCCCCTCCCTCGTCCTGAGTTTAGTGTAATCTTGAAGGTTTTTGAAATTCTTAATCCGCGCTTAACAAAGACTTAAATCTGTTATAGAATTAAACCTATGAACCCACTATTTGACGAATCGGAGATTTATCGGCAGATGTTTCAAATGACGCCGAATGCCGTCATCATTATTGATTCTCAAAGAAAGATACAGGCGGCCAATATTCAGGCAGAGAAAATATTGGGTTACAATCCCGGCGAATTAACGGGACTTTTAGTTGACGATTTGATTTCCGAGAGATTCCGTAAAGATCACATCGGCTATTTTTTGGAGTACCAAAAATCACCTGAAGTAAGACCCATGAGTTCTCGGTCGGATTTGGCCGCTCTTTGTAAAGATGGGAAAGAAATTTATATTGGAGTTTCTTTAGCGCCTTTGTCTCTTAAAGGAGAATCTTTTATCTTGGTTACGTTAAAGGATATGACTTCCAAAAGACAAGAAGAAGAGAGGAATCAACAATTAAACGCTCTCTTTGAACAGACCGCCGATAGTGTTGTTATTACCGATATTCAAGGGAATATTTTACAGGTCAATCGTGCTTTTGAGGAAGCTACAGGTTATTCGGCCAAAGAAGTTATTGGTAAAACCCCGAGAATTATTAAGTCCGAAAAACATGAGCCGAAGCTTTATGAACATCTGTGGAAAACGATTTTGGCGGGTAATGTTTTTAGAATGATTTTCACTAATAAGAAGAAAGATGGAAGCCTTTTCCATGAAAGCCAAACCATTAATCCGATCAAAAATAAAAAAGGAGAAATTACTCGTTTTGTTGCCATTGGGCAAGACGTGACGGAAGAAAAAATACTTCGAGATCAATTGGCCCAAGTCCAGAAAATGGAGCCTTTGGGGCAGTTAGCCGGCGGCATCGCCCATGATTTCAATAACCTCTTGGTGACGATTCAAGGTTATGCCGATTTCATTTATAAATCCGCGGATAAGGATTCAGCGATTTATTCCGATGTCCAAGAAATTATTAAAGCGGGACAAAGGGCGACTTCCTTGGTGAAGCAACTTTTGGCCTTTTCGCGCAAACAACTGATTCAACCCCGGGTCATTAATTTATCAGATACTTTGATGAGCTTCCAAAAAATGCTCCGTCCGGTTTTGATGGAAAATATAGAGATTGCCGTTGTCGCCTCCCCGGCTTTGGGTTTAGTTTATGTTGATCCCCATCAAATAGAACAGGTGCTTCTTAATCTTGCGGTTAATGCGCGGGACGCGATGCCAAACGGCGGGAAATTGACAATTCATGCCCATAACGTCAAATTGGACCAATCCTATGCGCAAACCCATCTTGAAGTGGAGGCGGGGGATTATGTTGTGATTTCTGTTAGCGATACCGGAATTGGCATGACTGCGGAGGTTAAAGCCCATATCTTTGAGCCTTTTTTTACGACCAAGGGCGTGGGAAAAGGCACGGGGCTTGGGCTTGCGACCTGCTATGGCATCATCAAACAACATAAAGGGTACCTTTCGTGCTATAGCGAAGAAGGACAAGGGACGATTTTTAGAATTTATCTTCCCAGAATTTATGAACAGGAAGATAAAGTTATCGCCGAAACTCCTACTGGCTCTGCTGTTGGGGGGAGTGAGAGAATTCTTTTGGTTGAGGATGATCCCATGGTTCGTCGTTTTGTCGAAGCTTCTCTTAAGCGCCTCGGTTATCAAGTATTTTCCGCAGCCTATCCGGATGAGGCTATTAAAATATTCGCCGAAAATCCCATTCCTCCTATCGATTTGCTTCTAACCGACATTATCATGCCCAAAATGAGCGGCAAGGATCTTGCAAAAGAAATCCGCAAATATTCCCCTAACCTTAAAGTTCTCTTTATGTCGGGGTATACGGGAGAACAGCTTAGCGATACCGGAATTTTGGCGGCGGATATTCCTTTTTTAGAGAAACCCTTTACTTACGAAATTCTAGCCTCCAAGCTTCGAGAGATTTTGGATCGTCCGGCGCGTTCCTAGAAATTAAGCCCAACTTAAGCCTCTTTTAAGAGTATCTTTTTCTTTCTCTATTATCTTTCTCCTGTCACCAGGAGATTTTATGACCGTTAAGGAACGGCGTCCCAAGGTTCTTATTGTAGATGATGATTCGGCTGCGGCCGGAGTTTTGTCTAGAGAATTAAGAAATAAAGGGTTTGAAATCTGGAACGCCTATAATTCAGATGAGGCTGCTTTTTGGGTGGAAATGGAGAATTTTGACGTTATACTGGTAGATTTGGTCTTGCCGGGAGTCAGTGGTTACAGCGTCATCAATTTTTTAAGAGACAGGACCCAAGCTCCCGTATTTGCGATCACCGGATACGGGTCGGAAGACGCGCGCCAAGACGTTAAGCTTTTGGGAGCCAACGATATTTTTTCAAAGCCGTTTGAATTTGAAGAAATCATCTCCAAAATGCGTTCCGCCATTTCGTGACTCCTTTCGGGTTTTACGTGATATTTTAAAATCCGAAGTTTCCGGAAAAAATTCTTGCTTGAGGATTCGATATATTGTAGATTGAACTTAGGACGGGACATCGTCGGTAAAAATCAAAGCCCGTCGTAAGGAGAATTAAAATGGCTGAAAAACTGCAGAAAGTCGGAATTCAACGCGCCGAGGGATACCTCTACTACATCGACAAACAAGGGGATATTTCCCGCGCGAAAATGGCCCGCGGCGGCAAAAAAGGCGGGAAAGCCGAGAAAGTTCAGAAAGTCGGCATCAAGAAAGAAAGCGGATACCTTTATTTCTTGGACAAAAAGGGAGACGTCTCCCGCGCGAAAATGGTCAACGCCTAAGGCGAAGGCTGTTTTTGTGGTAGAAGAGGCCTCGGCGTTTTTGCCGAGGCCTCTTTTTTTGTAAGGTGTTCGGATGAGATCGGTTCTAATCCTTGGTCCCGGCGCAGTGGGGTCATGCCTTTCCGTTTATGCGGCAAGACGAGGGAAAGAGGTTTATCTTCTCGGGCGCAGCCTTAAGTCCGATCAGAAACTCATTAGCCAAGGGATATCGTTTCAGGAGGTTTCCGGCCGTCAGCTAAAAATTAAACGCAACCTTTTCTCCGCTCGAATCAGAAAATCTCCTCTGCCTGTTTCCGCCGCTTTTTTTTGCGTTAAAAACGATAAGGTTCGTTCCGCCGCGAGGGCTGCTTCAAAATATATCTCTCCACATACGCCGGTTGTCTTTTTTCAGAACGGCCTCAATCACCCGGCGATCGCCCGAAAAATTTTTAATTCCCAAAATGTCGTCATTGGAACGTGTTACGCGGCGGTAGAGAAAACCGATTTTGGGAAGGTGATTCATCGCGGCGGAAACGCTCTGATATTGGCTCAAAATCAAGAAAACAAAACGGCGATTAAAAAAGTTTTTTCATTGCTTTCAGAAGACGGTTGGGACGTTTCTATCACAAGCGATGAAGAAAAGATGTTATGGACGAAACTCTGTCTTAACGCGGCCATAAATTCTCTAGGCGCTTTAGCGAAAGCGATGAATGGAGAGATCGGGTCTACGCCTGAGCTTAAGGCGATCGCTTATAAAATCATGGAAGAGACTCTTTCTGTCGCCCAATCTTGCGGAATCAAGGTTTCAAGAAAAGAACTGGAAAGGCTTTTCTCTAAGGTTTGCCGACCGGATTCAAGGCAGAAAAATTCCACCCTTCAAGATATTGAAAAAGGAAAGAAAACCGAGATGAGGCAAATTCTAAGCCCGATTCTTCTGAGGGCGGAAAAACACAAGATTGAAATACCGGTTTTAAGACGAATGGCAAAAATGATTTTTAAGCTGGAGGTCTATGCCGGCAAGAATTTTTGACGGGAGCGTTTTTGCGGAAGGAATCTATAAAAATCTTAGATATCGCGTTCGCAAACTCAAAAAAAGGGGCATTGTTCCCGGTCTTGCGGTCGTTTATGGGAAAGAAATTCCTGCCGCAGAATCTTATGTGCGCGCTAAAATCAGGGCTTCAATGAAAACGGGGGTTTCTTGCGGTATTTTTCCAATGAACCCGTTAAGCGGAGAAAAGGACTATGTTGAAACTATTAAACGGCTATTAAAGGACAAAAATATTCATGCACTGATTTTGGTCAAGCCTTTCCCAAAAAAAGTAGATTCTGACAAATTAGAAACTCTTGTGGGTTCCACTAAAGATGCGGAAGGCTTAAATGTATTTCATTTTGGGCGACTTTTTAAGGCGCGGAGTTTTGAGGAAATCGAAAGAGAATCTTTGATTATTCCCTCAACCGCTCTGGCCTGCGCTGAGATCGCCAGAAAATTGGGCTCTCCATTGGAAGGTAAAAGAGCTTTGGTCATCGGCCGGTCTAATATCGTGGGAAAACCTACCGCTCACCTTTTGACCATGATGAATGCGACAGTGATCGTAGCTCATTCAAAAACCAGAAATCTCAAACAAGAAATTCAAAATGCCGATCTTGTGGTTTCCGCCGTTGGGCATCCGAATTTAATTTCCGGTTCTTGGATTAAAAAAGGAGCCGTGGTCATTGATGCCGGGACTAGCCACTTTCAAGGGAAATTAACGGGAGACGTTGATTTTAAAGGGGCGGCTCAAAAGGCCTCGTGGATAACCCCGGTTCCGGGAGGAGTGGGGCCTGTGACGACCGCGCTTCTTTTAAGAAATGTCGTTTCCTTGACTGAGAGAACTCTTTAATAAGGCGTTTTGGTATTCGTATTGGATCAGCGCGCAGGCAACAAGCGCCGCCGTATCGGCTCTTAAAATATTTTCTCCGAGATTGATGGGAAGAACGTTGTTTTGAATAAGAATTTGAGCCTCGTTCTCTGAAAATCCTCCTTCGGGGCCAATCCAAAGGTTGACCGGAAAAATTTCGTTCGGATTCATGGTTTTGAAAATCTGAGAAATAGAGGAGGAGCCGTTTTTGGTTTCCCGGGTTTTCTCCCAGGCAAATAAAGACGCGTTTGCGCGGGGGCTTTCTTTTAAAATTTCTTGAAGCGTCTTTGGGGAAGAAATAGCGGGGATGGAGGTCCTCTCCGATTGTTTGGCCGCGCTTGCAATAACTTTTTCCCAACGAGCGAGTTTCCGGGGATAATCTTCTTTCTTTAATGAGACCGCCGTATAAGCGGTTAAAACCGGACTAAACGCCTGGACCCCGATTTCGGTTCCTTTTTCAAGAATCTCTTCCCAAGACTTGGTTTTGAGAAGAGCGGAATAAAGATTAATTTTAACTCCGGAGGTTTTAAAGGACCAGCGATTGAGAATGGATCCTTGAATGGAATCTTTTGCTACTTGTTCAATGCGTCCCTCAATTTTCGTTCCTGCGGGATCCAAACAGAGGATTTTGTCTCCAACTTTATAGCGAAGAACTCTTAAAGCGTGAGCGGCCTCGGGCCCGGTGAGAACGAAAACTTTTTCCGTTGGCGAAATTTTATTTCCGAGGCGAAATTGCGGCATCTCTTAGTTAATACTTAGATTTAATGCTTAAAAAAGCCCTTAAAGATTCCGCCGCTTGAACCTTCTCCTGAGTCCGGGTCTTTTGGGCTTGAGGCATTGTCGTGGGGATGCTCGGTCTTTTGAAACTCTTCCAAAAGTTCTTGTTGCCTTGCGTTTAAATGGCGTGGAATCTCGATTTTAATTTTAACGAGTAAATCCCCTCGGCCCCTTCCGTGAAGTTTAGGCATTCCTTTTTCCTTGACCCGAAAGGTCGCTCCGTGTTGAGTTCCTGCGGGAATTTTAATTTTTGTTTTTTCGCCGTCAATAGTGGCGACATCGGCCGTCGTTCCCAGGGAGGCTTCGGCAATCCCCAGAAGGCGTTCGGTCGTTAAATCGTCCTCGGTTCTCTCAAATCGAGGATCGGGTTTAATGCGGACTAAAACGTAGAGATCTCCGGGGTTTGAACCCCGGCTTCCAGCTTCTCCTTCGCCGCTGATTCGAAGCGTCGCTCCGTCATAGATTCCCGGAGGAATTTTGACTTTAAGGCTCGCGTGTTTATGGATTTTGCCGGAGCCGCGACAATCAGGGCAGGGATGTTCAATGACTTGCCCTTCCCCGCCGCAGGCGGGACAGGCTTGGCGCATCGAGAAAAATCCTTGCGAAAATTGAACGTAGCCGGAACCCCGGCATTGGGAGCATTTTCTTGTTCCAGAGGCTCCGCCCTTGGCTCCGGTGCCGCGGCAGGAGGAGCAACTCTCTGAGCGTTCAAACTCAAGAGGAATCTGAGTTCCGGAGAACGCTTCTTCGAGATCAATATGGACTTCGTATTTTAAATCTCCGCCGCGCCTTCTTTGCTTTCCCGAACTTCCTCCACCGCTAAATAGATTCTCAAAGAGGTCTCCAAAAACCTCGTTAACGTCAACCCCGGCGCTTCCGAAAGGATTTCCGCCGGGACCTCCTCCCTGTGCCCCGGAAACGCCCGCTTCTCCAAAGCGGTCATAAAGCGAACGTTTCTCGGGGCTAGACAGAGTTTCATAGGCGGCATTGATTTTCCGAAACTTTTCCTCGGATTCTTTACTCCCCGGATTTTTATCCGGGTGATATTTCATCGCCAGCTTCCTGAACGCGGATTTAATTTCCGCCTCCGAGGCGTTTCGGGCGACTCCAAGAGTTTCGTAATAATCTTCAGCCATGATTTTTTCCGTGAATGGTTATTTCTTATCCTCGACGATTTCAGCGTCTACGACCTCGTCTTTTTTATCCGAGTTCTTGGAATCGGAAGATTCCGAGGGCGCGGCTTTTTGAGACGCCTCGGATTTGTAAATCTCCTCCGCCAATTTATGCGAAACCTTAAGAGTTTCATCCTTGGCCTTATTGATTCTCTCCATATCCTCGGATTTTAGAGCTTCCTTGAGTTCCGAAATGGCGCGGTCAATGGAGGTTCTTTCATCTTGAGAAACTTTATCTCCGTGTTCTTTCAGGGCTTTTTCCGCCGAGAAGAGAACGGAATCGGCCTCATTTTTGGCCTGAACTTTCTCCTTGAATTTCTTGTCCTCATCCGAAAACTGCTCGGCTTGCTTGACGAACTTTTCGATTTCTTCCTTCGAGAGTTTGTTGGGAGCGGAGATCGTGATGTGATGGGCCTTTTTCGTTCCCAAATCCTCGGCCTTGACGTTGATGATTCCGTTGGCGTCTATCGAGAAGCTGACTTTAATTTGCGGCACTCCTCGGGGGGCCGGCGGAATTCCGTCGAGGTCGAATTTCCCCAAGGAAACATTGTTGTCCGCCTTAGGCCGTTCGCCTTGAAGGACATGGACGGTGACCGCCGGCTGATTGTCGGCGGCGGTCGAGAATACCTGGGATTTTTCGACCGGAATCGTCGTATTACGTTCGATTAAAGGCGTCATGACGCCTCCCAAGGTCTCGATTCCCAAGGTCAAGGGCGTGACATCCAAAAGAAGGACGTCTTTCACGTCTCCGGTCAAAACCGCGGCTTGAACCGCCGCGCCGGTCGCCACGCATTCCATGGGATCCACCCCATGCTCGACTTTTCTGCCGACGTAATCCTCGACGAATTTTTGGACGATCGGCATCCGGGTCGGTCCACCGACCAAGATAATGCGGGTAATGTCCGAGGTTTTAAGTTTTCCGTCGTTTAAAGCCTGATCGACGGATTGTTTGCATCTCTTGACGATGGGTTCAACCAAGGCTTCCAGCTTTGAGCGCGTCAGTTTCATCGCCAAGTGTTTCGGCGTATTATCGACGGCGGTGAGGTAAGGAAGATTGAGGTCGGTCTCAAAGGTGCTGGAGAGTTCGATTTTGGCTTTCTCCGCCGCTTCCCGGACCCTTTGAATCGCCATGGGGTCTTTTCGGAAATCAAAGCCGGTTTCTTTCTTGAATTCCCCGGCGATGTATTCGATCAAGGCGTTGTCCATGTCGGTTCCGCCGAGCTGGGTATCTCCCGAGGTCGAGACAACCTCGAAAACTCCGCCGCCGAAATCCATAATGGTAACGTCCAGAGTTCCTCCTCCTAAGTCGAATACCATGATTTTCTCGTCTTTTCCTTTTTTGTCGACGCCGTAAGCCAGACACGCCGCCGTCGGTTCGTTGATGATGCGGACAACCTCAAGACCGGCGATGGTTCCGGCGTCTTTGGTCGCTTGTCTTTGGTTGTCGTTGAAATAGGCGGGAACGGTGATGACGGCCTTTTCAACCTTGTCTCCGAGGAAAGCCTCGGCATCCCGTTTGACTTTTTGCAAAAGAAAAGCCGACAGCTGCTGCGGGGTATATTCCTTCCCATCCGGAGCTTTATATTTGTGATCAGTCCCCATCTTCCTTTTAAAGGCCATGAAGGTCCCCTCGGGGTTGGCGACCGCTTGCCGACGAGCCGGCTCTCCGATCAGAAGCTGCCCGTCTTTCGCGAAAGCGACATAGGACGGAAACGCTTTTCCTCCGACGGAGGTTCCTTCCGCGGACGGAATAATGGTGGCTTTTCCACCCTCGGTCACGGCCGCGGCCGTGTTCGACGTCCCTAAATCAATTCCAATAATTTTTGCCATGTTATTTCTCCTCCCGTTTTTCAGTTCCCTTTTCAATCTTTCTTTGTAATGGTATCCCATTCACGACCGCATGATTTGCAAACATAAACACGGTCTCCTATTCCCAGTATACAGGAAGCCAGCGTCTCTTTTTGACACCGCGGACATTTTTCTTTGGGAGTCCTTTGAGCGAGATCAAGCGGTATCCCGTGCCTTCCAAGGCCGAACGATTCGCCGCAATATTCGCAAAAGCTGCGTTGAGTGCTCCTTTTAACTTTCATTTCCTTTCTCCTTCGTTTCTTCTTTTTTTGGGTTGCGCGCGATGCGCACTTTCGCCGTGCGCAACACGCGCCCGGCGATTAAATATCCCGGTTCAAAAACCTCGACGACGGTCCCGTCCTCGACTCCCGGTTTCTCAACGGTTCCAAGAACTTCGTGGGCCAGCGGGTCAAAAGGCTTGTTGAGGGCCTCGACCATGCTGACGCCTTCTTCCTTAAAAACTTTTTCAAATTCCTTAAAGATGCCTTCCATTCCCTTGGCCAATTCCGATTCCGCATGGGAAGCCTGTATTTCCTCGTGAGCTTTCTTCAAGAGATCATAAAGCGGAATAAAGCGCGAAATGACGTCCATGCGTCCCAATTTGTAGAGTTCCGGCTTTTCGCGATCGACGCGTTTGCGGTAATTGTCGAATTCGGCGCGGATTTTAAGCATCTGTTCGTAATAATTGGGGGTTTCCCCTGGAGATGCCGCCTCCGGTTTTTTTGCATCCTCAGCTTTAATTTCTTCGGGTGAAACGGGTTCGTTCATGATTCTATCTCCTCCCAGGCTTTTAAATAGGAAGAAATCCGTTCGCTCAAATAATCAACCAAGCTCATCATTTTCGGATATTCCATGCGCTTGGAGCCCAGAATTCCAAGGACCCCGACCGGGCGGCCGCGATAATCGTAGGTTTGGGTGACGAGGCTAAGCCCCGAAAGCTCTGGAATTCCTGTCTCATCTCCAATTTTAACCCGAGGCCGCGTCAACGAGCGAGAAAAATTCGGTTCGCTTTGCTTGTCCATTTCCCTTTCCAAAAGAGCCGCGAAGGTTTTTTTCTCGGTCAACATTCTCATCAGGCGCTGGAGAGTGGGAATGTCTCCGATGTCGGAGGCGTGAGTCAGCATTTGGTCGACGCCATTGACATAAAGCGTATCGGGTTCGCTGAGCGACGCGACTCGGTCAAAGAGGCCAGCGACGACCGAGCGCATGTCCTCGAAATCTTTTTCGAGGCGCCTTAGTTCCCCCAAGACGGTCGTTTGAGCGTCCTTAATTCTAAGTCCGCGCGCACGGTCGTTTAAAAACCGATTGATGATGGACAGTTGGGTTTCCGTCGGCTCAAATGAAATGCGGATCGGCCAGTGGCGGACAAACCCGGCGTCTGAGACCATGATTCCTAAAACGTTGGGGCCTCCCATGGGAACAAGTTCTAAGCGCTTAAGAGTCAGTTCCTGGGCCGGAGCGGAGAGGACAAACCCCGCGCCTTGGGAGATGTGGGACAAAAGTTTGGAGGTTTCGATGAGAAGCGTGTCCAGTTCCGATGAGCGGCGGCTGTACTCCTTTTCGATTCTTTCTTTTTCAGAAGAAGCCAAGCGCTGGATTTCAACTAAATAATCCACATAAAAACGATAGCCTTTATCGGTGGGCTCCCGGCCTGAAGAAGAGTGAGGTTGTTTGAGAAAGCCCTCATCCTCCAATTCTTGAAGGATATTTCTGACGGTCGCGCTGGAGAGGTTGATTCCGGATTCCTTCGCTATAATGGAGGAAGAGACCGGTTTGGAATTCTTAATGTAATAGTGAATGACCCACTGCAAGAGATCTCTTTTTCTCTTCTCGGCGACTTTAGGCTGTAGTTGTCTCATAGCTAAATTAGCAGTTTAACTTAATGACTGCTAATAATATTATAGCGGCAAATTTTGATAACTGTCAAGAGCTATTGAACCGAAAATTGAGAGGCCCTTGACAATATTTCGCTTTCCCTCTACACTAAGTCCGTGCTTCCTTTAAAAAGAAAGAAACTCATCGCGGGGTTGTTGCTGAGTTTTCTCCCGTGTGTTTCCTTCGCGTTTCCAGAGCAGGGGAAAATCATTTGGAAGTTTTCAAAGGAATCGCCGTGCATTTTTAAGTATAGAAACGGCTACGCTTACAATAGCAGTATCATCGTTTGTTATTACATGTTGGCCAATTTAAAAACCCCCGTCTCCCAGTTTAATCGCCTTCCAACGTTGGCGGCCCAAAAAGAGTTCCTGAGGAATGTCTCGGAGGCCTCTTCGAGCGCTCTCTCGCGCCTAGAGAAAAAAGAAAAGTTAATCTTAAGCCGTGATAATCTCAAAAATATTCCGCCCCAAGCCTCTTCGGAGCTTAAACTCAAAATCATGATGAAGATGGAGCATACAGTTCTCAAAGATGGAAAGAAGGCCTGTCAGCCGTTTCTATGGCCTAAAGCCGAAGAAGCTTCTTATTTGCATAAAAGCAATGGGAATTGGCCCAAAACTTGGCGTCCCTGTATGAAGCCGTTTTATGATCGTTGGCGTCTTATCAATAAAAAAGTTCAAGAACTTCAGTCTGGGGAAGTTGAAAAATCGCATAAAAAGGTCCAGACCCTATTGTCCAAAATTCAGGGATTTAACACGGGAAGTATTTCGATGGCCAAGAACGCGGCCAAGGCCTGGGCTTTATCTTCAGGCTTAGAGTTTAGGGGAAATCAAAATCAACAGGAGTTGCCCGCTTTAGCGCGCCATTTCGTTTTGGATCAAAAATCCGCTCCTCCTCCAAGCCCGCATCCACTATCGGATGCCGAGTATCGTCAGCGCGGGTACTTTAATCGCGGTTACGCGGCGGGAATGGAACGTCTGAAAGACGACGCTCTTTTAAGCTTGTCTCATTCTCTAGGGCTCAGTCATACCGTGGGAGGTCCTCAAGGGAAAGCTAAAAATATTATTGATCAAAAAGGCGGCACTTGCGCGGTCGAGGCTCAGTACGAGGTTTTAAAATCATACGGACAAAATGTAACCCCTAAGGGCTTGGCCGAGGAAGCCTTTAGGAAAGGATATTATGCCGAGCCGCGTCTTAAAAATGGAAGCTCTATGGGAGGGACTTTCATTGATAATGATGGGAAGTTGCTTCAAGATCATGGATTTGAAGTCCAAGTTTTTTCTGGGACAAATCAAGGGCAAAACCCAAATTTACGATTAAACGAGGCTGTTGAGAAAAATGGCGGGGCGTTAGTGGGTGTTGAGGCCGGGCGTTTATGGAGCTTGCCGGGCGTTTCCGGGGGCCATCAAGTTTTCGTCACGGGAGAAGAAGTCTCAAATAAAACCAGACAAGTTTTAGGCTATTATATTAACGATACTGGAACCGGGGAGGCCGCGCGTTTTGTTTCAAAAAAAGATTTTGACCGCGCTTGGCGCGCCAACGGATACGAATTGATTGTGTTCCATGAAAAGCCCAAAAAATAAAATTCCGTTTTTCTTGGCCTTGGCTCTATCCTTCGGGGCGTGTAAAAACAGCGGCTACTGGATGGACCGCTTGGATGCGACAAAGCTCAGCCAGGCGGAAAACAAACTGCGTTTTGACTCCGGCTGTTCCCACGTCATTCCGGAAGAATTCGCGCATTCAATTCCCGTTCCTTTTAAAATTAAAAAGCGGAAGGAAATGGGTTTTAAGATTTTATTTTATCCGGTCGTCACGGAGGCAGAAACTCCTTCCATGGCGGCTTCTCCTTTTATCGAAGGAGTTTTTGCGCTGGATGGTTCCGTTTCGGACCATTGTATTGCGACTACGGATCAAAATGAAAAGGTTTTGAAAAAAAATATCCCGGCAGCTTTATCAATGGCTTCTTATTATAAAGATAAAAGTTTTCTTTATGAAAATCTTGAACGCATCGCCCCGCTTTATTTCGACAATTCCTCTCCCGCTTCAGGGGATATCAAAAATATCGGCGCTTTTGTGCGCGAATTTAAGCGCGTTTCAGAACCCGCCTTGTGGCCGGATTATTACCGTCTGAGTCCTGATTTTTGGAACTGGATTAAAAAAAACGGACAAACCCTTCCCGCTCCCGCGCCCTCGCAATAACTGATAAAATTTCCTTGTGTCAGAAACAGAGATAACAAGGCGGGAATTTTTTTCCTATTCGGGTCAAAAAGCGCTTGATTTGGCGCGCTCGGTTTTCTCGGCTTTGCAAGAAGCCCGTGGGGAAAAAGACGAAAAAAAATTTTTAGGCGATGCGAAGTCCGAGTGGCTTAGGCCTCCCGGGGCCCTTCAAGAAAAATCTTTTTTAAAAGCGTGTACTCGTTGCGGCGATTGCCTAAAAGCCTGTCCGCCCTTGGTTTTGCGCGCGCTAGGGCCCGAGTGGGGAGACGATAAAGAGGGAACGCCTGCCTTGTGGCCCCGGGAAGGGGCGTGCGTGATGTGCGAAGATTTTCCGTGTATCACTTCTTGTCCAACGGGCGCTCTGAGGCGGGAGAAAGGAGAAATCCCGCGTTTAGGAACGGCTTTTGTCGATGAGAGTCGTTGCATTTTAAAGGACAACCAACCCTGTCGCGAGTGCGAAAACGCGTGCCCAAAAGAGTTTAAATCCGTTTTCGTAGATTCGGTTGTCAATAAGGTCTCCATAGACGTAAAAACTTGCGTTGGTTGCGGGCTTTGTGCTGAAATATGTCCGGCCCAAGCGATTGGGATTAAGATTGTGAAATGAAAGTCTTAGGAAAAATTTTTAAAGTATCAGGGCTTCTTCTTGTTGTTGTCGCGGTGTCTCTCTCAAAGGCGCAGGCGGCCCCAAAAAAATCGGGTCTTACCGTTTCTTCCACTCAATCTCCTCAAATTTCTCAACCCGCTCCTGATCCGATGAGTTCTCCTATTGGCTTTAAAGTCAAAACTCCGGATGAAGAAACCGGGATTTCCTGGCTCGGAATGGGAATCGCGTTTTTTCTGATTATCGGCGGAATTCTTTTCTGGGCCAATGACGTTCAGAGTTTCGCCGGAATTCTTTTCGTTTTGGGCCTTTTCGCCGGTTTTCTGGCTTCGGGACAGCGGCATTATTACCATTATTTCGCCAATAACCAAGGATATGCTCCCCAACAGCCTATTTCATACCCGCATGTCCTTCATGCCGGAAAATTAAAAATCGCCTGCCTTTATTGCCATTATAACGCTGAAAAGTCCGACGTGGCTTCGATTCCCTCGGTCAATGTCTGCATGAACTGCCATAGCTTGGTTCGCAGCGCGACCGGGGATTCCGGCCCGAATCCGGAAATCTCAAAATTAGTCAAAGCTTGGGAATCGCGAGATTCTAATGCGCCAAGTCCCGTTGAGTGGGAGCGCGTCAATAAACTTCCGTCTTTTGTCCGATTCAGCCATCGTATTCATGTCGCGAATGGAATTGCCTGTCAGGAGTGTCATGGGCCTATTCAGACCATGACCCGCGTTCGGCAAGCCTCTCCTCTGAACATGGGTTGGTGCGTTAACTGCCATCGCCTGACAAAAAAAGAGGCTCCGGCCCATTGGAAACACGCCGGCGGGCCTTTGGATTGTATTGTATGCCATCATTAAAAGAAAAGAAAATTGATACGGCTTTAAAAACGGGGCTTACCCGAGGCGATTTTTTAAAAACGATGGGCGTTGGCCTTGCGGCTTTGGGCGGCGCTTGCGACTGGAGATGGCCGCATGCTAAAGCGGTTCCTGAAATTGACCGGCCGGAAGGCGTGACTCCGGGAGTTGCCCGCTGGCAGGCTTCAACTTGCGGCGGTTGTTCGGCCTCCTGCGGGGCTTTGGTCAAGATTCGCGACGGGCGTCCGATTAAGATGGAAGGCCTTAAAAAGCACCCGCTTTCTCAAGGCGGCTTGTGCGCTCGCGGACAAGCGACTCTTTTAGACCTTTATGATTCGGGGCGACTCAAAGATCCTTTATTGAGCGGAAAAAAAGTTTCTTGGGCCGATTGGGATAAAGCCGTTGTCGCGAAAATGAAAAGTTTGCGCGGTAAACAGGTGCGCCTGGTGACCC
This sequence comes from Elusimicrobiota bacterium, assembly GCA_027371715.1. Taxonomy (GTDB): domain Bacteria; phylum Elusimicrobiota; class Elusimicrobia; order UBA1565; family UBA9628; genus JAKAQV01. The sequence continues at coordinate 3,435 of DAHXMM010000009.1, read as the reverse complement.
AAACCCTTCCTAATCCATCGCTTAATGCGGCGATAGCGGAGTTTTTAAACGCCAATCCTTCAATCAAGCATGTCGTCTATGATCCCATTTCCAGTTCTTCCATCCTGGACGCTCATCAAAAAACCCATGGGAAGAGAGTGTTGCCCCATTATCAATTCGCCAAAGCCAAGGCCATCGTCGGTTTCGACGCGGATTTCTTGGGGACTTGGATTTCTCCAGTTGAGTTCGCTTCTGATTGGGCCAAGGGCCGAGTGCCCACTTCAGGAAGCCCTAAAATGTCTCGCCATATTCATTTTGAGCCGCGCGTTTCTTTAACCGGTTCAAATGCCGATTTACGCGTTCCGATTAAACCGTCCGAGGAATATTCAACGGTCGCTTCGGTCGCAATTCGTTTGGCAAAAATTTTGGGAACGGTGGTTCCTCATGTGGGTGAAGTCTCCACCACCGCTTCTTCGGAATCCCTGGACCAAGCCGCTCAAATTCTCGCTCAACACAAGAAAGAGGGTTTGGTGGTCAGCGGGTCGAGCGATTTATCTGTTCAGATTTTAGTCAACTGGATGAACTCGGTTCTAGGAAATTACGGAAACACCCTGGACATTCAAAAACCTTCCCTTGTTCGCTCGGGGAGCGAAACGGGGATGGAGGAGTTTGTTAAAGAGGCTATTTCCGGCAGAATCGCGGGAGTGATTTTTGTTGAAGCTAACCCGGTCTATGATCACCCTCTCGGCGAAGAATTGGCCAAGGCTTTGTCTAAAATGGAGATGGTGGTTTCACTTTCCAATCGTTTAGATGAGACCGCGTCCCACGCTCCCTTTGTCGCCGCTGATTCCCATCCTCTTGAAAGTTGGGGAGATGCCGAACCAGTTCCCGGAGTGATCACGATTGTTCAGCCGGCAATTAGGCCTCTTTTCAACAGTCGACCGGCGATGGAAACCTTACTCGCTTTGGCCGGAAAAACCCAGAGCGCCTATGATTTTGTCCGCGCTTACTGGAAGTCTCACGTATTTCCAAAACAAAAGTCTTCTCATAATTTTGACCATTTCTGGGACGCTTCTTTGGAATCCGGAGTTGCCTCTTATGAAGCGCCGTCTTTATCTCATACTTCATTTTCTTCCGCCGCTTTAGCCGAGGTTAAAAACTCCAGGCCCAAAGTTAAAGAGGGAGATTTTGAGTTTGTCGCTTATTCCCCGATTAATCTCTATGACGGCCATCAGGCATTTAACCCTTGGCTTGAGGAATTGCCTGATCCGGTGACCCGCGTTTCGTGGGAAAACTACGTTCAGTTTTCTCCGGCGGATGCCAAACGTTTGGGGATTGTTGAAGGGCGCATGGTTCGTGTGAGTAGCGGCAAAAAATCTTTCGAGATTCCAGCTCAAATTCAGTTGGGGATGCCGGAAGGCGTTGTGGCCGCGGCCCTGGGTTATGGACGCATTACGGCCGATGATATTGCCGCTAACTATCCCATCACTAAAATTAAATTTTTCCCTGTTAAGATTGCGACGCTTCACACCGCGAACGTTTACCCATTTTTAAATTCTTCCCTTGTCTCCGTTGCCGCAGGAGAAAAAATTCATCCCTTGGCGAAAATTCAACGCTATGATTTTCAAAGAGACCCTTATCTTCAAGATAAGAGACACGCTTTAAGAGAAGAGACTCTGGAAGAATACGCTAAAAACGCCTCCGGAGGTGGAAGCTCTTCCGGCGCCGATTCCGGCGATGGCTTATGGGATAAACATGAATATCCCGGGCATAAATGGGCGATGTCGGTGGATTTAAATCGTTGTAGCGGTTGTGCGGCTTGCGTGATTGCCTGTCAAGCGGAAAATAATATCCCGACCGTGGGTAAATCCGAGGTTCGAAAGAGTCGCGATATGTATTGGATCCGCATCGACCGTTACTACTCAGGGTCTGAGACCAATGCTCCACAGAACCCGACGGTCGCGTTTCAGCCCATGACTTGCCAGCAGTGCGACAACGCTCCATGCGAGACCGTTTGCCCGGTCGCGGCGACAACTCACTCGTCTGAAGGGATTAACATGCAGACCTATAACCGCTGCGTGGGAACCCGCTATTGCGAAAACAACTGCCCCTATAAAGTTCGCCGCTTTAACTGGTTTGATTATGACCGGGATGACGCGGTTCAAGATTTGGTTTTAAATCCTGATGTGACCGTTCGTCAACGCGGCGTGATGGAAAAATGTAATTTCTGCTATCAGAGAATTCGGGACGTTGAAATTACGACTCAGATTGAGAATCGAAAAATTCATGACGGCGAGGTTCAGCCGGCCTGCGTACAGAGTTGCCCGACCCAGGCGTTGGTTTTCGGCGACATCAATGATTCCAACTCTCAAGTGGCTTCTAAGGCCGTGTCAACCCGAGTCTACCGAGCCTTGGAGGAGTTAGGGGTTAAGCCTTCAATTTACTATCAGACCAAGGTGAGGAATGTAAAGTCATGACGACAGCGACGGCTTCCAGCGAGATTTTGCGCCCGCCTCTTGTTGAAGGCGGAAAAACCTACGGACAGATTACTGATGATATTTGCGCTCCCATGGAAAAGCGCCCGCCGTTAGGCTGGTTCGCAGCTTTCACGGTGGCGGGCTTGGCCCTCTTGTGGGGCGTCATCATGGTTACTGATTTGATTTGGACCGGAGTTGGGACCTGGGGGCTCAACAAAACTGTTTCCTGGGGGTTTGCGATTACCAATTTTGTCTTCTGGGTCGGTATCGGTCATGCGGGAACCTTGATTTCCGCTATTCTCCTTTTGTTCCGCCAAAAGTGGAGAACCGCGATTAACCGCTCGGCGGAAGCCATGACTATTTTCGCCGTCATGTGCGCGGGCCTTAATCCGCTTCTTCACATGGGCCGCATTTGGAGAGGTCTTTATTGGCTTTTTCCTTATTACCCCAACACCATGGGGCCTTTGTTTGTTAATTTCCGTTCTCCGCTTTTGTGGGACGTGTTCGCGGTCAGCACCTATCTGACTATTTCATTACTATTCTGGTATATGGGTCTTTTGCCGGATTTGGCCACCGCCGCCGCCCATGCCAAGGGCGCCATTCGCCGGTTTATCTTTAGGATGCTGAGTCTTGGTTGGAGCGGCTCGGCAAGAACTTGGCTGAATCATGAAAAAGCTTCTCTTCTTTTAGCGGGACTGGCGACGCCCTTGGTTTTATCGGTTCATACCGTGGTCAGCATGGATTTCGCCTGCGCCATGGTTCCGGGATGGCATTCGACTATATTCCCGCCGTTTTTCGTGGCGGGAGCCATTTTCTCCGGTTTTGCGATGGTGTTGACTCTGCTCACTTTGTCCCGAGAATTTCTCGGCTTTAAGGATTATATTACCCTCAAGCATATTGACGCTATGGCGAAGGTGACTCTTTTAACCTCGATGATTGTGAGCATGGCTTATTTGACGGAGACCTTAATCGGCTGGTA
>DAHXMM010000038.1:0-5901 GCA_027371715.1 Elusimicrobiota bacterium | reverse complement strand
TACAACCGGGCGGGTTATATTGGAGAAACTCTCGAAAGCGTAATTTCTCAATATGAAAAATCCTGGGATGGGGTTGTTGAGATTTGCGTCAGCGATAACGCCTCGACCGATGATACTGGACGCGTGGTTTCGCGGGCGGCTGAAAAAAGCCCGGTTCCCATTCTTTATTCCCGAAACGAAACAAATATCGGCGCAGATAGGAATTATTTGAAAGTAATTTCCATCGCGCATGGGCGTTATTGCTGGTTTTTGGGCAGCGATGATATCATAGAGCCTGGCGGCATCAGGCAAGTTCTAGAGATTCTTGGAAAAGAAAAGAATCTTTCCGGTATCAGCGTCAACCGAAATGAGTATTCCCGTGATTTAAGCCGTTCGATATTTGTACCCGCGCCGCTTCCGCGGCAAGATTATTTCTATCAGGATTCGGAGGAATGCTTCAGAGCTTTGGTTCTTTACTTTGGCTATATTTCGGGACAGATCATTAATAAAAGCTCGTGGGATTTAGTGGTCGCTAATGAACCAGTTCAGAACTATTTCAATGCGTATGTTCATATCTATATAATTGGACAAATGTTGCGCAAAAATTCGCGTTGGATGTATTTATCCACTCCACTGGTGGGTTGGAGAAGCGGAAACGACAGCTTTCTTTCGGATTTGGGGCGTTACCGACGTCTTGAAATCGATGTGGTCGGGTATCGGGATGTCTCGAAGGGAGTGTTCGGGTGCGCTTCAGTGTTCCATTATGTTATGTCTCAGGTCGGTTCTCATCATGTTCGTTTTCATTTAATGACCGCGCGTTCGGAAAGCGCAAGCGCGGATTTTTTTATTCAGGCGTTCAAACTCTGCGTAAAAAATTACTGGCGTTATCCCGCTTTTTGGATCAAGACCTTTCCCCTTTTCCTGATGCCGTCTCCAGTTTATAAATTTGTTCGTTTCTTTTACCAACGAACATGGAAAAAACACTTGCGCAAAGAACAGGGGCTTATTTCGTGAAAATCGGCATCCATAACGGCTCGGGACTGGGGGACATCTTGATGTCCTTGCCGCTTTTATATGGTCTTAAGGCCCAAGGGCACGAGGTTTACGGGGTTGGAAACGAATCGACCCGGGGCCTTTATGATTTTTTGGTGGGCGAAAAAATTATCGCCGGAGCGAAAATCTACCAAACTCATTCCCCTGTTAGTTGGCGGCGAGAAATCAGAGATTTAGACCAGTTGATTTTAGTCGGTTACTTTGGGTTTGGGCTTAACCCCTTGGGGCTTTTTCGATTAACGTTGCCCTTTGCACGCCTATTTTTACACTTCTTTCAAAATATTAAGGACGTTCGTTTCATGGAAACCGTTTGGGTGGGGACTTCAAGTTCTAAATTTACTACGATGGTCAGCCGTCCTTTGTCTTATGTGGGTTGTCTTGAAAAATCATTTGGAATCGCTTTTAACCCCGAGCATATTTATTTTGAAGAGCGCGTTTTGGAAAAAGCGCGCGCTCGCGCGGAAAAGATTCTTTCAGAGCGGGGCTTGACGAGCCGTCAATACGCCGTTCTCTATCCGGCGACGAGCCGAGCCGAAAAAAATATGCCGCCCGTGTTATTTAAAAAAATTCTGGAATATTGTTTGAACCAAGGGCTTGGCATAATTCTTATTGGAGAACCCGCTCATGGCGATTCTCTATCGTTACCCGATTCCAGAGTGATTGACCTGCGAGGCCGAAGAGATTTTGAAGAACTCGTTGGTCTTTTAGCCTTGAGCCAAGTCGTTTTTTCGATTGACGGAGGTCTTTTGCATCTGGCTTTGGCGTCGCGAGCTAAAACGGTTTCTTTCTGGGGTGCGACTATTCCAGATTTCTTGGTCTTTCCCAATCACCCGTATCATCATCCCTTGTGCCGTTACCTGGCGTTTCAGCCGTATGAGGGAAAACCGGTTTCCGAGGCTCGGCGCGCGGAGGCTTTTGATTTCTCGGCCGATGAAATCGCCCGGGCGGCGAAATCGCTCGGAAGCTCTTCGGAGTCTTCCGCCAGTCGCGGAGTTGGAATCATCATCCTCAACTATTGCGGATGGGCCGACACCTTGGGATGTTTGGAGAGCTTGCGTGGAATGGATTATCCGAATTTTCAGATCGTCGTTTGTGATAATGGTTCAGTGGATGATTCTTGGGAACGGCTTATCGGTTGGGCCAAGGGAAAGAAGATAAATTTCATCTGTTTGAGTCAGCAGGAAGCGGAATTGGGCGGCCCAAAGAACGCGCGCGGGGCGGATTTTGTTTTTGTGCGTATCCCCGAAAATAAAGGATACGCCGCCGGGTGCAATGCCGGGCTTCGTTATTTTCTGGGGCGTCCCGAGTTGAATTACGCGTGGCTTCTCAACAATGACGTGTGTGTGGACTCCCAGGCGCTGACGCATTTGGTTCGGCGTCTTGAGGAAAAACCCCGGGCCGGGCTTTGCGGGTCCACGGTCGTTTATCACCAATTTCCCGAGCTTGTTCAAGCCTATGGAGGAATGCGCCTCAATCGTTGGTGGGGAACGGGAATTCAGATTGGATTTGGAGAGAAAAAGACGGTCCCGTTGCCCTCTCCGGAAGCAATCGAGAGAAATCTATCCGCGATTTATGGAGCCTCGGTCTTGGCGAAGAGAAAGTTCATCGAGGAAATCGGTCTTATGGATGAAAGGTATTTCATCTATTATGAGGAATTTGATTGGGCCATGCGCGCTCGGGGGCGTTATGAATTGGCCTACGCGCCGAAAAGCCTGATTTTTCATAAGGAGGGCCGCACGACGGGCGGGAATCGGCTGAATCCGGAAAAAAGAACCGCTTTCGCCGATTATTACCAGATCCGCAATCGAATCGCGTTCATGCGGAGATTTTTCCCGGGGTTCTTGCCGACGGTTTATTGCGGCATTTTGGTGGCGGCTTTGCGGAGATTTCGCCTTGGCCAATCGCGGCGGGTGTTCATGATTTTAAAAATACTGCTCGGCTTTGATTCTCCTCCAAAATTTCCTTTCGCGCCATGAGAATCTCTCTTTATACGTGGTCCGCGATTGGGACATTATCGCATTGTAGGGACACATCACTTAACTTCTTATAATCTGATATAATATCAGCATATTTACCGGAAATTAGCCAACTATGTTTACACGTCTTGTTAAAAAACTGGAGAGTTCTGCTTTTATTCTTGGGCCGCGCGGGACCGGGAAATCTACCTGGATTAAGGCCAATTTTAAGGACGCGGTTTATTACGATCTCCTTGATACTCAACAATTTTTGCGTTTGAGCCGAGAGCCGAATCTTCTCTATCGGGAGACATCCCTTCTATCCGCGGGGAGTTGGGTTGTCATTGATGAGGTGCAAAAGGTTCCCGCGTTGTTGGACGAGGTTCACCGGTTGATTGAAACGCGACATTTGAAACTTATTCTCTCCGGGTCCAGCGCGCGCAAGCTCAAAAAAGGAGGGGCCAACCTTTTGGCGGGGCGGGCTCTGTCCAGACCTTTCTTTCCTTTGGTTTCGGCCGAGGTGGATTTTCGCGTTGGTCCGGGGCTGAGGCCCCTTGAGTTGGGAATGTTGCCCATGACTTTTAACGCGGAAAACCCGCGGGATTATTTGAGCGCCTATGCGGCGAGCTATCTTCAAGAGGAAATTAAAGCCGAGGCCTTGACGCGCAACATCGGCGGTTTTGCCCGTTTTTTGGAGATTGCATCCCGCCATAATGGACAAACAACCAGCGTGGCTGGTATTGCGCGGGACGCTCAGGTTGCACGCCAAACGGTTGAGGGATACTTTGAGATATTGTCGGATACGCTCATCGGCTCCTGGCTTCCGGCGTGGAAGCTCAAAAGGGCCACTAAGCAGGTGAAACATCCAAAATTTTATTTTTTCGATGCCGGGGTTTGCCGCGCGCTTTCCGAACGAATGAGTTATCCTCCAACGGAGGAAGAATCTGGTTTTTTTGCTTGAAACGCTGATTCTGCATGAATTGCGGGCTTATTTGTCCTATTCCGGCTTAAACTATCCCGTCTATTATTGGAGTTCTCCGGAGGGGGTTGAGGCGGATTTTCTCATCGAGGACTCCAAAGGGTTTGTCGCTCTTGAAGTCAAGTCTTCCGCGTATTGGCGAAACTCTTATGAGCGCGGCTTGGCAAGGCTTGGAGAAGAGCTTAAACCCGCGCGCTTGCGCGCCTGGGGCCTTTATGGCGGTCTTTCCCGACAAAAGGGCGTTTTTGCCGAGGTTTTGCCGTGGGGTGATTTTCTGAGACTGTTGTGGGGTGGAGAAGTTTTGAGTTAAAGGAAAATCGGCCTTCAGGTTTTAAATTTCCGCACCTTGCGAGAATTGGGTGTCGGGGTGAGAATCTCTCTTTATACCTGGTCCGCGATTGGGGACTCCGTCATGGCCTTGTTCTTAACTCTTATTGGGAGGTAATAATCGCCGCAGTATCCAGATTGGAAGGCGGTGATAATTCATCCCCAGCTTAAGGCCCAAGAATCTTGCGGCGGCGTCTGAAACGATGAGCGGCAGGGATAAAAAGCGCCTTTCTTTCCAGAGATAAAGGGTTTCCGCTTTTAAAAACTTAATTCCTTCGGAAGTTGGGGGCGCTTCTTCTAAAATCCATTTTTCCCGTTCGAAAAAACGGCCGATGTTGAAGTAACGGAGGAACTGCTTTGCCAGCGGCAACGGATGCGAATGAATGACGCGGGCTTCCGGAGTGTAGCGCACCTTATATCCCGCCAAAATCATTTTGGCGGCCATGTACATGTCTTCGCTCACCGGGCAGGGCTCGGGAAATTTTCCCAAGGCTTCAAAGATCGTGCGGCGGTAGGCCGCGCAGGAATCCGAGCAAAAAAAGGTTTTGATTCCTAATTGTGGGAGTGATTCCTTGGATTGCAGCCGGGGTTCGCTCGGATAATTAAAAACGCGGGCAAAGCGTTCCAATGGGTCCGCTTGGGGTCTTGGCAATTGCCGGGCGTATGTCGAGGCGATAGACGGGTCTTCAAAGGGACGCAAGAGTTGAACGAGGGTCTCCGCGCTTTCGGGAAGTGCGTCATCGGTCATAAAAATGATGAATTCTTTCTGGATGATGCTTGCCCCAAGGTTCCGGGTGCGCCCGTGATCAAAATCTTTTTGCGCGATGGTCAAGAGCCGACAACGAGAGTTCTTGACGATTTCTGGGGTGTTGTCTTGAGAGCTTGAATTCACGACTACGATATCCTCGGGAGCAAAAACTTGGGTAAGAACTTGCAAAATAGGGCCGAGTCTTTTTCCGGCGTTGAGCGCGGGGATGACGACGCTGGCGTTCTTGACGGGAGGCATCAAGTTATTACGCTTTCAGAAACCTTGAGAAATTCTCTCGCGCATTTTCCCCAGGTAAACTCCCGGGCACGGGCCAAGCTCTTTTCGCGCAGATTCTTACGCAAATCGGCGTCGTCTAAAACGCGACAGACTTGCTTGAATATATCCTCATCATTGGTTGGATCGCAATAAAGGGCGGCTTCTCCACAGACCTCGGGGATGGACGCCGTCCTAGCAGCGATGACGGGGCATCCGCAGGCCATGGCTTCCATGGGCGGGAAACCGAACCCTTCATAGAAGGACGGAAAAAGAAAACCAGCGGCCGCTTCATAGAGCGCTCTTAATTGTGCGTTGGTGGGAGAGCCGAGGTGCTGAATATGGGACAATTTCTGTTCGCCGGCATGCCCAAAGACTCGGATGTTCTTCCCACCGGCCGCGATGACGGAAACGTTTTTACCCATTTTCTCCAGCCTTTGGGAGAGGCGATTCACTGCCGCGAAATTCTTGTAGCGGTTGGCGGTGCTGACGGCGAGAATAAAGGGTCTTTGATCGAGATTGTGCCGCTTAATGATGCTGTCATCCGCGGGGTGCGATAGAATGTGTTCGATCCCGGGATAAACGAC
>DAHXMM010000022.1:0-34279 GCA_027371715.1 Elusimicrobiota bacterium | reverse complement strand
TTGGGTCAGCATGGCTCTCGGTTTTGTAATGGCTATTCCCGAGCTTCATGATCTCATCAAAAAGAGAAGCTATAACTGGCGGACTTACGGGGTGATCGCGGCCAATCTCATGGTCGGGCTCATCGTCGCTCCGGCTCAGACCGCGGCCGATAAATTTTTGTGGGGTTCGGAGTGCCTGTCGGTTTCCGCCGTTTTGGCCGCGGGAATTTTGCTGGCGAAATTTCTCCCAAAGGAAAAAACCCAGCCAAGCGTTCCTTCCCATGACGGGTCTTGGCTGAGGAAATGGTTGAACGAACTTCGAACGGACCGTTCTCTTCAAATGACCTTAGCCTTGGCGCCTCTTCTTATTGCCGCGGGCTTTGGAATGTATTTTGGTCTCGCCGCTTTCATGCCCTCTTTGATTTCATCGGTTTTCCCAGTTCCGTTGCCTTTGATTAGCGCGGGAATTCAGATTCTGGTTCAAGGCTTTTATTTGTCCTTGTTTGTTCCGGATTTGATGACCATCAAGCGGGGGGAAAAACCAAATAGTTTTGCCCCGGGGTTTGTTTTAATTTTCTGCCTCATTGCCGCGTGTTTTGTGGTCTGGGGGGGAACCCAGGCTTGGCAGAATCCGGCCAAACACATCGATTTGGTTCTCGTCGCGGCGTCGAACGTTTTACAATTTTTGTTTTCTTTCATCACGTATCGCGCGCTCAAACGTCCGGATGCCGGCGGTAAAAAGGAGGGCCCACTAGCTTTCAACTTGCCGCGCCGATTTAATCTCGCTTACGCATGATTCAAAAAAAGATCAAGCAATTTCTCTCCATATTTCTGGCCCTCAGCTTGATCTTATTGTCTCCGGGGTCCCGTTTTTACGCCGTTTTAGCCGCGGACGCTCCCAAAGAAGATGCCCCAGACCCGCTCCAAAACCCACTTTCTCTTCCCGATCAGTCGCTGGATCCTTCGGCGGCTTCTTTATCGGGAGCCGAAATTCCTCCTCCGAACGCGGCTTTGCCTTCGGAACCATTGCCGAGCGAAGCGAAAAAAATTGAAACGTCTTCCCAACCTTCTCTGGAGAAATCCGCGAGTCAAGCGCAAAAGGTCGTTGGGGTGGAGACCAGGCCTGGGGAGTTAGGGATAGTCCCCAATTCTCCCGTCGTCACCCCGGCGAAAGCCGGGGTCCAGTCCGTTCGCGATGGCCTGGATTCCGGCTTTCGCCGGAATGACGAAGAAAAAAATAGAATTGCGAACTTCTCTCCCGAGGCGGCGGCTTTGGCGAGTCGGGCGCTTTTTGACGGCGCGGGAAAAATTGGGGACGGCGGTCCGCCGATGGGGCCGCCTCCGGGCGATCCCCAAGCGGCCTTGCCGCCGGAAGCGCCCAGGGGTCCTCCGGGAGTTTCGATTTTCCATGAGAATATTTTTGGATACCGGAAAGTTATCGGCCTTAAGCATGACTTAGAGCTTTCCCGTCTGCCCTTAAACGCCAAGACTCCCCAAATCATCGATCAAATTTCCCGTCAATTCCATATTACGCGCGCGCGCGTGATAGAACTCGCGTCCAAGGTCGGGCTTAAAGAAGACTCTCCTCATGCCGAGTGGGACGCGGTTTATCTGGGGCTTCAAAAGCTCAACGCCCAGCGCTTTCAGCATTTCGACGCGCAAAAATACCATGTTGGATTTCAAAAATTGGCGAATCTGCATTACGAGCCGGGATGGAAGGGCCGGCTGAAAAGAACCTTCGAGATTCAGAAGCATCTCTTGGGTTTTTTTGTCCGGTTCCCGTATCATTTGTTTGACGTTTTCGTTTTGGGTTATTTCCGGCAGAATATCAGCTATACCTTCGCCCATTCCACCGAGGATTTTTTGAGTCTGGCCGACGTCGATGGCGGGCTGGTCGTCGAGACCCAAAACGCCGAGCAATTTTTCCGCCGCGTTTTGCGTGAAAGCGCGATTTCAGGAAACGGCGAAACCTGGGCCTCTCGTTTTCTCTCAACCGGGCCGGGTCGTTTGGTGAGAATTTTTGGCCATGTCGCCCCCTTGCCGCTTTTGGCCTTTTTAAGACGCCGACTCATTATGGCGGTGGCTTCGGCGGTGGCGATGGGAATCTTGGGCGCCTTGGCTCCGGGGGTCGCGATTCTCCACTTAAGTCTTTTATCTATTCCCGTGATGGGGCCGCTGTTGGTTACGGCCGCCAACGGCCTTCCTGTTTTCATTTCAGGGATTCCTTTCTTGGGTGGAGTTTTTGCGCCCATTGTAGCCGCTGCCACACAGGCCTTGATGAAGGATTTGGTTCTTGGCCCCATATTAAATACTTTTATTCTCTCGACCATTTTTACCTTGCCCCAGTCGGTGGATTGGCATCGCCGGCGTCTTGAAGCCGAACATCCCGAAGATTCCGTAAGTTGGACCCAGGCCATGGCCTCGGCCGTTTTCGCGCGCGAGTTTTGGAAATTCTTCATTTGGCAGGACCTTAAGTTTTTCCTGGGGCTTTTGACCGTCGGTTCCGAGATTCAAGGAATTCTTTCCTACGGAGCCCAGATTGATACAAGCCTGACTCCTTCTTGGCATGCGGTTACGGGGCACGACTTTCACGGCTTTCACGGCCTTTTCTCGGCGTTTGAAGCCCCTAAAGGTCAAAGCGTGATTCCTTTTGGTGGAGCGATTACCTGGGGGAATGTCCTTCTCTACAAAGTTGAATCGGCCTTGGGATTTAACTTGTCGGACGCGGTCATGCACACTCTCAACTCCCGTACCGCCGGCGCTGCGGCCGCGGGCGTGGTAGCGGCGGCTTCCGCTCCCAGTAAGCCGATTCCGTTTGACTCCGAGCTTTACAAAAAAACTCCCAAGGAAATAGACGCTCGCCTTAAAGAACTTGAGAAATCGGCGGGAAATTTTAAGGACGAGATGAAAGCCGCGCGCGCGCAAGAACTGAAGCTTCAAAAAGATTTGGCCTCGGTTCATAAAGACGAGGCGGCGCTCAAAACTCAAAACCGGCCTTTGACCCCGGGTGAAATCAAGGCCTATCGAGCGCGGTTGGCCAAATTACGACAGGCTCAAAACGAGCGTTATGTCCGTTCAAAGCTTTCAGAAAACCATGATTTAAGCCGTCCTGCCTCAAATTCAGACCAACATCTTCACGAATTGAAGCAAAAACTGAAAGATCTGTCTTCGATGGATGCAAAAAAACGCAGAGGCCCGGAGAATCGCATCGGTTATGCCGAGGATCAGGAAATTCGTCCTGGAATGATCAAGTCCGTATTGAGCAATCTGGACCGCAAGGTGGGGAGAAACGTCCCGAGCGAACGTCCCCTTTCCCCCGAAGATTTGAAGGTGGATCATAAAATCGAAAACTTGGTGAAGGAGATTAGAACTCTCAGAACCAATGCCGCGGCCCAGATGAAAATGCGGGACGCGACTGGAAAAGTGCTTGAAGTCGTTTCCAAGGCGCGGGAGAGCGCTCTGAATAATCGCCGGAACGGGCAGGATATGATGAATTTTATTCAAGGCCTTTCCCAGGTTTCGGCGGTCATGGATTTCGCTCTAGGCCTTCGCGAAATTAACGCGGCGGAAAACGCGATCAGCGGGATGGAAGGTCTTTTGAATACCAACATCCAGAAAATAGACCAGTCCCAGACCTTGTCGCAACAAAACCAAGCGGCAGCTCAACAGGCGCAGTCTAATCTTCCGCAATGGCAGCAGGAAGCGACTCAGCAGACCCAGGCCGATCAAACCCAACAAAATCAACTCTCTTCCGATTTTAGCGAAGCTTCTTCCGCGGTCCAAGTTTTCACTTCCGTCAAAGGCGCGCTTCCCTCGGTTATGGCGACCATTGCCTCTCATGAAGGAGTTACGAGCGGAAGTTTTGATTCCGAGGCGCAGGCTTTGGAGGCGAAGTTTCAACTGCGTTTGCAGGAACTGGGACAGGTGTCTCAATGGCGTACGAACGGAAATCCCAACAATCCCTCGGCATTTTCGCTCAAGGAATTTAAAAATATCTTGACCGAGGTCCAGACCAATCTTCAATCAGCGCAGAATGGCCTCAGCGAAATTAAGACGGCGCCTACTCAAGCCTGGCCAGTCATTATTAAAGACGTTCCGGGCGGCCCGGGCATTTCCAACTCGATGAGCTTTAGCGAAATTTTAAGCGCGCGAAAGTCTTACTGGGAAGGGCAACTCAATACTTTTCAAAAGGACCTTAACTCGGTCGCGGCGATGTTAGACCCCAATAATCAGACGATGGTGACCGATGAATTTGGGCGTTCTTATCCTCAGTCTTTGCCGGTTTGGGAAGCCCAAGCGAGCCAAACCTTGAGCCAAGCGCAATCATCCATTAACTCCATTACCTCTCAAATGGATCAAATGGCCAACCAAATCAGTCAGGCTGGAGGGCCGAGCTTGCCCCGGCTTTCGGGTTTGACTCTGACCCAACTCCAAACCGCGGTTCAAAATTATGGAACGGCTCTTCAAAACGCACAGATACCCAATAACGGAACACCCCAGGCTTTTCAGGCTTCCCTGGATTTGGTGAAAATCGCTTCTCTCTTGCCGCAGGCGGCTTGGCTGGTCATTCAAGGAAGCGAGGCCCAGACGACCGTGACGACCATTCAAAGCGCGCTTCGAGGTACCGTTCCCCAAGCCCAGACCGCCATGAAGCAGGCCGTCAACATGGTGCAAAATATCATCAACGATGTTGGGGCCGATCAGGCTTTCGTGGCCCAATATCCCAATGCCAATGCCAATCCCCCGACCAACGCGGTGCAGGCGCTTATTAACCGCAAGGAAAATTTGCTTCAAAACGACATTATCTCGCCTCTGAACAACATTCAAAACGCCTTGGAAAACACGCTCATTCCCTATCAAGAGTCTTCCATTCAGCAGGTGTCTTCCAATGGAGCTTATCAAGAGCTTTTTAGCGCGGAAAATTCTCTGATTACCCAAACTCAACAACTCAACGATAAAACCATTCCTTGGGGGCTGATCTCTTTAGGCGGCAGTTCCGGAAACACCGCCAGCAGTTTGTCGAGTTTGCAATCTTGGCAGACCAATTTCACCAATCTTCAACAGACGGTTTCAACGAATCTGACTCAGGTCAACGAGAGAAAAGACCCGAATTTTAATGGGAATGAGACCGTAGATTATTTGAAGGACAGTAATTATCCCGGCGGCGGGCCATACAGCCTCCCGAAAAAAATTACCCTTTACACGACTGAAATGGATCAGCGCGTCAAGGAAATCAACGATCAAGATGCGCAACTTAACCAAATCCTAACGAAAATCCAAACCTTGTCGGGCGGGAAATACAATCTTTCGTCCTATCAATTGCCGACCAATGTCGCGGCGAGTCAAGCGGGCTATAATCAGATTTATTCTCTCTCCGTGACTAACAACGGGAATTTAACCGGTTTGGCTTCCGAGCTGAAAAATATCGCGGCCCAAGCGGGCTCAGCGTCTTCAATTAATGTGGGCGGCGGGGGCGGTCTCGCCGTTCAAACCGGTCATCAGCCGTCTCCGACCGTTTCTAACGCTCAACAGTTGGCCCTTTTGGCCTTGGACGCGGCCAAAATCTTGGCGCCGTCATCCGGAAGCAGCGCCAATTCTCCTTCGATTTCTTTCTCAATCGCGCGCTTTCTCTATTCCTTTTCGACGGTTCAGAGCTCCCAGCAGGAACTCGCGACCGAGATTCCCCAAGCTGAAAAATTCTTAAATGATGCAACCGCCGCTTTAAACAGCGCTCAAGCGCAATTAAAGCAGGACGAGGCTTACATCAACTCAGGTGGCAATAGCCCCCCAACCGCGACGGTTTACGCCAATCAAATCGCGATGCTCAATTCTTTGCAGTCCGTTCTCCAAGAGGGAATCAATTTTTACAATATCAAGATTAGTCAATACGATCCCGGGTCTTTAGGGACGGTAAACCTCCTCGCCACCTATTATCAGGCCATGGCTAATCAGGTTTACGGCTCGGGGGTCACCGTTGATCAGGGCGATTTGACGGCGATGAATTCGATGATGACGGCGCTTCAAAACACGATGAGCAGTTTGAATAGCACGAAATCCGAACTTTTGTCATGGATGGGACAACTCAATAGCCCTTACGACAGCGCGCTACACCAAACCTCGCATGCGATTTCCCAGATTCAGGATGACACCCGCAAGGTTCTTGAGGCCAATCATAAGTGGACCTTGCTCAAAGAGAATCTATCCCGCGCCGACCGCATTTTGAGAGCGGATATGGATTTAATCGGGGATAAACAAAAAGAGCTCATCAACTTGCGCTTAAGTTTAACGGATGAAGAATGGGCGCGCGTTCCCAATCAGATTAAGCAGGAATTTGATTCCCTTCATCTGAGCGATTCCGGCTGGGGCATGGGACTCAATTCATCCTCCGGGGCTTCGGCTTTGGTGATTAAAAAATCGAATTTTCCCGATTTTGTCAACAACATCCTTTCAAGTTTGTCCGGCGGAGCCAATGCCTCCTCGGCCGACATCGGGGCCTTGGGGCAAAGCATTCTCGCCAATCCCCAAAACATCGCACAACTCATCCCCGGAGCGCAGGTCATGAATTTGGGGGATTCCGCGGACGGTTTTTATCTGGTTTATCAAACAGGATTTGGAGTTCCTTACGGCTTGAGTTCGACCAATCAAGTGACCTTGGGTAACGTCGCCCATGTGATGGGAAGTAATTTAAGCGTCATGGCTTACGACACCTATTCCCCGCCGGAAACCGGCGGGGCCTCGAACGCGCCTTGGGGAGACAAGGGCGTCGGCGTTCAAGTCGAGACTTTGCGCAAAAATAACGTCAATTATTTCGAGGCGATTATCCATCACGACATTCTGGACGTTCCCCCGAATATGTCGTTTGCGTCCCAAGCCAATGAAAGCCGCCTTCTTCTCTTTAATGATTACGCGATGCTTTTAATGAATGGAAAACTTTACGTCGGTTTGACGGGCTTTGGAGATGCGGCGGCGCAAAATTCCGCCAATCAACCGTACTATTACGGAGGAAACGCCAAAACCTCCATTCAATTGACTCCGGTCATGAGCTTAAACGCCGACCAGCAGGCTTTGTTCGCGAAAGATCCGCGGCAATTTTTTGAGACCGCCAATCTCGACTTCACGGGCCTTGACCCGAGTCTGAACCAAACCTTCGATATCGCCGCGCACGGAAAAAGCGCGAATTTTTATGAGACCAAAATCGGGCCGACATTCGACGTGGCTTCTCTTCTTAAACAATCGGGAGTCGTTTCTAAGGATGATAGTAATCCGTTTACCGTTGACCTTTATTACGCCAATTACGCCGGTACTTACGATATTACGCAGCAAACCCTGGGCACGACGATTTTAAAGGGATTTACGATTCGCGGTCAGGACAGTTCGGGAAGGCCGGTGGATTTGGTTCGAATCTCCAACACCGCGACCGGGGAGTTGGGACAGCAGTATAACATCGCCATTGATCAGTTGTCGGTGCAGCTTCCCCAAAATGGAATTGTTTTTAGCGCGACGGGGCAAATGCTGGGGCCCGCCGACGCTTATTATGCGCAGATCGGCAAGCAACTGACCAACCGAACGCAGGTGTCGGTTGGATACGGTTCTCCGTTTGTCGGCTATAACAACCGCTTGTCCTTGATGTTTAATACCTCGGCCAGTCTTTCTCAATTATGGAATGAAGTGACCCGCAGCGCCGCGGATGATTTAAACGGTGGGAAAGCGCTCAAGGGCTATCAAAAGCGCATGGGGGCTTTTCTTAAACCCCAAAAAGGCCAAAAAGATCTCAACGAGCTTAAAGCGGTTTTCGCCAAGGATGTGGGTAGAAGGCTCATTGAACAGAAAATCGGAACCTTGGACCACGACATCAAGGACTTGCGTTCGGCGGGCGCGATTTTAGACAACGTCAAGGTGGTGGGAGACGCCGGCTTTGTCTCGGGCCCCGTTTCCAACGACCCGGCGGAACTGGCCGCCACCGGAGGTTTCATGAGCGGGACCGAGACTATGGTGACTTTGACCAAGACGCAAAAGGGGCTTTTAGACAATAAAGTCGTTTCTCTTTATAAAAACGGTCTTTTGCTTCAGTCTCGCTTGGTTCAATTGACCAAGGACTGGGAAGAGAGCGCTCTTCAAATCGTCAAGGCGCGGGTTGCCGTTCAGCGCGCGGCGTTTTTGCTCCAAAACGCTTCTTCCGTCATTGAAAAGGGAAAGGCCCAGGCGCAGATGGCGGAGGCATCTGAGAAATTAAGCGAGGCGCGGGTCCGCTACAATATCATGGCCGGGAAAAACCCGTCTTCTCCGACTCCGTTTGACGACTTAAATCTCGCCGACGTTCAAAACTTAGTCAAGGAGATTCATTCCCTCGTGGCCGCTCCCGACCGCCTCAAAAAGATTCTTGGGTCCTTGGATAAAAAATCTCTAAAAGATCGTATTGGCGAAGACCGCTTCAACATCATGGATTGGATTCCCTTTGTCGATCAATTTACCTTCGGAATCGGAACTCAAATCCAGGACTTGATGGCAGGGCAGATTTTCGGCATGGGCGGAACCTTAAGGCTTCCTTTTTATGACCCATCCTCAAAAGATAAAAACAAGAGTTATTTGCTCAAAAGCCAGGCCGATATCAAGGAAATGGAGGACATCCATTCCCAATACCGTCTGTTGGCAAGCAATGAACGCCGTGAAGCCGACGTCTGGGGACAGACGGCGGGGGAAATGACCGCGGCTCTTCCTCAGACCAGCAGCGAACTAGAATTCGCTATTAAAGCCTATCGCAACGGTTTAATTTCAAGAAGCGAATTGAGACAAGCCATCAACCTATGGAATTTGAACGCTCGGGCGACCGTCAATTCTCAATCACAGGCCGCTTCCGCCGGAGCTTGGGCCGCGATGGATGAGGCGGTGGGAGGAAAA
The DNA here is from genome assembly GCA_027371715.1 of Elusimicrobiota bacterium. Lineage (GTDB taxonomy): Bacteria > Elusimicrobiota > Elusimicrobia > UBA1565 > UBA9628 > JAKAQV01. Next base: position 25,402 of record DAHXMM010000022.1, on the reverse strand, counting down.
TCTCATTCCATGGCGCCGCCGATGAGCGTTTCGGATTTAAGCGGGGCCATTCAAACCGCGTTTCAGAACTCATCCTTGGAAGCCTTGGCTCTTCATCAAGAAGAGTTTGAGGCATTGGCGAAAGCCGACAATCATGTCACTCAAAAATTTTGGATTAATTTGATGATCGGAGTGGATTTGACCGCGACCGGCACCGGGTTTTTGCCTTCTTTCGGCTTTACCGGATTTCCGATTCTGCCGATTCCAGGAGCCCGCTTTCAGCCGGAAGAACTTAAAGAACTGCAAGTCAAGGCCGACAAGGGGCAGTCCGCCTATTACGGGGCCTTGGAGTCCAAGCTCAAAGTCGAGACGGCCCTTCAAATGTATCAGGATATCGTCGAGGCCAAGGCCGCGCAATCGGCCATCGCTCAAATCGACCAACAGGCGCTTCCCGCGCTTCAAAGGGAATTGTCCCGGGCTGAGTCCTCCGGCGATCGTGCGAAAGTCAGCCAAATTAAAAAGGAAATTTTTAACGCGAAATTGTCGCGCGCTCAAATGGTTTTAACCAACGACGAGGCTCATTCGGCGCTCAACGTCTTGATGGGGCGACCGGCGGATTCCGTCTTGTCCATTGACATCTCTCCGGAAAAGGCTTACCAACAGCTTCAAGAAACGCTTAAGGAGCAGAATTTGGTCGCGGCCCAAAAGACCATTTTTCAGGCGCGCGTCCAAGTGGCCAAGGCCTATCAAAAGATGGTGGATAAAAACTTGAAAGTACAAGACGTCTCGGCTGATCCAATTTCCTTGACGGCTCGGACTATCGGACGCCTGATTAGCGCGCTTTCGGAGGAAGATTCGGGGCGCGCCGATAAAGTGATGGCGGCGCGTCTCAGGCTTTTGACGGAAGAAAGGCAACAAGATTCGTTCGATTCTCATTTGGCGAATCTCCGCGCGCGCGACCAGGTCAGGCTTCAAATGCTCGATTCCGAGATTCAGAGTTTGTCCGCCAAGGGAGATCCTTTTAGCTTGGCCAAGGTGGAAGAGTTAAAAGGACAAAAGGCGGTCATTCAAGCATCTCTTCTCAGTCTTGGAGTTGATTCGGGGAGTTCAGCTCATTCCGTTTCGATGCCCGATAGCTTCGCCGCTCTCAGACGTCGTCTGATTGACGGAGAGGAAAAAGTGGCTCGCGTTCCCCGCTTGGATTCCTTGCCCCCCATTCCCGCGCCTGGTTTTGACAAGGCTCCGGCGGAGATGTTCATGCGCTATTTTTACGCGCGGCAAACTCTCGATGAAACTCCGATTAACCGAGGCTTTTTGGAACCGTGGATTGAGTTGCGCCTTAAAAGCAAGGGTACCCCGGAACCGGATTTGATTGCCTTGGCCAAATTATCCGAGGATAAGGCTGACCGCTTAGATCAAATCGCGCGCGAGCGCGCGGCGGCGTTGGCGGACGCGGAGCTGGCCGCTTTCGCGGAAAATGTCCGTTTTCTCAAATGGGTTCAATCGCATCAGAGCAAGGAAACCGGGGTCGATTGGACGGGAATGATTGATTCCGTTCGCCAAAAAACCTTCTCTCAAGCGGAAGAAATTTGGGCGCTGTTGGGGCTTTCAAAGGCTCAGGGACAGACCGCGGAGGATCGCTTGCGTTTGCTGTCGAAGCTGGTTCCGGAAGCCTCGGGCGCTGAATTTTCCGGAGGGGAGCCTCGCTTGGTTCAAGAGATTGCTTCTCCGGAGGGAAAAGCGCGCATTGCCAAAATCCTTGGTTTGGACGCTTTGGGGCCCAGTCATGATAAGGACGTTTTCATGGATCAAATCCGGGCCGATGTTTTGTCCGAACACATGAGTTATCAAGGAATTACGCCGATTGCGGCTTTCGGCATTTTCCGCGGAACTCCTGTTTTTGGCGGATTTTTGGAAGCCCCCGACCCGCAGGAAATCGAACGCGGGTTGACCAATATATTGTCTGATTCCATTCGCGAACAGCTCAAGGCCCAGGGGCAGTTCGAGAAGCTAGAGATGGTTCTTTATACTCAAATGACCCGCGTTTCCGGCGGAATGAAAGAAGTTCAAGCCGACAGCCGTTTGTTGGCCGCGGCTATTGACGATTTGAAACAGAAGGACTGGACCGCCGCGCATGAATCCGGTTCGCTCAAGGCTCATCAAGACGTTTTGGACGCCCGGAAAAATTTAATTCAAGCCCAGGAAAAATTGATTGTTCAGTCGGCGGATTTAAAATCTAATTTCGTTTCCTTAGTCGCGGAACTAAAAGCCCTGGGAAAGGAAAGCCAATCCTCCGATACGGCTCTCTCGCTTAAAAATCTCAGTTTGGGAAAACAACGGGCTTCGGGCGATCTTAATTTGCCTAAAAATCCCTCCGAACGCGGACTCCTGGGATATTGGGCGGACCGCATGGAAGATCCAAATTTTATAATTCGACAGGATCGCTATCTCCACGGTTTGGGAATTTCCCAGCAGTTAATTGATTCCGTCGATTCGGTGGCACGCCTTTACCGCACCGCCATTCGAGATTCCAAGGATGTTACGGCGGAAGATTTTTCATCGGAAGAAAGACTTCGCCTTTTGGCCCAAAATGACGCTCGCGGAAAGAGAAATCTTTTGATTTTCAGCCTTGCGGCGTTAAAAACCGAGATTGAAAATAAAGATCCGCAGCTTGGGTTTTTGCGCCGAGATTTGGAGCGGGAGCTAGGTTCAAGCGAGCAAAAACGGACTGAATATTCCCAGGCCGCCTTGGAACTTCGCAATGCGTATTGGAATGCGGTCGCCGTTTCTCCAAGAGCCGAAGCCGCGTTTAAGTCTCTTGAAGCGGATCATCAACAATTAGATTTGTCCAAGGCCGCGTTGATTGATTCTTATTTCGCCTCGCCCTTGAAAAACGACGATTTTATCTTGAAAGACGGGCTTTTGGACGATTATCTCAAGGCCCAGCAGATTTTTGACGAGGATTTAATCCGAACCTTGGACCTAAAAGAGGTTCAAGGAAATGCCGAACTCATTCGCACGCTCGACGCTCTCTATGACGTTCACAAGAGCCTTGATCGCCAGATTGATTCCAAAGAATCCGGGCGCGGAATTCTCGCCTTGGACGCCTTGATTATGCTTGAAAAATCCCGTCTTTTTGCCGAACGATGGGAAGGGCGCTCGGAGCAGTCCATCAACGCCGTCGCCCTCAAAATCTCCGAATTGGAAAATAAGAGGGCCGATTGGCTTAAGCACGGTTCCAAACTGTATCCGCTCTACGCCCAAACCCGCGTGGATAAGGACGGCCGCCGTTTGTGGGCGGTGGAGGGTTGGTTGACTCAAGAGGAACTCGCCAAACGCGCCTCTCCCGCGTATAAGGGGGACGATCAAATCGTCGATGTGGGTGGGCGCTATTTCCTTAAATCGAATATGAAAGTTGAGTTCGTCAGGGGAGCGGACGCTTTCGAGCGGCAAAAACTAGAAGCAAATAGCGGCGTCAAGGACGATTCTCGCGTCATCAATTTGGCGGAACGCCTGAGTCAATATGATTTTGCCTCGGAGGACGGCCAAAAGGGTTATTCCGTTCAAGAACTTTTCGGGGCCCAAGGCCTTTTAAGCAACGGAAAGGTTCTTTTCTTCGAGGCTTTCAATTCTAAGAACCCAGGGCTTTTGCATTACCGGTTGCCGGCCTTGGCGGCTTGGGCGAGGTCGCCGGATCAATACGAAATTTATGTCTATACCGGAAAAACGGCTTTGCCCTCGGATAAGTTCCAGACTCTCGAATCTCTCAAGGCTTCTTCTGTAAAGGGAGATTTCAGTCGAGTCTATCTTTCCAAAAAAGGAGCCGGAGATTTGATGGATTTCTTCGAGACCAGGCGCCAAGCGGAACTTCGGGCCGGATACGCGGAGCTAAAATTAGCGGGATATGGTTTCGCGAGAAATGAAAAAGGAGAAGTTTCGGACGTTTATCTCAGCCGGGATGATTTCGACGCGGCTAAAAAAGCGTTCTCGGATGCGGATGGGGGGATTAAGGAAGCGCAGATTCGCCTCATTAAGGCCGCGAAAGATCTGGGAGAGTCGGATAAAAAGGAAAAAGAAGCTCAGAAAATAATGCTGGAAGCCGTGCGGGCCGAAAACGAGGTGGAGAGAAGCATCAAAGAGAAAGTTCTCGAGAGGTATCCGCGGAAAAACAAGGAATTGGCGGCGAACTACGCTCAACGGATAGGCGAAGAAACCAAGAAGGAGTTATCTTCTAACGGCCAGTATAAAGACGCTCAAAAACGCGTCAGCTTCTTATCCAAAAAATTGGATACGGCTCGCGATAATTTGAAACTCCAGAAAGCGGTGTTTACGGACGCCAAGAAACAAGTGAAAGAGGCCAATACCATTAAAGAGCGCTCGAAAACTTGGAGTCTTTACCGCAGCCGCGATTTGATTTTGGGGTTGGATTCCCGTGGAACGGTTCTTCATGCCCAAGCTTCCCCGGTTTACGGCCGTTCCGTCTTGAACGATCGCTTGTCGCCTCAAAGAGCCGACGTCTATGTGCGCGGGCCGATTTATGCCGCCGTCATGGATTCAGAAGGGCGCTTAAGACAATACTATACCAGTTCTTCGGGAATGGATCAGGCCGCCAAGTCCTGGACATTGAAGTCAAAGACGATCGACGGCAAGAAAAACATATTTAACGCGAAGGCAAAAACGCTCAACCCTGGTTTGCGCGTCAGTCATTATGAAGTTTGGGTGGGACGGGAGGGGCAGACTCAAGGTCAAATCCAAGAGGAAATAACCAAGGTTTCCGCCGCGGTTAAGAAAGATATGCCAAGCAAACAGGGTGAAAGCCCGGAAGATTATGCGAAGCGCATTGCCCTCGAAATTAAGGCTCGTTTGTCGAAGGAAGGAATCGATGAATTACCCGTTCTTTTGAATCAGCGCTATTTGGAAAAGAGCGCTCAAAACGTTTCCTCCCATCTTCCGTTCAAAAAATACTGGGGCGTGATGCCTTGGCGTTGGGGAAGTTTGATCATGGAGGTCCCGCGCGAAATCGTGGGTTTCCCCGTGGAGTGGGCGGGGCGAGATCCAAGATTTCAGCATTATCTTGGGCGCGTCGCGATGTATAAGACTGAAGGCGGAGAGACGGAACACCACGGGTTTTTCCGCAATATCGCGGGGGCCTTGGATGTGCTTAACTTTCTTCCGGACCCGGTCACTCCTTACTACGATTTAAGCCAATTCCCGTCTGATTTGCGCGTCGGGCGTTCGACTCTCATGCCCGGAGACAGCGAAGCGTCTTTAAGCGGACGTTATAAAGATGCGAATGTTCATTTTGGCGCTCTGTTTTTAGAGCGACTCCTTCGCTATTACCAGGAAGACATTAATGCCGCGCGCTTGAGGACCCTCGCTCATTTTAACGGAGGAGTGTCTGAGTTTGTCATTAACGAGATGCAGGGCCGGAGAAAAACCTATGAGGAATCTAAAAAAGAAGGGTCTGTGGGCGAGGAAGCCTTGGCGAAAGCTTTAAGCGATAAGGAGGTGGGCTTGTCTCCGCGGGCTGATGGATCGGGGAAAATCGTTTTGTCGGGAAATCCCGAGGATATTTGGGTCAACCGCGCGCAGAAAACGGTTCATATTGAAGCCGGGGCGCAAGAGTATCAATCCGATTCCAAAGAGGTTCATGGATACGTCAATCAAACAGAGAAAGAACTCCCGTTGAGAAAAAAGGACCTGGCGAGTCTTAAGAAAAAACAACTTGAAATTGAGCGCATGAGAAAGGAAACTGCGGCCCAGGACTCAAGCGTCAAAGCCGCGGCGGATCGGCTTCATGAAGACGTTTATGGACGGGAAATTCGGGTCCTTTCACAACAGGAAGTCGAATCTCGCCTCAAATCCGACCGGGCGCGAGATGCGGCCTTGACGCGCCAGGTTTCTTGGTGGCGGCGTTACATTCGCCGCTTGGAAAAACTAGAACCCGCCCTTCAGGTTTCTTTTATTCCGCATGCGGCGATTTCGCTTAAAGATAAGATTTTATCCTATGCCGCTAAAATCATGCTTTTCCTTGGCTCCGCGGCGGGAGTTCTCGGAACGCTTTTTAAGAAGAAAAAGCGGAGAAAGAATGTTCTATAATTCTAAGGAATGAACATAAAAACGTCGGCGCTGATAGTCTTGGCCCTTTGTTTTTTTAAAGGAAACCTCCATGCCGGAGCTTTTTCGCGGAACATCGTAGGCTCTAATGGCGTTATGCCGATGGCTTTTTTGGGAGCCGATAATTTAGGGACCTTGCCTCAAAATGCGGGTTTACCTTCGGATATTGGAATATCACCGACTTTAACTCCGGGGTTTTCTCCATCCGCTCTTCCTCAAACAATTCCCTCGGGAGTTTTTTTCGCGTTGCCGGTTTCTCCCAATTTAACCTTGAAATCGCCTGAAACTCATCCGTTGGCCAACAACGTCGAGCCTGTTTTGACGCCCGGTTCTTCCGTTCTTTCGCCCCGGAGTCAAAATGCTCCTTTATCAAAAAATATTCGGCGCCGAGAACTCGAGCTTAAGAAACCGCTCCAAAACTTGAAGGCTTGGGAAAACGGCGCAAAAAAATCGCTGGAAAAAGGTCGCCAAATCAGCGATGATTTGTGGCGGCTTTTGTCGCAGGGAAAATCTCAGGAGCGCTCGAAACGACATTTGTCCGGGGGAGAGTTAGGGACAGTCCCCAATTCCACCGGTTTACTGAATTTAGCTTTTCCATCTCAGACAAACCAGGAGCCAACAACAGAAGAATTAGGGACTGTCCCTAACTATGCGTCGTCGGTTTCTCAGGGGCGAGACCCGGCTGTTTCTCCGGTTGGAAAAATTCCTTCCCCTGAAGACGTCAATAATAAGTTTTTTTTGCGTTCGTGGGAAACTTTGCCTCAATCTTATAAGGTCGGAAACGGCTTGGGGGCTCATCTCCTTTCGGATATTTCCTTAATCGGCCGATTTCCAGTTTTAATTGTGATGACCGTTTCCCGGCGGATTTTAGATTTTTCATTGTTTGACCAGGTTAAGGGCGTCTATCAAAGTTTGCGCTCTCAGACTCCTTCCGATTTAAATCCGAAGTGGAATTTCTTTGTTTCTTTTTCTCCCGTTCTCAACTCGAGCGTTTCAAGGACTAAATTAAACGCGCTTGCGTTTAAGCAATTGCCGCCTCTTTCCGACTCTGAAAATTTGGCTTGGTGGTGGCTTTCCCTTAGTCTCTTGCCGATTCTAATCGCGGCTATTGTTTTCCGGCGTTCTTTCTTATGAAAAAAATAAAAACCTGCGCCCATTTAGCGCTATTTTTCTTGGCGGTTGGACTTGTCTTTTGGGGTTGCGGAGGAGCTCCGCGCAAAATTGTCGTTTTAGATTTCGCCGAAGGACGTGTGGTGGATCTCTCCATTACTGAGAAATTAACGGGAGTCAATGATTATGTTTTCTTCTCTCTCCCGAAAAAAAGTGAGTTCTTGGATGGCTATATTCAGGGAGTGATCACCGATTACGCGGATAACCCGATTCAGGGAGTGGTTGTTCGCGCGGTGGCTTCGGCTGAGGGACAGGAAAATCAAGATCAATTTGACACGGGCGAAAAAGCTTTGGCGGTTAGTTCTTTTGATCCGGGGGTCAGCGATTCAAACGGATTTTATCGGATTCGTTTTTCTCTGCCCATCGTTGATGGCATTGTAGACGTCAGGGGAAAATTGGTCTATAACCCAGGGTGGGAGGAAGAAAAATCCAATCTCGGAAAAGCTTATGAGCCGCAGATGAAACAAAGTCCCTTCAGGCTTTATTACGAGGAAAAAACCGGGATGATTGTTTTTGCCGAGGGAATCAGGAAAGTGATCGTGGCGCCGGTTCGAAGCTTGTCCGGAGGTTCTGCCGCTTCTCCCTTGCCGGGAACCTTGCCGCCCGCGGCTTCTCCCGCTTCTCCGAAGAAGAAAAAAGAAACTCCCGCTCCCGCCGCGCAATCGGAAGATAGTCTTTTTAAGGGGTTTGGTTTCGGCCCTTGATTGCCATGGATGTGGCTTACCTGGATTATAACGCGACGGCCCCTATTCGCTCGGAGGTGTCACGAGCCGTTGAACCTTATTTAAGAGAAAATTTTGCCAATCCCAATAGTCCTTATCGTTTAGGGCAAGAAGTGCGCCGGGCTGTGGAGTGGGCGCGAGAAGATGTTGCGCGTTTAGTCGGGGCCAATAACCCGCAAGAAATTGTTTTTACTTCCTCAGGATCAGAGGCTAATTCCGCCGCTCTTTATGGGGCGGCTTGGCATTCTCTCCAGATCAGCGGTCGGAAAAAGATTATCGTCAGTTCCGTTGAACATGACAGTATTCGGGAGATGCTCCCCGTCTTGTCCAGCCAAGGATTTAAAATTTACGAAACCCAGGTAGACTCAAACGGGCTGATTGATTGTGATTCTCTCTTTAATGCCATTGACGAAGAGACGGCTTTGGTTTCGGTCATGCACGCCAACAATGAGACCGGGGTGATTGAGCCCATTGAAAATATCGCGGCTTATTGCCGAGAAAAAGGCGTTTTGTTTCATTCCGACGCGGTTCAATCCGCTGGCAAAATTGAAATAAAAGCCGCGGCCTGGAGGGTGGATTTATTGTCCATCTCAGGACATAAATTAGGAGCGCTTAAAGGCGTGGGGGCGCTCTATGTTCGAGAGGGAGTCAAACTTTTCCCGCTGATTTCGGGGCTTCAAGAAAAAAGACGCCGAGGCGGAACAGAAAACGTCGTGGGAATTGTGAGCCTTGGAGAAGCGGCGAAATTAGCTTTTGCAGATTTATCCTACTCATCCAAATATTTGGCTTGGCAAAAACAAATTGAGACGGCATGTCTTTCGGTTGAAGGCGTAACTTTAAATGGCGCCGGGGCCAAAAGATTACCGAACACTTCTAATTTCTCAATTGAAGGCGTGGATGGGCATTCCTTGTCGATTGCCCTTGATTTGGAGAGAATTTGCGTTTCTTCCGGCTCGGCTTGCGCTGCGGGACTTTCAAGTCCTTCCCATGTTCTACGGGCCATGGGTCTTTCCAAAAATTTAATTAAGGGCGCTTTGCGCATTTCCACCGGTTGGAATACAAAACAAGAAGAAGTCAGTTGGTTTATTCGAACTTTCCCGAGCGCGGTCCAAAAAATGCGCTCGGCCTCTTTGGTTTCTGCATGACTCAAGAACGAGCGGTTGTCGCGATGTCGGGAGGGGTGGACAGTTCGGTCGCCGCCGCTTTGCTTGTTGAGCAAGGTTTTGAGACGATTGGAGTGACCCTTCAGCTTTTGCCCGGCGCGCCCACGGGCTTTGGTTGTTGCGGGTCGCCGGCCGATATCGCGGATGCGAAAGCAGTGGCGTCTCGACTTAATATTTCCCATTATGTGATTACCATGGATGAGCTTTTCGAAGATAAGGTCATTCGTCCTTTTGTTGAGTCTTATCTTCGTGGGGACACTCCCAATCCTTGCGCTCTCTGTAACCGCTTTGTCAAATTTGGGCATTTGTTGGGGCTTGCGGAAGCGTGGAACGCAAAATTTTTGGCTACGGGCCATTACGCGCGGGTTCAGGACGGAAAACTTTACCGCGCTTGCGATGAAAACAAAGATCAGACTTATTTTCTTTACAATTTGGGCCCTAGCGAATTATCTCGGCTTATTTTTCCCGTGGGGGAACTTTCAAAGCCGGAGGTTAGAGATTATGCAAGGCGCTTGGGGCTTAAGACGGCAGATAAGCCGGAGAGTCAAGAAATTTGTTTTATCCCCAACCGCGATTATCGTGGGTTTGTGAAATCTCATCCCTTGAGTTCAAAAATTCAATCCGCCCTTAAATCCGGCCCAATCAAAGATATTTCTGGCCGCGAACTTGGTCGTCATCAGGGAACCGTGGGTTATACGATTGGGCAAAGAAAGGGTTTGGTGTCAGGGACGCCGGATCCGAAATACGTTGTGCGTTTGGATCCCGAGAATCAAACAGTGATTGTGGGAGAAAAAGAAGAGACGCTGGCGTCTCTTTGCGAGGTGTCCGACATGAGTTGGAGCGGTGGTCGGCCAATTTTGGAGGGTCGGGCCGAAGTTCGCATTCGTCATCGTCACATGCCCGCGTCTTCGAAGTTTTTATTGACGGAAAGCGGGCGGGTGCGCATTCATTTCGATTCTCCACAAAGAGCCATTACCCCGGGACAATCGGCGGTTTTGTATCATGGAACGGAGGTTATCGGCGGAGGAACAATTAGGGAGGTCTTACGGTGAAAAAAATATTTTTCTTAGCGGCTGTATTTTCATTTACGGCTTGCGCGTCTTCGACGCAACTTTTTACCGATTCGTCATCTCGCGCGATGGATAAGGCGGCTTCAAAGGTGCAGGTTCAGGCGGATGAGTCTCAGACTCTTTCATTTTTGGGAAATATTGATGATGCCATCGCGGCCTATTATCATGACCATGGGACAATTCCCCCGGACCTTAAGTCTCTGGTTCCTAAATACTTGTTTGAGATCCCCATTGTTGAGTTGGGAATTCCCAGCTACCGAAGCACTCGCTTGGTGACGGTTTATTCGTCCACGATTTTAAAAAACGGACAAGTTGACGGATCCAAAATTAAAAATACGGGCGGCTGGGGCTATGTGGTGAATGGGAGCCAGGTAATCGCTTTTGTGGACGCGATCGCGCCTCTGCGCTATCCTTTTGATTCCAACGCGCCTAAGTATTGGTATCAACAGTCTGGCGCGAAACTGACGCCTTAGTTTAGGATTTTATTTAAGAAAGCCTCGTTGTTAGGCTCGCGACCCAAGAAATCCTTCATGGATTCCATTTCGGGTCGTTCGCTTCCCTGCTCAAGGATTTTCTTGCGATACTCCATTCCGACCTGCGGGTTTAAAATTCCTTCTTTTTTAAAGCGCGAGAAGAGATCGTCGGCGAAGACTTCAGACCACAAGTACGCGTAATATCCGGCGCCGTAGCCGCCGAGAAGATGGCCGAAACTCGCGGCAAAATGAGTGTTCTCCTGGGGTGGGAAGAGACTAATCCAACCCATGATTTGATTGAAAAGCGTGTTCGCGTCATTGGGAATCGTCGCGTGAAGGGTCATGTCGGCAAGGGCCAAGGCCAGTTGTCTTAGATAAGCCAAGGATTCTCCCAGTTTCTTCGATTGTTTCATCTCATTGAGAATCTCTTTGGGGAGTTTTCTTTGAGAGTCTTGATAATGTCCGGAAATTTCATTTAGAACCTCGGGCTCCCAAATAAAATTTTCCATCATTTGAGAAGGCGCTTCGACAAAATCCAAGGCGACATTCATTCCAGAAAAACTCGCGTATCGGGCCTTGGTGAGCGTATGATGCATCAAATGCCCGAACTCATGAAAGAAGGTTTCCACTTCGTCAAAGTTAAGAAGGGCCGGGCGATCGGCGCGGGGCGGGCTGAGGTTTGCGACCATCGCCGCCGAGGGCTCTTGATAGGCATTTTTAGTCTCGCGGCCGTTGACCAAGGGAAAAACCGCGGCATGCCCGAATTTTCCCGGCCTAGGATAGAGATCAAGATAGAAATGGCCGATGCGTTGGTTGGTTTTTGCGTCCCTAATTTCAAAAGCCCGGACGTCTTTGTGCCAAACATCCGGATTTTGAATCTCGGAAAATTGAACTCCCAAAATTTTTTGATAAGTTTTTAGGGTTCCTTCGACTACTTGATTGACCGGAAAATATTCCTTAATCAGACCCTCATCGGTTTTGTTTTGAGATTTGTGCCACTTGTCCAGGTAATAGCTTTTTTCCCAAGAATGAACTTTTTGGGCCTCGGGGAAATCTTTCTGCTTGATTTTGAGAAGTTCTTCAAGTTCTTTGTCTCCCTTGGATCTCAAAAGGGGCAAAAGTCCGTTTAAAAACTGCCAGACGTTTTCCGGTTTTTCGGCCATTCGGTCTTCCAAAGCCATATCCGGATAGGAGGGATACCCTTGGATTTTTGCCGATTCGTCCTTGAGCTTCAGAGCTTCTTGAAGAAGAGGAATGTTTTTTTGGGACGCGCGATTATTGAATTTAAATTCAATTTTTTTTCTTAGGGAAGCGTTTTCCGCTTGTTGCATGAAAGGGACATAGTCCGGGTATTTGAGGGTCACGAGATACTTCCCGCTTTCATTTTTTTGAAGTCCATTGATATAATCATCCGGCAGGCCGTTAAGCTCTTCTCGGTTGGCGGCGATAAAATCGTCGTTTTCATTAATGTTTTTTTGAAACTCCATCGCGATTTGACCCAGGCGTTCGTCAATGACTTTCAGCCGCTCTCTCGCTTCGGGTTTAAGCCCAATTCCGCCGGATTGAAAACTTTGGAGGCTACTTTTAAGTAATTCGGAGTCTTTTTCATCGAGATTCTCTCTTTTATTGGCGCACTGGCGCAAAATCTTGTAAAGGGCCTCGTGATCGATATTATTTCCAAAGTTTTGGGCTTTTTCTTCAATTCTCTCCGCCGCCTCTCGGATTTGAGGGTTGGGGGAAACTTGGCTGAGGAAGGTGAGAGGTTGGATTTTATCCGAGTAATTCGCTGCGGCCGCTTCAAGGGCTTTCGCGGTATTCTCAAAATTAATTTGATCTTGGGGAACCGAGAGAACTTTCTTAATTTCTATTTGATAGCGGTCTTCAGCTTCCTGATATTGCGCCAACATTTCCTGGGGAGTGAGGAAAAACGAGAGGTCGGGCCCCGATAAAGAATGACCGATTCTTGAGTTTTGGGGAATGTTTTCCCTGATTTCCCCAAAATCAGCGGCAATCGAAAATGCGTTTTGAAAAGAAAGGCACAAGACCAGAAAAAGGGCGAACCAATTTTTCTTAGATTGGCGTTGAATATTCATAAGGTTAGGATAAACCAATTTTCGAGGTTCAGTCAGGGTCTAAAGACCTAGACGCCGCCTGGGTCTTTGGGGTTGTGCTAAAGATAAACGGGGGCATCCAAGGGAACAAAATAGGGCTTTGAGCCGTATAAGAGGTGTGGTATACTAAAATGAATATGAGTTTTGGATCGCCGATAGTTAGCCAGGAATTAAGTCTTCAAAAAGAGGGGCAAGTCAGCCCTGAAATCCGCTGGTTTTTTGAATTTCTAAATTCACCCGCGATGGGGTTGGACGATAAATCGCCTTTGGAGTCTAAACTCCCGCGCTTGGGCGTTTGGAATAAATCAGGCGCTGATATCCCCGTATTTACAGGCGAATTTTGGACTTCGCGCCAAAGGCAAGGCAATTCCGTTCATGAAGTGTCCTACCGCGCCTGCTTTAAGCCTCAACTGCCGCGTTTTTTTATTGAACGCCTGACTCTTCCGGGAGACAGGGTTTATGATCCGTTTCTTGGACGCGGGACGACCGCGATTGAGGCGGCGCTTTTGGGGCGCATTCCCGTTGGAAACGACATAAATCCGCTGAGCAAAATATTGGCTCGTCCAAGGTTGCGCGTCCCCGACATGGAACAAATTTTAAGGCGCTTGGATTCCATTCCAATGGATAGGAAGTCACGGGCGGAAATCGATTTAAGCATGTTTTATCACCCGATAACGGAAAGCGAGATAGTTTCCCTGAGAACCTATCTCAATCAAAGAGAAACCGAGGGAAAAGAAGATGATATTGATCGTTGGATTCGGATGACGGCGACCAATCGTCTGACGGGTCATTCGAGCGGATTTTTTTCCGTCTATACGCTTCCTCCCAATCAGGCGGCATCCCAAGAGGATCAAAAACGAATCAACGAGAAGAGAAATCAAACTCCCGAATATAGGGATATTCGAAAAATTATCCTCAAAAAAACGAAAGCCCTAATGAAAGATTTGACATTGAGGGATATCGAACGGTTGAATTTTGCTTCCCGGAAGGCCTTGTTTGCCTGCCGCAATGCCGCAAAAGTTTTGGAGGTGGAACCCGAATCAGTGAAGTTGACGGTGACTTCTCCACCTTTTCTTGACATCGTGGAATACTCCAAGGATAACTGGCTTCGCTTGTGGTTTAATGGAATTGACTTCGCCAGTATTTCTCCAAAAATAACGATATCTCGGGCGGTCAAGGAATGGGCGTCCGTGATGAAGGATGTTTTTCGCGATTTGCTCCGAGTGACCATGCCTGGAGGCTATGTCGCTTTCGAGGTCGGCGAAATCCGCAAGGGAACTCTTAAGCTCGAGGATTATGTCATTCCGGTTGGAATATCCGCGGGTTTTAAATGCCTTTGCGTCATGGTCAACGAGCAGCGGTTCACGAAAACGTCGAATATCTGGGGCATCGGCAATAATTCTCTGGGCACGAATACGAATCGCATTGTTATTTTCCGCAAGGAGGCGCCGTGAATTATCCCAAGACCAAGGATAGGGAAAGCCTCGTCTCGGACGCGGTTTATGTCCAGCGACTCGAATCCATCGTCAAACATATGATTGAGCCTCTCAAGGACGTTCCCTTTCGGCTCGTCATTGAATCTCTATCGGGCCATCGCGTGGTTCCATTTAAGCCGTCTGATGAAAAAGACGGCTCAAACAGCTTTAAAAGGTATATCAATAAAGAGGGCATCAGAAGTCGGCGTCCCAATGAAGTGGGCAATGCCATTGAAGCTTTTGTGGAGAAGGCGCTCATCGAATCTGGGGCGAGGAAGGCGGGAAAGCCGCAAGTAAATGGAAAAACAAAGTCGGCGGGTTATCCCGATTTGGAATTCGTGGACCAAAACGAGCGCCGTAATTATCTCGAATGCAAGACGTTTAATCGGAAAAATGTGGAAACAACCCAGCGTTCATTTTATCTTTCCCCCTCGGAAGATTTTAAGATTACCCAGGACGTCCATCACTTTGTTTTATCCTTGGAGATGAACCAAAAGAGTCCCGGCGTCTATTATTGCCAGGGCTGGAAGATATTGTCTCTGGAGAAGCTTTTGGTTGACGTCAAGCATGAGTTTAATTCCGACAATAAAAGACTTTACGCGGGAGAGCTTCTTTTGGCGGAAGGACATTGAGGCGGCTTTAAGTAATGCCTTATCGATAAAAAATTATTCCTGTATCTCATTTTTCCGCCACAAAAGATAAACCGCAGGGTAGATGAGAAGTTCAAGCAGAAAGGACGTGAATAATCCGCCGACCATGGGGGCGGCGATCCTTTTCATCATGGAGGCTCCAGCGCCGTGAGCAAACATCGCGGGCAAAAGTCCCAAGAAGGCGCAAGAAACCGTCATCAACTTGGGCCGCAGTCTTTTCGCCGCGCCGTCGTGAATCGCGTCCTTGAGATCGTTTAAGGTATTGAGTCGTCCGGTCGAGGCCCGGGCCTTTCTTTCCAGGTTCAGATACAAAAGCATGAAAATTCCGGTCTCGGCGTCCAGACCTAAAAGCGCGATAAACCCGACTCCAACCGCGACAGACAGGTGATAGTCCAAAATCCACAAGAGCCAGATCGCCCCGATGGCTGAAAAAGGCACCGCTAAGAGAACAATTCCCGCTTCCATCCAAGAGCCCGTGTTAAAGTAAAGAAGAAGAATGACCAAGAAAAGCGCCAGCGGAATGATCAGTTCAAGCCGTTGATCCGCTTTTTTCATTTGCCGGTATTGACCGGTGAATTCGTATCGATATCCCGGGGGTGGGGAAACTGATTTTTGAAGAGCGGCTTTCGCTTTTTGGACGTAATCTCCGATATTTGAAGTGTTTAAATCGACATAGACGTATCCGGTCAGCTCCCCGTTTTCATCTCGAATCATGTCCGGGCCGAGACTTTTGCGGATGTCGGCGATTTCAGCCAAGGGAATTTGAGCCCCGCCGGAAATGGGAATTAGCGTCTCCTTGATTTTTTCGATATTATCCCTAAAATCCGGGGCGTAGCGGACGTTGACGGGGAAACGCTCTCGGCCTTTGATGACGGTCGTGAGATTTGCTCCTCCCAAGGCTGCGGCGACGACCGAATTGGCTTCATCCACCGAAAGATTGTAGCGGGCCAGGGCCCGGCGGTTAAGATGAATATTGACGTAATAGCCTTGGGCGCTTCTTTCCGCGACCGCTTCGCGGGTTCCGGCGACCGTGCTTAATGTTTTTTCAATTTGAACGCCGAGGTCTTGAATGCCCGACAAATGAGGCCCAAAAATTTTGATTCCCACCGGGGTTCTCATGCCGGTCGAGAGCATATCGATGCGGTTTCGAATGGGCTGCGTCCAAATATTGGGAAATCCGGGAATCTTGAGTTTTTGATCCATTTGAGAGATCATTTGTTTGTAGGTACTTTTGCATTTCCAAAAACCGCCGAAACAGGAAACGTTCGGCCAGTCTTTCCTTGGTTTTAATACGACGGTCGTCTCCATCATCGAAAGGGGCGCAGGGTCGGTCGAAGTGTCGGCGCGTCCGGCTTTTCCATAAACCGTTTTGACTTCCGGGAACGATTTTAGAATTTCATCTTGAATTTGAAGAACTCGGCCGGCTTCGGTAATCGAGATTCCCGGCAAAGTGGTCGGCATATAAAGGATGGTCCCCTCGTTCAAAGGGGGCATGAATTCGGATCCGAGACTTCGGAAAATAGGCAAGCTCAAAATTAATAGGGCAATCGCCGATAAAATAACGGCTTTGGGCTTTTCCAAAACCCAGCGAACGACGGGAGAATAAATTTTGAAAAGCCTTTGGCTGACGGGGTGTTTTTCCTCCGGATAATAGCGTCCTACCAATAGGGCGTCGGCGATTTTTTTGATCCAGGGGATTTTGAAGTTAAATCCCTCCATTCGCGTGAAAAGCATTCGGACGGCGGGGTCCAGGGTTACGGCTAAAATCGCGGCCAAGGCCATCGCGAAGGTTTTGGAGTACGCGAGGGGTTTAAATAATCGGCCCTCTTCTCCGGTCAAGGCAAAAATCGGCAAAAAGGCCGCGGCGATCACCAAGAGCGAGAAAAAGACCGAAGGACCCACCTCGCTCAAGGCCTTTAATCGAACTTCGTGAAAATCTCCCTTGCGGCCCGAGGCTTGCCATTCTTCCAGGCGTTTGTAGGCGTTCTCTACTTCGACAATGGCGCCGTCTACTAAAATACCGATTGAAATAGCGATGCCGGACAAAGACATAATGTTGGTCGTAATTCCCAGGGCCGACATCGGGATAAAGGCGAGAAAAATAGAGATGGGGATGGTCAAGATCGGCACGATGGCCGATGGAAAATGCCACAGAAAAAAGAGGATGACCAAACTGACGACCAGCATTTCTTCCGCGAGGGTCTCCGTCAGCGTGCGGATGGACTGGTGAATCAGATTTGATCGGTCATAAACCGGGACAAGGCGAACTCCCGGCGGCAAGGATGGCGCGATTTCCTTGATTTTTGCCTTGACGCGGGCGATGACGTTGAGGGCGTTTTCCCCGCTTCTCATAATAACGATGCCGCCGACGGCGTCTCCAAGTCCGTTTAAATCCGCGACGCCTCTTCTTCTGGCGGGGCCGAGGCTGAGAATAGCGACGTCCTTGAGCAAAACCGGAGTTCCGGTTTTCGGGTCGCGTCCCAGGGGAATTTGGGCGATATCCTTAAGGCCTCTTAAATAGCCTTTTCCTAAAATCATGAATTCTCGCCCCGAAAACTCAACGGTCCCGCCGCTTCGTTCGCTGTTGGATTCCGCCACGGCCTTGAGAACGCGGGTAATGGGAATTCCGTAACTCCAAAGGGCGCGAGGATTTATTTTAATTTGGTACTCCTTTTGATATCCGCCGATGGAGGCTACTTCCGCGACCCCGGGAACGCTTTGAAGCTGGTAGCGAATTTGCCAATCTTCAAGCGCCCGCAGCCGCGGCAAATCAAGCGTGTGGGAATCGTCCACCAAGGCGTATTGATAGACCCATCCTAGACTGGTCGCGTCGGGGCCGATTTCAGTCTTGACTCCCTTGGGAAGTTCCGCCGTGATTTTTGATAAATATTCTAAAACCCGGCTTCTCGCCCAATAGAGATTGGTGCCGTCCTTGAAAATCACGTAGACTAAGGAAATTCCGAATTCATTGGTCGCGCGAATGGCCTTGACCTGGGGCGCGCCCAAAAGAGCGGAGACGATGGGGTAGGTGACCTGGTCCTCCAAGACTTCCGGCGCTTGGTCCCATTTCGAGACGACAATAACCTGTGTGTCGGACAAATCCGGAAGGGCGTCCAACGGCATTTTTTGAACGGCGTAAAAGGCGCCTAAACTCGCGGCGAGAGTCAGCAAAATAACGAGAAATTTATTGCGCGCGGAGAATTCGATAATTTTAGAAATCATGAAGCGGCTCCTGGATGGAACTTTCTCGGCTCTTGGCCCGTATGATAGGTAGAGACTGTGGGATAGTTCAATCGATAGAACGGGCGTCTCTCAAACGGCCGATGCGGGTTCGAGTCCCGCTCCCGCAATCTCGATGGACATCCCCGCCGCCGTAAGAGACGCGGCGGGGATATCCGACACCCCTTGACAATCGAGATATCGGCGTTATAATAAAAAGTGAGAGACGCCGAGCGTTGAACTATCCAAGGCCCCGGGAGACCGGGGCCTTCTTTTTTAGACTCATCCTTTTTCATCACATCTTCATCCCGGGCATGGAGCCCATCGCGCCGGAAGAGGAATCCTTGCTTGAGTCGCTTGCGGGTTTGGCGAAAGATTTAATCGCGGACTGAAATTGGGATTCCGCGTCGATGAGAAAATTAGCCGAGGTGACGACGGTTTGTCCGGCTTTAAGACCAGACAAAACTTCCATGTAGCCTTGGGCTCTTTTCCCGAGCGTGACCGGCGTGGGGGTCAAGGTTCCGTCTTTTCCGGCGACAAAGACGTATTGGTTTTCTCCAGTGTCCAACACCGCGCCGTCCGGAACGCTCAACAAGTTTCCTAACGGAGACTGAATGGTCACGTCAACGTAGGTTCCAGGCTTGAGAAGCCCCAAGACGTCGTCTAAGCGCGCGCGGACGCGGGCGGTTCTGGTTTCGGGATTGATGACGGGGTCGATGGAAATAATTTTTGCGCTCCAAGTCTTTCCCGGCAAGGTTTGAGAACGAATTTCGAGGGGTAATCCCGGATGGATGAGCGGAAGATTATACTCATAAACATCGGCGTAAACCCAAACCGCTTCGCCGCGTTTTCCCAAAAGAAGGCTTTGAGCGGATTCCGGATTTTTAAGCCATTGTGAAACTTGGGCGGGGGATAAGCCGAGTAGCTTGAGTTTGAGGGCCGCCGCCTTTTCCATGGAACGAGCCCAAGCCGCTTCGGACGTCGCGTATTTTACGGATTTTAAGGCTTCAAAGGCCTGGCGGTACTCTTCAACGGCTTGATAGAGCTTGGGATCATAGGCGATGCGTCCGGGGGCATCAATTTTTTCAGCGAGAGGGCGAATTTTAACCTCGCCGTAGGTGACCCCGATTAATTGTTTTTTTCGCGCCGAGACGGCAATAGGCGCTCGGTTGGGGACAACGGGTCCCGTTTCTTTAAGTTGCTCCATCGGACGAAGGTCCATTCCGCAGAGGGGGCATTGCCCCGGACTTGAACGAATGATTTGAGGGTGCATCGGGCATTGATAGAGAATTTTTTTCGCCGCTTCTTGCGGGGCGGGGGGCGGAGTCGTCTTCTTGAGGAAAAAAGAAACGCCGATGAGTAAAATAAGAGCGGTCAAAAGAGCGGGGATTTTTGATTTCATGGGTTCATGTCCTCCTTGGACATCGCGGACGCCTTGAGGTTCGGCGGTCCGCCCAACGCGCGTTCAAGATTGGCCAAATGTTCCTGATAGAGTTCAACTTCGGTCGGATATTTGAGCTGCGCGTCTAAAAGAGCGCGTACGGCTTGCGAGAGTTGCGAAAAACTGGTGCGGCCCGCTTCGTATCCTTTTTCCGCGATTTTAAACGCCCCTTTCGCCAGAGGAATAAGTTCTTGCTTGTCGCTTTGGGCCAATTCCTGGTGGAGGTTGACCTCAATGAGTTCCGAATGGATTTGCCTAAAAATTTCGTTTCGGGCCTCTCTCGATGCGGCGACGGCTTCGCGGGCATGGGTCTCGGCCGATTTAAGAACGGCATTTTCTTTCCAGAACCAAAGGGGAATCGCGAGATTGACCCCGTAGGCGCTTTCCTCCATGGCCGGCACGGGACGACCGGATTCCTGGGTCGCGGTGAACTGAAAATCCGGCAAAAAACCCATTTTCCCCAGGGTCACCATGGCTTGAGCGTGGGAGATGAGATGAAGCGCTTCCATGTAATCCGGGCTGATTTTTTGGGCGAGTTGGTCGAGTTGCGACGCGCCAACGTTGAGCCTTTGAGGTTCTTGCGGCGGTAAAAGTCTCCAGCGGTTTCCCGGCGTTTGGTCGAGAAGGGCGTTGAGGGCTTCCTCTTGGACCAGGCTTTCCGCTTGTCTTTCTTTTGCCGCATTTCTCACCTTGATAAAAGCGGCCTGAGCGGATAGGGCCTCATCGGCTCTAGCGCGGCCGGAGGCGACGGAGGCCTCCGCGACCTTGGAAACGGCGTTCAAAATCTCGGAATCTTTTTTAAGAATTTGGGAGGTGTCTTTTAGCCAGCATATCCGCGCGTAGGTCCTAGTGACTTGCGCGATGACGTTGAGTTTTTGAGCGCGATATTCTTGATAGGCGATGAGGGCTTCATGCCGCTTCATTTCCGCGCTTTTTGAGAGTTTTCCCGGAAAAGGGATATCTTGCGCGACCGACCAATAGTTGCCGGCGTCTCCGCCTTGGAAATTCATTCGCTGAAAGCCAATGACGGGCTCATTCCAGGTGGCCTCGGCGGGAACTTGAGCCATGAGGGTCTTCCAATGTTCCTTGGCCCGCAAAATCTCAGGATTTTTTTTGACAGCGACAGCGATGATAGAATCCAAGTCTTGATGCGGGTTTTCACTCCCCCAGGCTGGCGCAATTGAAACGATGAGAATTAAAATTTTAAACACTTTTTCTCCTTAAGTAAATGAAACAACAGATGAAATAAAAGACGAAATTAAACAGAGGACGGCTTAGGCGAGAGGCGGGGAGCGGCCGAGAGACCTAAAAACTCCTGGCGGCCCAATGGCGGGCGAGGAATAAATGGGGAAGAAAATAGCGGAGGAAAAAACCGGTAGGGCAATTGTTGAGGCGAAAGCCCCGTTGGCTTGAGGGGCGCGCCAAGGGGAGACGTTAAATTGAGCCAAGGCGGGCGGATTTTTGACGCAACAGGACTTGGAGCTTTTGCAAGGTTTTTTATGGGCAACATGTCCCGCGCAACAAGGCATCTGGGCGCAGACGGCGAAGACCGGCCTGGGAGAAAAGCTCGCGATAAAAATCAGCGCGATGAGCCCGCGCATCCAATTTTGCATACCTAAACTATAGCAGGCCCCCGGAAAATTTGCAAGGGAAATCTCACTCGTTTTTTTTAAGGCGCCTTTTGAGCATGCGGCGGGCGATGAAATCATAAACGCCTCGGGGGAGATTGGGCAAAATCCATGTCATTGGAATGGCCAGCGGCCAGGGAAAATAAAACAGACGTTTTTTCTTTTTGATTGCCTGAATGATTTTTTTTGCGCCGGTTTCGGCGTCCAAAATAAAAACCATGTCCCGGGGATCGTTTTTATCGGTCATCTCGCTTTTGATGAATCCAGGGCAAATAGTTACAACGGAAACGTTCGACGCGGCTAAATCAACGCGTAAGGATTCAAGCAAAACCATTAAGGCGGATTTACTGGAAGAGTACGCTCCCGAACGCGGAAGCCCGACAAAACCCGCCAGACTCGCGATACCCGCGATGGTTCCGTTTTTGGCTTTGACCATGTCAGGAATGACGGCTTCAATCCAGTAGACGGCGCCCAAAACATTGGTCTCAAAAGTTTTTTTGTAGAGGGCGGCGGAAAATTCCGGCCCTGGGTTTCTAAGGCTGATTCCGGCGTTGAGAATCACCCAATCAAGCCCGCCCCACTGGTTTTTAATTTCGCCGTAGTGACGGGCGACGGTTTCGGGATCGGTGGTGTCTCCAACCAGAACCAGCGCTTTTCCGCCTTCTCTTTCAATTTGAGCGGCCGTTTCTTGCAGGGCTTTTTCTCTCCGCCCGGTGATGGCGATGTGATGTTTTTCTTTCGCGAGAAGAACGGCCATGGCTTGGCCGATTCCGGAAGAAGCTCCGGTTATTAGAATTTTTCTAAATGCCATCTTGATCTCCTTTTAGGGCGAGAATAGGGCAATAAGCCCCTTGAAACTGACGCTTCCACCAATGCCCGTTTAAACGGCGCTCGGCGGACGAGGTAAAATGGTATTCATAAATAAGCGCGCGCACGTATTTAGGCGGATTGGGCCCGAAAGGATTACTTCTCAAAAGTGACAACACGTTGGGAGAACCCTCAAGCAGCCGCACCAAAAACGCCGTAAACCAGGAACGTCTTTGATAGGGCTCAAGGGCGGCGAACCACATTTGCCAATCGAGCCGCGGTTGATAAGGCTCGACGAACGAAGGCGCGCGCTCTAAATCCTGCGGTTTCCACTTAAAATCGTAATCTTCCCAATCAACTCCGTCAGCGCTTCCTTGAATGATGATTTCATAGCGATGAGTAGTCATCACCGCGAAAGGGCCGTAGGAACTGGCGATATGAAGAGGGCTGAGAGTGGCGTCTAAATCCTCAAGAAATTTGGGAGTAGTTTGGGGAATGAGCATGGCCAGCAGTTGGGATAAAGAGAGAAGGCCCCAAAGGCCGGCAAAAGAAAAGATGAGGATGCGTTTGAGGCGCTTGAGCGGCTTTGTCTCAGTCTTCAAATGAAATTTTGAGGAGTATCCTCTAAAAAATTCCTGAAAGAAAAAATCGTCGAAACAAAGAACGCAAAGGGCGATCGTCAGCAAATTGAAAAAACCGTAATTCCCGGTCAAGGCGATCAAGGTTTGAAGAAAAATCATGAGGGCGGCGCCCAGCATCTTGGCGCGGCGGGGAAGGAAAAGGAGAAAAGGCGCGCCCAATTCGACGGCTAAAGCGGAGAGAGCGGAGATTTTGAGTAACCAAGAGGGGCTCTGAGCTGCCCACCAGCCGATCCAAGTCGGCAGTGGTTGTGTTTGAAAGTGATAAAAAAGGGCCGTGAAATTGCGCCAGTTTGGGTCTCCGCTTAAAATTTTGACAAGACCCGATTCAAAGAAAAGCTTAAATAAGAGAAAGAAAAGAAGTATGCGAGCGGCAGGCCTGGGTTTTTCGACTTCACGCCCGCGCCAAAGTCTCCAGGGAAACATCCAGAAACTAATGAGTCCGATCTCCAAAAGCAAAATATCCCATTGAAAACTCAGAAAATCTTGTCCAGTAGAGACCAAAGAAAGATAAAAAAGCCAGCAGAGAAAAGTCAAAGGACCTTCTGCGATTCCCAACACTATTAATAAGGAAAAAAAGGTTCCGCCCCAGGTCATAAACCCTAAAAATGCGTCCGGCTTAAACAGCCAGCTCAAGGTGGGCGAGAGGAAATAGGCTTTTTCCCTAAAGTGGGATTTGAGCGCTTGAAGATACATTTGGGCGGGCAGTATGCCCTGATGTCCCCACAGACCTTTCCATTGAAAGATGAGCGCCCCAAAAGCGAACAAATAAGACAGTCCCAAGAGGCGCATAAAAATCCAGGAAGAAAAAGCGTATTCTGATTTTTCTAAATGCGTTCCCCAGAAAAGCCGCGTGAGTTTTGAAAAGAAATTACGGTGGGAGGCGACAAAGCGGTAAAGGGTTTCGCTAAGGGTTTTAAAAAACGGGAGTTTCTGATATAAAAAGAGGGGTCCCTTTTGCCCGCCGTAGGCGAGGGTTTTGAAAACGGCTTCCGCGCCGGAATATCGGTGTTGAGAATCAATGAGTTGAATGGCGGCTTTTAGTTCTTCGCTGGGAACATGAGAAAACAAGTGTCCGGCTTCTTGATAAGCGCGAAACTCAACGGCATGGCCCGATGTCTTTCTCCAGCGGTTGACCCAACTGCGGCAAAAGTAGCAATCTCCATCATAGAGGAGGGTCGGCTTCTCCATTTGAGCGAGCGCAAGCCCTAGGAAGAAACAGCGGATTTTTCAACGCGAGAAATTTCTTCGGCCAACATCTTGGCGAGGGCTTCGAGATTAAAGGGCCAGACGTAATTGATCGAGATGCGGGGGTGGTCTTCTGAAAATTTGCGGATAATTTCCGGAATTTCCGTCTCGCTATGAATGCCTCCGCGGGTGAACATAGTCGGGATGACGGTAATGGTTTCCGCCTGGTCTTGGGCGGCAAATTCCAACGCTTCTTCAAGACTGGGAGAACAAAATTCATTATAAGCTTCGATCGTCGTATGGCTGGGCATTTGTTTTTGGAGGGCGGCTAAGATTTGTTCAAGACCTATTTTATAGGGATCGGTTGCGGGGGTTCTAGGCCAAGCGCGAAGCTTTCGGTCAACTTCCAAAAATTCAGGAGAGCCTGGAGATACGCGCTCTAAACGCTTAAATTCTTCCACCAAGGCTCTGGGGGCGTCCTTGGGAACGGCGCCGTGTCCGACTAAGATTGTGTATTTTTTCATGACAATATAGTATATCTATTTTTAGTCCCTCTCCTTTGTAAGGTCCTGAGGATGGGACAATGCCTTCCTCATGATTCATTAGAAAAGGCATTAGTGTGCGTTCTGGAAATGGGACGGTAGTGTTGCAAAGGCTTTTTTAATTTTGCAATATCACCTTAAGGGAGTTGATTATGGAAACGACAATGACGGCAAATCAAGTTTCGAGCGCGACATATCAGAGACTTAAAGATCGCGTAGCGATTGTGACTGGTTCGGCTCAGGGGATAGGCTTTGCGATCGCGGAGCTTTTTTCAAAAGAAGGGGCTAAAGTAGTTTTGGTCGACGTGGATGCTCTGAAGGTTTCGGACGCGGCCAAGGGTCTTTCTTCTCAAGGTTTTACGACCTTGGGAATGGCTTGTGATGTGACTAAATTTGAGTCCTGCGAGGAAGTGGTCAAGGAAACGGTGGCCAAGTTTGGCAAAATTGACATTTTGATTAATAACGCCGGCGTCACACGGGATAATTTGCTGATGAGGATGTCCGATGCGGATTGGGATACGGTTCTCAACATCAATTTGAAAGGGCCCTTTAATTTCACCAAGGCCGCCATTCGCCCGATGCTCAAGGCCCATTACGGACGCATCGTCAATATCGCCTCCGTGATCGGAGAGGAAGGCAACGCCGGGCAAGCCAACTACGCGGCTTCCAAGGGAGGCCTCATCTCCTTTACCAAGACTTGCGCGAAAGAATTTGCCTCTCGAAATATCCTGTGCAACGCCGTCGCTCCGGGGTTCGTCAAAACCCGGATGACCGACATGGTTCCGGAGGCGGAAAAGCAGAAGTTTTTATCCGGCATTCTCCTTGGGCGGATCGGAGAGCCCATTGAAATTGCCAGAGCCGTTTTGTTTTTGGCGTCGGAGGATTCGTCGTATATTACCGGCCACGTTCTCAATGTGAACGGCGGCGGGTACATGTAAAAAAACAGGGGGAAACATGACTGAGACAGCAAGCGGCAGCATTAACGATCGCGTGAAAAAAATTATCGTTG
>DAHXMM010000013.1:0-45956 GCA_027371715.1 Elusimicrobiota bacterium | reverse complement strand
ACCCTGCGGGGCCTGCCGGCAGGTGATCATGGAATTCGCCTCCCAGGGGTGCCCGGTCTTACTCGTCGATGTATCCTTAAAAGACCCTTATTCCAATGTTTTGGAAACGACCGCCGCCCATCTCTTGCCGTGGGCTTTTGTCTTAAACCAAAGAAGAAAATAAAAGGATTATTTGCCCTAAGAAGTTTTTAGAGTTTTATATCTTAATTTTAAAACTTTACGGAATGGGTTGAGGGCCTTCTGATTTTTCTCATTTAGGATCGTCATTGCCAACAATCGCACCGATTGCGTTGAATGCCCGGCTTTATAGAAAGCAAGCGCCATAAAAAGTTTCATGGCGATGTCCTCTGGAAATCGCGCTTGGGCGCGGCGAAGAATTCCGATCGCCGTTTGAGGTCGTCCGATGTTGATGAAGGATGAGGAAAGGCAAACCAAGGCGTCCCTAAGTTCTCGATTATTGAGTCCAAGAGAAATGGACTTTTTATACAAGGGAATCGCCTGTCTTTCCAGACCCATGCGATCATGCAAAAAGGCGCTGTGCAGCCAGACGCCGCTGTTTTTGGGATAAAGCTCTCTCAGCCGCTTAAAATGAGAAAGCGCTTTTTTGCGATTCCCGCGATTAAAAAGCTTATTGCCTTCTTCAATGGAAAACCTTCCAGAATGATTAGTTTTCAATGCTGACGCTCCGGCGGCTAAGTCCGGCGATCAGATATATTTGGCTAGACGGTTTTACCGACTTTATAGGAATGCCAAATGGCCATCCAGATAGCCAAGAAACCCAAGGCCATCGCCACAATCGCCCGAGGCCAGGTAAACGCGGCGTTTAAGTGGTTGGCGGCCAACATTCCCAAAAGCATCGGAGCGGAAAGGTAGGTGTTGGTTCGG
Source organism: Elusimicrobiota bacterium (assembly GCA_027371715.1). Taxonomy (GTDB): domain Bacteria; phylum Elusimicrobiota; class Elusimicrobia; order UBA1565; family UBA9628; genus JAKAQV01. Next base: position 45,071 of record DAHXMM010000013.1, on the reverse strand, counting down.
GAAGCGAGATAGGCTTTTTTGCGAATCGCCGGCAACTGTTCCGCCGGAGCTTTTCCGGAAAGAATTTGTTTTTGAGCCGGCCAAATAATAAACCAGACGTTAAACCACATGATCGTTCCAAAAAGCATTCCCATTAAAAGCCACGGAGACGGCGCGCGGAGACCTTGGCCGCTAAAACCAACGCCCGGAATATACATATAAATCAAAGCGTATAAAAGGAGTCCGGCAAAAAACGTGACCATCGCGCCCCAGCGAAACCACCACAAGGCTCGTGGTAAAAGTTTTGGGTTAGCGGCCTTTTTCCCGGCGTCGTCTAAATCGGCTTGAAGCGGCACATTGATGAAATTGAAAAAATAAAGCATTCCAATCCAGGTAATTCCCGCAATCACATGCAACCAGCGTACGGCAAACTCATATTTGTTCATTGTTTTCTCCTTAGAAGTTTAGATTATTAATTTCCGACAATATCTGTCAACTATGCGGCAATAAAGCGCGCATCATTTAGATTAAGTGATGCGCGCACGCAAAATTAACGAGAAACGGCGAGGTTTTGCGGCCCCAAATATTCTGATTGCGGGCGAATCAGACGATCTTGTGCGTGTTGCTCAACCACATGAGCACACCAGCCAGCCACCCGCCCGCAAGCAAACATAGAAACAAACTGATCAGGAACTAGTCCTGCCGACTGTAAAACCAAGGCGGTATAAAACTCAACGTTAGTTTTAAGATTTCGGCCGGGCTTAACCTCATCTAAAACCTTAAGCGCCGTTTTCTCAACTGAACGCGCCAAATCATAGAGCTTGCGGTTTCTCAAATCGGCTCCTGCCAAGGCCTCGGCAGTTTTAGACAAAACCTCGGCGCGCGGATCGCGCACTTTATAAACTCGGTGGCCAAAACCCATGATGCGGTGCCCGGCATTAAGCTCATTTCTAAGCCACGCTTCCGCTCTCTCAGCCGATTGGATATCCACAAGCATATCTAAAACAGGTCCCGGAGCCCCTCCATGCAAAGGACCTTTCAGCGCCCCCACGGCCCCAGTGACGGCGCTGACCATATCCGATCTCGTACTGGCAATCACGCGAGCGGCAAAAGTGGAGGCATTCATTCCGTGATCGATAACGGTGGTCCAATACGTATCCAAAGCCTTAGCCACGGCCGGATGAGGCACTTCGCCAAAGACCATATAAAGGAAATTTTCCGCTAGCCCCAGATCGGTTCGCGGCGGAATCGGATCATGCCCTTGACGCAGTCTAGCATGCGCGGCGACGACCGTGGGGAAACGAGCGGTCAATCTTTTCGCGACCGCCAAATCCGCGGCGGGAGAAATATCGTTAGGATTGGACAAATCCAAGGACAAGGTTGCGCACGCCATGCGCAGGGCGTCAATAGGCGGGGAATGCCTCGCCACTTTGATAATCTCTAAGGTTTCGGGGCGAATGGTTCTTAATTCCGCTAATTCTTTTCGAAAACTGGCCGATTCTTTAGAGGAAGGCAACGTTCCGGTCCATAAAAGTTCGGCGGCTTCCTCAAAAGAAACTTTTCCGGCGAGTTCCTCGATTGAATACCCTCCGATGATCAGTCTTCCCTTCTGACCGTCAACATGGCTGAGCTTAGTTTGGACGGCGACAATTCCTTCAAGACCTGGAACAAATTGAGTGGCTGTTGGCATACGATTCCCCCTTTTTAAATAGAAACGCTTCTTTTTCCATTCTACTTAAATAAATCCGCAGCGCAAAATTTCTTCGGCAATCTGCACGGAGTTTAAGGCCGCGCCCTTAACGAGGTTATCCATCGCAATCCATAAAACAATTTCTCGCGGAGAACACCCCCGTCTAATGCGGGAAACAAAAATCTCCTCTTGACCCGCGGAAGAACGCGGGGTTGCGTATGAGTCATCATCTTTAACCACGGACGAAACCGAAATGAGATTCGCCGCTTCTTTAGCCGAAATTGGTTTTTTAAGCGTCAGCCAAGCTGATAAACAATGTCCCCGCAATGTCGGCACGCGGACTGCTGTCACGCTGATTTTAAGATGGGGAGCTTTCCAAACTTTTCTTAATTCAAAGGCAACTTTGTTTTCTTCTGCGGAATAGCCCCGGGCATCAAAAGAACCGATTTGCGGAAATACATTGGCCGAGATGGGACGGGGCAAGTGAAGAGATTTCCCCATTTTCAAAATGGGCACGCGTCCCTCTTTAAGGGAAAATTTCCTCATGTCTTTTTTCATTTCGGCGAAGAAATCCTCCAAAGCGGCTCTTCCCGCGCCCGACACGGCCTGATAAGAGGAAAGCCTAATTTCTTCAATGCCAATTTTTTTTATGCAATAAGTATCCCGCCACTCCAAGACCGGTCATCGTGCAGTTAGGCCCGGCGATAAGACGAGAGCTTGGGGTCATATCTTCTTTATTGACCTCCGGAATGAGGAGCGGCACGGCGGGATCGTTTCTAAAAGCGGAACTGTCGTCAATCACCCAAACACCAGAGGCCGCCAGTTTTTTGGCCCAACGCCTGGAGACCTCATCCGAGCTGACAAAAAAAACAATTTGATTTTTTTTTGCTTCATTAAAATTAAATTTTTCAGCCACATATTTTTTCCCCCGAAAAAAAACGCCTTGATTTAATCTCCCGGATGAAAAACAATGCAGGCTTCCTAAAGGGAACTTCCTTTTTTCTAAAAAAAACAGAAGCTCGCGGCCAACTAACCCGGTGGCCCCCACTACTCCCACGGATAAGTTCGACATGACTGAGTTTACGGGACGATGGACGGGGCGCTAAAACCTATATTACCGCTTTCATCTTCCGCCGCTCCGCGAAGATAATTGCCGCTTTTAAGAAGGGAGTTGTCAAACGAAAAATAAAAAGGCGGAGACCCAAAAATCGGGCTCATTCTTTCCCAATTCAGCTGATCATCGGAAGATTCAACCCACGCCCCCGCAATGTCTTTTCCAGAAGCGGAAAAACGAATAAGAGAATGAGTCGCTCCTTTAAAAAGGGAAAAATCGCCGATGGTCACCGGCGCTTGAGCCCCCGGCCCTACCAATTTGATCGCCAAAGCGGGGAAAATATTGATCGGGGTTTCTAGCGCGTCTTCCACTGATCGCGGGGGCACGCCCACAATCTCGTGATTATTCCAAGCAAGAGGCTCTTGGGGCAAAGAAGCGCTGTTGGGCATCGCCGCCGCCAGAATGGGAGAGCTTGAGACGGAAGTAAAATATTCCGTTGGAGACCAGATAATCAGATAATTGGGTTGGGTAAAACTAATCATGCCCACCGGAACTTCGGCCCAAAACCAGCGTCCCTTTCCGCGCGGGTTTTTAGACTCGGGGGAATCTGGATCAACGGAGATGTCCGTCGTTTCGGTTAAAAAATAACTTTGTTCTGTTGAGAACGCGGGAGCCTGAGAAATGGCCATATAGATTTTTCCATCAATGATATCCCGTTCCCAGGGTTTGTCGGGATTCGGCTGCGTTTTGGCGCGACCAATTTTGGCTCCAATAAACGCATGCGTAAAATTACCCACCGGAGCCGAGGGCAATTTTACAATCCAAGCATTGTTAAACCCAATATACCAGTTTCCATCCGGCCCCCCATCCGAGAAGCGATCAAAACTGCGGATATCCGGTAAAAGAGAAACATAATTGGGTAAATCAGAGCTCGTGGAGATAGTCACGGCATAGGATCCTGAAGGACCTATTAAAAATAAAAAAACTGTAATAATTTTAATCATTTTTTAAATAATCGCGCCAGTCTCTCAAATTCATCTAAGTCATAAAAATGAATCACAATCTGTCCTTCTTTCTGATTGTTTTTCATACGAATTTCAACATTGGTGCCTAAAATTTCCCGCCACTGAGCCTCTTGCAAGGCGATATCCGGCTCTTTTTGCTTCGTGACTTTTTGCGCCCGTTTTCCTTGAGCGCTGTGCGTTTGGCGCGCAATATCCTCTACCGCGCGCACGGAAAGATTGTTTTCCAGAATCATCTTAAAAATTTTATTTCGCTCAAGAGCGTCTGGAACCATAAGCAAAGCGCGCGCATGACCTTCGCTGATTTGGGCAAACTGAACGGCTTTTTGTATTTCTTCGGATAAATCTAACAAACGCAGGGTATTGGAAACCGCCGATTTAGATTTTCCCACCGTGTGGGCCAAATCATTTTGAGAAATTTGAAATTCCTTCATCAAGCGCAAATATCCTAACGCCTCTTCAATAGCGTTTAAATCTTGGCGCTGAAGATTTTCAATGAGACCCACCATCATCCGCTCTTTATCGGATTTAGACTCTCGAACCAAAACCTCCACTTCTTTAAGCCCCGCTAAAACGCAAGCCCTTAAACGACGTTCCCCGGCAATGAGCTCATAAGAATCCCGCTGGGAATCATAAGAAACCAAAAGCGGCTGAGCGAGCCCATGCTGTTTGATCGAGGCCGCAAGCTCGGAGAGCTTTTCCGGATCGAAATTCTTGCGCGCCTGCAAATGACTGGGGCGAATTTTTTCAACCGGAACCAAACGCAAAGCTCCTTCTTCTTTTTTAGTGTTTTCTTGCGTTTCTTGAACAGAAATCAAAGCCCCAAGGCCGCGGCCTAATGCTTTTCTCATACGCTTTCTCCTACGACCGCCGAATCTTGACGATTTGGTTTTTCTAAAATTTGATTTAACTCGCAAAGATACTCCATTCGAACTAAAATTTCTCGTGATAAATTGAAATAAGCCTGGGCCCCGCGCGATTTAGAATCGTGCTCAAAAATAGTTTTTCCAAACCCAGGGGCTTCCGCCAAACGAATACTTCGCGGGATAATGGAGTTAAAAAGTTTTTCTTTCATGAATTTTTTGACCTCATCTTGCACCTGCTGGGCCAAACTCATTCGGCTGTCAAACAAGGTTAAAAAACACCCTAAAAATTGAAGAGAAGGATTCAACGCCTTCTTGACTCGCTGAATGGTCTCCACAAACTGAGCTAAACCTTCTAGCGCATAATATTCGCCTTGAATCGGAATTAAAACATGGGTCGCAGCTGTCAGGGCATTCACCGTGAGAAGCCCTAAAGAAGGAGGACAGTCAATCAAGACAAATTCAAATTGATTTTTGATTGCAGTAAAAGAACCTTTTAAACGACTTTCTCGGGCCAAAGCCGGAACAAGTTCCACTTCTGCCCCCGCTAAATCAATTCCCGCGCCCGCTAAGAATAGATTGGGAACAGAAGTAGGGCGAATTGTTTTTTCAATGGGCATTAAATCAACCAAGATATTGTAAACACTGGGCGATAATGTACGTTTATCAAAACCCAAGCCAGAAGTTGCATTTCCCTGAGGATCGGAATCTACAATCAAGGTTTGAAACCCCATTTGAGCGAGGGCCGCTCCTAAGTTGAGAACCGAGGTGGTTTTACCAACCCCCCCTTTCTGATTCGCTAAGGTAATAATCTTCAAATGAGTTTTCCCGTGAAAACTTCCGGCCTATTCATGCTAGCAGTTTATCAGCCTTAAATCAAACGAGAGGGGTTTTCTTGAGACGCCTCATGGACGCGCCCCTTTTAAGAGCTAATTCAATTAAAATATCCATGAGAGACTGAATTTTAAGACCTGAAAAATCCCAAAGGGCCGGATACATGCTTGTAGCAGTAAACCCAGGCAAGGTGTTAATCTCATTAAAATAAACTTTTCCAGTCTTCCGATCCATCAAAAAATCCACGCGTCCCAGACCGTAACCATCAAGAGCTGTAAAAATCTGAAGGGAGTATTCTTGAATTTGACGTGTTTGTCCCGCGCTTAATCTCGCCGGAATTTCTCGCCCGGCCCCATCTTGTGTTAAATACTTAGTCTTATAATCATAGAACTCTGAACGAGGAATGACCTCTCCAAGGGCGGATGCGCGCAACTTAAAACGGGAATCCGTCGCATGGGGGTCCCCCAGAACCGCGCATTCAATCTCCCGGGGCTCAACCCCTTTCTCAATCAACACCTTGGTATCATACTGAAAGGCACTTTCTACCGCGGGAAGAAGTTCTCTCATGGATAAGACTTTTGAAATTCCCACCGAAGATCCTAGACGCGCCGGTTTGACAAAGACAGGGAAGCCTAATTTTTGCGCCGCATTTCTAGCTGTTTTGGGATTATAAATACAAAAATAGGGTAAAACTGGAATATTCGCGCGTTCAGCTAATACTTTCGCAAATTCTTTATCCATGCCCAAGGCTGATCCCAGAATCCCACAACCCACATACGGAATGTGAAGCGTCTCCAAAAACCCTTGAATCGCGCCATCCTCGCCTAAAGGGCCATGTAACGCGGGAAAAACAACATCTGGCAGGGTTTTCACGTGAAAACCACCCACGAACAAGCCTTGTTCCAACTTTCCGGAAGAAGAGTCAAAATTCTTGGGAAGCCTTACATTCTCAAATTGTTCAATAAATACAATGCTTTTTTTTATCCATTGGCCTTGAGGCGAAATCCAAATGAGCTCTTTTTCGTATTTTTTTGGATTCAAGGCGTTAAAAATGGTCCTGGCGCTAACAATGGAAACATCCCGCTCTGCCGATTCCCCTCCGCATAAAACCCATACTCTCTTTTTAGCCATTTATATAGAATTCCTTTTTAAAAATTAATAGAAATATTATATGATAAAAAGATACGATGCCATCCACGCGAGAAATTCACGAAAAAATTAATGCCGACATAAAAAAGATCCTTATTTCCGAGGAGCAAATTCGCTCTCGCATCAAGGAATTGGGCGCTCAAATCTCCAAAGATTACGCGGACAAAAACCCCATTCTCATTGGCATACTAAAAGGAAGCGTCTTTTTTCTGTCTGATTTAATGCGGGCCCTCTCAATTGACTGCTGCGTTGATTTCATGAGCCTAGCCTCTTATTCAGGCGAAAAATCAAACGGAATCGTAAGGCTGCTTTTGGATCTGCGGGAAACAATCGAAGGACGGGATGTCATCATCATAGAAGACATTGTTGATACTGGACTCACCTTGAGCTATCTCGAGAACATTCTCAGAACTCGAAACCCGCGCTCCTTGGAGGTTTGTTCACTTCTCGATAAACCCGAATGCCGAAAAATTTCGGTCAAGGCCAAATACGTCGGCTTTACCATTCCCAATGAATTTGTCGTTGGTTACGGTCTCGATCTGGATGAAAAATACAGGAATCTTCCGTATATAGGCGTCCTTAAAAAATAATAAAATTAACTCTCTATGGAAAATAAAAACATCAAACAATTGATTCTATGGGCCGCAGCCTTTCTCCTCATCATCGTTCTATTTAAAAACATAAAAACCCCCACCCTATCCGATAAGGAAATTCCTTATTCCGAATTTAAAGCCGAGCTTAAGACAGGGAACATTAGCGATGTGAAAGTCAGCCCTGATCTCATATCGGGAAAAATAAAAGAAGATAGCGGCAAAATAGAAGATTTCAAAACTATTCCCTTGCCGGATCTAAAATTAGTCCAAGACTTGGAAAAATATAATGTCAAAAACTTTTCCGGGGAACCCGATCGCAGTTGGGTGACCAGCCTCATCGTCAATATCGGCTGGGTTGTTCTCTTTTTCGCCCTCTGGTGGATTTTTGTCATCCGCCAGGTGCAGATGGGGGGAAAACAGGCGATGTCTTTCGGAAGGACCAAAGCGCGAATGGTGGACGACAAAAAGAAAAAGACGACTTTTGGCGATGTCGCCGGATGCGACGAATCCAAAGAAGAACTTCAAGAAATTGTCGAGTTCCTAAAAAATCCCGCAAGATTTCAGAGGTTAGGGGGAAAAATGCCCAGAGGAGTTCTCCTTTTTGGACAACCGGGAACCGGAAAAACCTTGCTTGCCCGGGCCGTCTCTGGAGAAGCCGGGGTTCCATTTTTCTCGGCCTCCGCCTCTGAATTCGTCGAAATGTTCGTCGGCGTCGGGGCCTCTCGCGTGAGAGACCTTTTCGATCAAGCGCGAAAAGCCGCCCCCGCTGTGATTTTTATTGATGAACTTGACGCGGTAGGAAGACATCGCTTCGCCGGAATTGGAGGAGGGCACGACGAGCGCGAGCAAACCTTGAATCAACTTCTCATTGAACTCGACGGCTTTGAACAAAACCAAGGAATCGTTCTCATTGCGGCGACCAACCGCCCCGACGTCATTGACCCGGCTCTTCTCCGCCCGGGCCGTTTCGACCGCCAAATTCACGTGCCCGCCCCTCATCTTAAAGGACGGGAAGAAATTTTGAAAGTTCACGCCAAAGACATCAAGATGTCGGCTAAGGTTGATCTCTCCGTCATCGCGCGCCGGACCCCCGGATTTTCAGGGGCGGATTTAGCCAACGTTATCAATGAAGCGGCGCTTCTTGCCGCCCGCAAAGACAAGCCCGAAGTTGAGATGAGCGACCTTGAGGAATCTATCGAGCGAGTGATGGCCGGCCCGCAGAAAAAATCAAGCCTCATGTCCGATAAAGAAAAAAATATCGTGGCCTATCATGAATCGGGGCACACCTTGGTCGCCAAACTTTTGCCCAATTCTGATCCTGTCCATAAGGTGTCCATTGTTTCTCGCGGTCACGCCTTGGGATACACGCTCCAACTTCCAACTGAGGATAAGTACTTAACCTCCCGCGGCGAAATCTTGAACCGCTTAGCCGTTCTTCTCGGTGGTCGTTGCGCGGAAGAATTGGCATTTAACGAGATCACCACCGGCGCTTCCGACGATCTCCAAAAAGCATCTTCCTACGCGACCAAAATGGTCACGGAATTCGGAATGTCCGACAAAGTCGGACCTTTGTCTCTTAAAAAACCCGAACAGGAAGTTTTTTTAGGACGAGATATTTCACAACAAAACGGTTACTCAGAAAGAACGGCTCAACTCATTGACGAAGAAGTCAAACGACTAGTGACCGAGGCCCATGAAAAAGCTCGAAATCTTCTTCTCACCCACAAGAAAATTCTAGATGACCTCGCGGCAAAACTTTTTGACCGGGAAGTTCTCGATGGCGAGGACATTGACGTCATTTTAAAGAATGGGCTTCAAATGGGAGTCGCTTAAGCTATAATAGCCCATACGGATATAAAGGAGAACCATCATGTTCAAGAATCAAAAGTTTAACTTCAAATCTCAATTAGCCATCCTTGGGATCATTGTTCTTGGCTTTGCCGCCTGCAAAAAAATGACGGGGGGGGGACAAGCGATTCAAAAAGGTTCGGCCGTACAAATCGATTACACCCTTAAAGTGGACGGACAAGTCGTTGACACCTCCGTTGGGAAAAAACCCCTCATGTTTATCGAGGGTTCCGGAGAAATTATTCCCGGACTCGATAGCGCCCTGATGGGTCTTAAGGCCGGAGATCAAAAACATGTGGTGGTCTCTCCACAAAACGGCTATGGTCTCGTCGATCCTAAGGCCTTTGTCAAAGTTCCCAAGACTTCTTTCAAAGAGCTTTCTACTCTCAAAGTTGGATCTACGGTCGGGGGAACCGCCAAAAACGGGCGTCATTTCCAAGCGATTGTTTCAAAAATCGGCAAGACAAATGTCACTCTGAATTTAAACTCCCCCTTGGCCGGAAAAACTCTTAATTTCGATGTGACCGTCGTCAGCGTTGATACCGGAAAATCTTAATCCGATTATCCTGCGTAGAAAAAAGCGCCCTTTTGCGGGGCGCTTTTTTATTGAGGAACTAATTGAAGGAAGAAATAGACAGAAAAGCCCAACCGGCCAAAAACGCAAGACCCCCTAATGGGGTAATGAACCCAAACTTTTTGATTCCACTGAGAGACAACGCGTAAAGGCTTCCGGAAAACAAAAAAATCCCAATCAAAAAAGAAAACCCCGCCCGCTCAACCCAAGGATTTGGGGTTCTCGGCGCAATTACAGAAAGGAGTAAAAGAGCCAAAGCATGGTAGATCTGATATTTGACGCCTGTCTCATAAACCTGTTTCATCTCCGGAGAAAGAAAATTTTTAAGGCCGTGGGCGCCAAAAGCCCCTGCCGCCACGCCTAAAAACATAAGAATACTACCGGCGCGGAGCCAAAATTTAGGATTCATTTTTTATCACTCATAACGCAACGCTTCAATGGGCGACAACAGAGCCGCCTTGCGGGCCGGCCAAAAGCCGAAGATAATTCCAATGATCGCGGAACAGCCAAAGGCCAGAATAACGGACTGCGGACTCACAATCGCGGCCCAACCAGCATAATGAGTCATCACAAACGCGATTCCGACCCCCAAAAGGACTCCAACCGTTCCTCCAAGCAAAGAAAGTAACGCCGATTCGATGAGAAACTGAGCGAGAATCGCGCGCCGGGGGGCTCCCACGGCTTTTCTAAGGCCAATTTCCCGGGTTCTCTCAGTCACCGAAACCAGCATGATATTCATAATCCCAATCCCACCAACGAGTATGGAGATCGCGGCGATAATTCCCAAAAGAATTCCAAAAGTTTTCGTTGTCTCGGTCAGAGTAGATTCAACTTCCTGCATATTACGAACGGTAAAATCATCTTTTTTATAGGCTGGCAAATGATGACGCAGCCTTAAGAAAGCTTTAATCTTGGCCATGACTCGATCAATAGAATTAGGGCCATCACATTCCACTTCCACACGTTGAAGATAACGGCCTCGGCTATTTGAACTGCTCCAACCGCTAAGTCCGAGTTTCATCATCGCGGTCTTAAGAGGAATAACAATTAGGTCGTCTTCATCATGCCAGGCGCTTGAACCCTTGGGGGGCAAGATTCCTATTACTTTAAAACTAATGCGTTTAATTTTAATCTGTTTTCCCACCGGATCGATTGTCCCAAATAAAGTATTAACGACGGTTTGTCCTAAAACCGCGACCTGGGCAATATCATTGTTTTCCTCCTCTGTAAAGAAACGTCCGTAATACGGTTCAGCGGAGTGCATAGAAGCATAGGAGGAAAAATCTCCATGGACCTCCGTATTGGTATTCTTATCTTTATAAATAACTTGCTCATTTCCCTCCACCTCGCCATTGACCGCAATAATATGGGAACTGAGATGGGAAATAGACGTCATGTCGGCCAAGGTCAATCGGGAGATGGTCCCTGTCCCTCCATGAAACATAGCCGAAGAAAAAGGCCAAATCATGATTAAATTGGAGCCCAATCCCGAAATGCGGGCTTCAATGGATTTTTGCGCTCCACGCCCGATGGCCAACATCGCAATAACCGAACAAACCCCGATTAAAATCCCTAATACCGATAAGAAAGAGCGCGTTTTATTGGCTAAAATCGCGCGCGCGGCGGAAGAAGCATTCTCCTTAACTTCAAGCCAGCTCAGATCGGGAAGTATTTGGGCTGAACGGATGACTCCTTCAGGAGATGGAAGTTCCCGCGCGTCCTGATTTGGCCTTGGCTTCTCCTCTCTCTTCTTGGGATTTTGGTTTTTCTCATCAGATTGGACACAACCATCCTTGATTCTAATAATCCGCTCGGCATAAGAAGCGATATCCGGTTCATGAGTGACCATAATCACAGTTATTCCACGCGCGTTAAGCTCGGATAATTTTTCAAGCACTTCCTCAGCCTGATCGGAAGCCAAATTTCCGGTCGGTTCATCGGCGAAAATAATTTTAGGGGAATTAATGAGAGACCTTGCGATCGCAACCCTTTGCTGTTGGCCTCCGGAAAGCTGATTAGGTTTATGATGGACGCGCTCCGAAAGCCCAACGTCTTTAAGAAGCTCCAGAGCTCTTGGCTGGGAAACCCCTTGGCCGGCGTAAATCGCCGGGAGAAGCACATTATCCAAGGCATTGGTGCGCGACAATAAATTAAATGTCTGAAAAATAAACCCAATGGTTTTTGAGCGAAGAGCCGCGCCCTCATCGTCAGAGAGTCTAGATACGTCTTTTCCCATCAAAAAATAGCGGCCTTCCGTCGGGCGTTCCAATAGCCCTAGAATTTGAAGCAAGGTGGATTTTCCAGATCCCGAGGGACCCATGATCGCGACAAATTCCCCTTGTTCGACGGATAAATCAATTCCCTTAAGAACTAGAAGATTTCCTGAACCAACTTTATAGGAGTGCCGTATATTCTCTAGTTTAATGAGGGACATGTTTCAAATTAAAAAGCAGGTTTTTTCCCTTTCTTTTTAGCGCCGAAGGCTAAGGGACTTGTCTGGGCCTCACGGGGAACGTAATGACCTCCTGGAATAAAGACAGAATCTCCGTCTTTGAGGCCCGAGATAATTTCATCGTTGGTCCCGTCTTGAATTCCAAGAGTCACCGAGACCTCTCTTGGTTTTCCATTAGGAATGGGAACTAAAACAAAGTTATGGTCATCTTTTTGTTTGACGGCTATCGCTGGAATGAAAAGAGCGTTCTTATTTTCTTTGACAATAAAATTAACATTAGCCGTCATTTGAGATTTATAATAAGCGGGAGCGCCGCCGTCCGGGCTGATTTTGACATTATAAGTAATGACATTGGAGGTATTAACGCCTTCATGGAGAATATCGAAAACTTTTCCCATCGCCGTTCGATTGGGGTAGGCATCCAGAATAATTTTAGCCGGCATTCCCAAATGAATTTTTCCAATATCGGTTTCATCCACTTGAGCGATAACAATGAGCTTATCCGACATCGCGAAAAGAACCGTCGAAGCATCCACCGTTTGACCATCCACGATATTTCTGAGAATGACCACCCCAGAAATCGGAGCGATAATCGGAGTCGGCTTATAACTGTCCTCCCATTTTTTAAGGGCCGCAGGACCTTGGGACCGGGCCGCGTCCATAATCGCCACCCGATCGGAAGAGCTCATCCAGGCAATCACTTGACCGGCCTTGACCACGCTGCCCTCATCCACTAAATATTTATCAATGCGCCCGGAGATAGCCGGTTTAATTTCCACCCGGTTTAAAGGCGCGACATTTCCGGTTGATTCAACAGTTTCTTGCAAAGGCCCGCGGCGAACCAAAATAATTTTCCCTGAGTCCTTCGGTTTCTCATTTTTTTTATGCCAATAAAAGAAGGCTCCTCCCACAAGGATCGCAGCCAAACTCCATAACAAAATTTTCTTCATTTGTCCTCCAAAGCCACTCCCTCGGACTCTTCCCAAGCGGCCAAATATTCCGCCTCCGTGAACTGATCTTGAATTAAGATTTGTTCCGCGTTGACAAGATCGGTCACGGCGATTTCCCAGGTGTCATAGGTCATGAGTCCCGCACTATAGCGGATGGTTGACTCGTCATTTCTTTGTTTGGTCGCCTTGACGCGGTAAGTCCACACATCTACAAGTTGCGCTTCATTTTTGAGATTATACCAGGCGTTTTCCATTGTCTCTCGCGTCAAAAGCCGTGTTGAACGCAATTGTTCCTCATTTTGATCGGCGGTTCTTTTGGCGCTGACCAAGGTAAAGAAATTGCCTAACGGGCCATTAGAAAAAATGGGAAGATCCACGGATCCAAAAAAAGACCAGCTTGGATTTTGGGTCGCCACCATATTGTTTCCAAGGCTGCTCCGGGTATAGAGAACCCCGACATTCGGCAACATCGCGCTCAGAGATTGTCCTACTCCGGCTTTGGCGCCCCACCAAATCGCTTTTTGGAGTTGAACATTCGGGTTATTTTCGACTAAGGACGCCATATCAGGGTATCCTGTGGCCGGATCGGGAAGGTCCAAAGTCCCTTGAACGGCGACCTGAGTAAAACCATCTTTCCCTAAAAGTTGATCCAGCTGAATTTGGGCCAAACGCAAGCGCCGCTGGTTTTGATCCACCGCTTCCTGGGCTAATTTAGTCTGGGCCTTGGACAACATCAAATTTCCCTTGGATTCTTGACCGTTATTGTAAAGCAATTGGACCATCTCGGTATTATCTTGTCGAAGCTTTAAAATATCCTTGGCGACCTTGACCATCCGGTAGGCGAAAAGCAAACGATAATAAGCGACTTTCAAGTTATACCGAACCGTCACGGAAGAGGTTCGATAAGACGCCCACATCTGGGAAATAAAAGCATGGGCCTTGCGAATATCCTGGGAGTCCTTGAAATTGAAAATATCCATGCGGGCGGACCCCTGAAGCGTCCAAGGAAGAAAACCGCCGCTCGCGATTCCGTTTGAAGCGAGGAAACTAGCTTGGTTGCTTGAGTTCGTTTTCGTATATCCGTCTTCCAAGTTCGATAAACTCGGCAAAACCTCATTCCAAGTCGCGTAGTAAGTCGCGCGAGCGGAATCAATCGCTTTTCTAGCGGCGGCAAGATCGGGATTGTCTTTAAATGCAATTTGAACGCAATCTTTCCAAGTCAAGGCGTGGAGATTCGCGGGCGTTGTTAAGTCGGACGCCGCGAAAAGAGGGCCTGCGGGCAAGGCCAGAAGAAAAAATAAAATTAGGCTTTTAAATCTTTTCACGTTTCACTCATTATACTAAGACTTAATGAGAAGAAAGTGGAGTTCCCGAAGAAATTTCAATAGAATTTGATAAGGCCTTGGGATGCCGCTTGTCCCATTTTTGCGTCATCTGGACAAATTTTTCTTTTTGTTCTGGGTTTAGAATTTGAGCGATATCTGAGCGCATGGAAAGACGCAACGCCTCAAATTGAGCCCTCATCTTCTGATGAAGAATCAAAACTTTCTCACGTTTAGATTCTAGAAGAGTCCGAACCTGGTCTTCTTGTTGAGGATTTAAATCTAATTTTCGACTGAGCCGCGCTAAAATTTTTTGAGTTTCAGGTCCCCGAGACCAAAATTGTCGAAAAACCGCCTTCTCATGTCGAATTCCAACCCATGCTCCCAGCAAAAGACCGGCGCAAAAGCTCAGTAAAACATGATTCCAAGAAATCCTCATTTTCCCTCCAATAATGAATTAAACCAGCTGGGCCCATAGGCCACCCCTGGCGTCAAAACCAACTCCGCCATATCCCTCTTGGATCCTAACAAAAGAAGAGTATCTGGAGAAGCCAAAGAATCAGAGCTTCCAAGAACGAAGAAAAAAAGCGCGGCGGCAAAACTAAGTTCAAGAACTGGAGTCAACCACTTCCACAATGATTGAGAGAGAACCCAAATTCTCCAGGGAGGAGAAGGGATAATTTTGGCCATGGTTTGAGCGATAAATTTTTCGGTCTCTTGGGAAGACACAAAGCCGCGGGAATGAAACAAGGTCTCTGAAATTTTCTGCCAACTTTTCTGGAGCTCACGGCATTCCGGGCAAGCGGTGAGATGAACCGAAATTTCAAACCGTTTATCGGGAGATAACTCCCCGTCTTGAAAAGCCCCTAAATTTTCTCTGATTTTCTCGTGTTCCATAAAGTTTTATTCCTTCTATTATTTTAGACGTATCCCGCCATCTGAAAGTGTCGGAGAATTTCCCCACACGAAAGACGCGCTCGGCGAAGACGGGCTTTGACCGAATCAAGACTGCATTCTAAAACCTGAGCGATTTCCTGATAATTAAGGCCCTGAACCTCGCGCAAAATTAAAATCAAACGGTATTCCGTCGGCAAACGAACCATGATTTTTTCAACTAAATCAGCGTCAATCAACGAAGATTCAATATGAAGAAAGCTCTCAAGTTCTTGAGCAGAACGCCTGGCAGAATTTTCGAGCATAGCGTCCAAGGAATCTTCTTTCTCTCGTGCCTTGAGACGAACCCCATCCAAACAACAGTTAACCGCAATTCGATGAATCCAAGTTGAAAAAGAGGAGTCTTCTCTATATTGATCCAGCGAACGATACGCTTTCAAAAAAGCCTCTTGGGAAGCGTCCTCAGCCAGGGAACGATCCCTAAGAAGCGACAGACAAAGACAAAATATTTTCGGATAATGGCGTCTCATCAACTCCGCGTATAAGGCGTAATGACCTTTGCGAATCTTAAGGACAATTTCCAAGTCGCTGATAAAAATCTCCTTCGACCTTAACGCCCCACACGCATAGGGCATTAAGACCGGATCTATAACCAAGGATACTTTATTGCTGCATGGGTTGCGTGGATGATGAGTTAGAAGACGGCTGATGATGATGTTTTTTCCATTTCTTTTTAGCTTTCGCTAAAAAGGATTGGCAACTCGATGAAAGATTCGCCGAATTTTGCTTTAAGCACCGAAACATCGCCTTGGGGCCTTTCCCTTTGACGGCCGCGCAAAACTGATTCACGTCGGCCTTACAGGCTTTTTTAAAGGCCGTCACATGAGAACTCATTTTTTTCATTTGAGCCTGACACGCCGAGGATAAGCTGCCTTGATTATCATTAAGGCATTTCCGCTTAGCTTTCCAGGTCTTGGCATTAGGACAAAGATTTTTTATATCCTTGGCGCAGGCCCCATGTCGCTTTCCCTTCTTGTGAGGAGTAGGGGAGCTCGGCGCAGAGGCGCCGCCTTGATCTTGTCCAGTCGTGGGAGCGTCTTGCGCCGCCGCCGCCAACGCCCAACCGCACAAACACGCCGCCATAACGAATGATAATTTTTTCATTTTATTCTCCTTTTTCAATTTGAGTCTTTTATTAGACGCGTGAGGATGATGAAAAGTGTCGCGCAATCGTATTATTTCCCAAAACAAAACCACTGCGTCCCCAAACGCGGATTTACCAAAAGAACAAGCCCCCATCCGCCACAACGGAGCGGATGAAGGCTTGGACGCTCGTCTCGCTTTATATTTTTGAGAGCGTAACGACGACTTTATAGGTCGTCCACTGATTATAGCCGTCATCATGCGGAACGTTGACGACGCGATAGGAGAGAGTAAACCCCTTCTCAACGTTCATGTCGCCCCAAAACCCCTTGGACGCGACAACGCTGCCGCCCCAATAAATCCGATGGGAGCTCTCGTCATAGCGCAAGCCGGGAAACGCGAAGAGGATGTTGACGCAGCGTTCGCCGTTGTCGCCGGCGTTCGTGCAGGATTTATACTCGGCTCCCACGCGGTTGTTCTGGCTGTTGACGACAAAAACGACCGCGCCAGGATTGATCTCGGAATAATCCTCTCCCGTCACGGGAATTCCAGTCAGAACGCTCGCCGAAGACTCCTGGCTTTGTCCGAGCTTCAGGCTGCGCGCATTTTTAGCCAAAACAGCTTGAAAATTCGCCGCGGGATGATACCAGGCGGTCTCCGCCGCCATCACGGAACCAACGGACGCCGATAAGACAAACACCAGACTTCGAATTACATTTTTCTTCATTTGCTCTTCCTCGCTTGCTTCTAAACGCCCCAGAAACTCATAGGGGCTTGTGTTTTTATCTTACATCCGTGCGTTCCAACTCTCAATATCCGCGGGGTAAATTCCCTGTATTTTTCGCATGACGCCGGCGCTGCCGCCTTCCCGCCCGGGTTTCTCCGGTAAAAATTCCAGGAGCGCGCTAAAATGCCATAATTAAATGATGCGGATTTTTCTTGCGGGAGCCTCGGAACTCGGCGCGCGGCATAGCATAATTTCCGACGGCAGAAAGAACGGCGCCATCCGCTTGGATATCATCGCCTACGCTAAAAGCGTCGAAGGCTCCCAGACTGGCCGAATTTCCCGCGTGGTTTAAGGGTATTATAAGTCATGGGGCTCAAAATAGTATTTTTCCCCTAAAGAAAATATCAACACTCATTCGCTCTAATGGATATCCAGGAAGTATTTTCTCGCCGACGCCCGGTCATTTCTTTCGAGTTTTTTCTCCCTAAAGCTCCGGAAAATCTCTCCGAATTCATCGATAATCTCGATGAATTCAAGGCGCTGAAGCCGGACTTCATCACCCTCACCTATGGAGCCGGGGGCTCCGAACGAGACCGAACCATCAAGGCCGCCGGAATCATAAAAGCCAAGACGGGATTTGAGACTGTCTGTCATCTCACTGGAATGACCCACACGCAAAAGGAAATCGAGGAACGATTGCTGCGTCTCAAGGAAGTCGGAATCGGGCAAATCGTCGCTTTAAGAGGAGACATCCCAAGGGAAAAACTTTTTCTTCCTGGCCATTTTCCGCACGCAAACGATCTCATTACTTTTATCCGAAAAACGGGCGGCTTTCAAATCGCCGCGGCGGGTTATCCGGAAACCCATTCCGAGGCAAAATCCCCTGAATCGGACATTTTTTACCTCACGGAAAAAGTCCGCGCCGGAGCGGATTGGGTCATCACCCAGATTTTTTTCGACAATAAGGATTATTTTAATTTCGTAAACCGCGCGAAAGCCGCCGGGATTTCGGTCCCCATCGTTCCGGGAATAATGCCGGTCACGAGCTTTTCCCAGCTTAAGCGATTCTCATCCTTGTGCGGAGCAAAAATACCCAAGACAATGTCCAATAATCTCGACAAAATAGAGGGGGATCCCGAAGCCGTAATTCAATACGGGATCGAATGGGCAAGCCGCCAAGCCCTTGAACTTTTAGCGGGAGGCGCTCCCGGTCTCCATTTTTTCACGCTGAACCGCAACCACTCGACCGCCGAGATATTGCGGCGAATCAGAAGAAAATCCGAATAACCCGGTCAGAGGCTTATTAGATCGCCTTGCGAAAAAAGAAATACGGTATTTATATTTGAGACGGAGAGACCGCGAAATAGCGCGCCTCGGGATGATGGAAGACCAGGGCTGAAACGGAAGCTTCCGGCTCCATCATGAAACCCTCCGTCAGTTTAACGCCGATGGAATCTTCGACGTTCAAAAGCCGGAAGAGTTTTTCTTGATCCTCTAAGTTTGGACAAGCGGGATAACCGAAACTAACCCTGAGCCCGCGATATCTCGCCTGAAATTTTTCTTTTAACGTCATGGAGTTCGGATCGGGTATGCCCCAATTCGCGCGGATTTTTTCATGCACAAGCTCGGCGAAGGCCTCGGCCGACTCAATCGACAAGGCTTGAAGGGCGTGGGATTTAAAATATTCCCCCTTTTCGCGGTAAAATTCCGAAAGCTCCCGAACGCCGAAGCCGCAGCTAAGCGCGAAAAGGGCAACAAAATCCTTTTTCCCAACCCCGCGGGAAGCCGTAAAATCGGACAAGCACAAACCCTCTCCCGAATTTTGACGGGGAAAAACGAAGGTCTCAAGAACGCGGTCGGTTTTAGGGTCATAGATATTCAAGGATTCCCCTTCCGAATCCGCCCTAAAGAACCGGTAAACGGCCTTGGCGAACATTTGTTTTTTTGAGATAACTTCTTTTTGAAGCTCGGATATTTTGAGAATCAAATCCAAAGCCTTCGGATCTTTTTCCTTAATTTTTGATTCTACTCCCCGAAGCCCCAGATGTTTTCCGTAAAGCATCACGGGATTGATATAGGAGAAGATTCTTTCAAGCGAAAAATTAGAGAGAATGTGCGGATCAAAATCCGGCGGAATGGGGATGGAATGATCGCGGGACAATATTTTCTTGTTATCGACAACCACGGGCGGGCGTTCGGAAGTAGTTCCGTTCATTTTTGATAAATGGGTTTGGATTTCCCTGTTTTTCTCCAAAAGGGCCTCTCTGGTGGAAGAGTCTTGAAAGCGGTTGGCGATGTCGAGGCCTGACATCGCGTCTTTCGCGTAAAAAACGGGGGCGGAATGGAGGGGCGCGATTTTAGAGGCGACAAATTTGGGAGACAAGGCCGCGCCGCCGGCAAGAATGGGAATGGAAATCCCTGCGGCCTTGAAATCAGAAACCGTCGCCGCCATCTGCTGGGTGGATTTGACCAAGAGCCCGGAAAGGCCGATGAGGTCGGGAGATTTCTCCCTGACGGCTTCGATTAAGGTCTCCGGGGAAACGCGAATTCCCAAATCGATGATCTCATAGCCGTTGTTTTTAAAAATAATGTGGACGAGATTTTTCCCGATATCATGAACGTCTCCCTTCACCGTCGCCAAGATCACGCGGCCGCGGGAAACGACCTGGGTCTGATCCATTCTCGGCTCGAGATAAGCCACCGCCGCCTTCATCACCTCCGCCGACTGCAACACCTCGGCGACGATCATCCGATTCGAAGCGAAAAGTTTTCCCACCTCGTCCATTCCCTTCATCAAGGGCCCATTGATAATCTCAAGCGGAGAATGAGTTTTAAGCTCTTCCTCCAAATCCGCTTCCAGCCCGACACGGGAACCATCCACGATATTTCGCGCCAAACGCTCCGAGACCGGAAGCCTTGATTTTTGATCCTCGGTTTTCGAGTTTTCCCGGGGCTTTTGAAAGCGCGATGAAAAATCCTGGACCGCGTTAAATCCCGGCGGGTTTCGAGGGTCTCCGGGGCCTTTCCAAGACAAAAGATTAAGGGCCGAGAGTTTTTCCTCCTCGTTTAAAGACGCGTAGTGCGCCAGCCTTTCGGTGTTGACAATCGCCAAATCCAAACCCGCGAGAACGCATTGATGGAGAAAAACCGCGTTCAAGACCTCCCGCGCCGCGGTGGGAAGGCCGAAAGAGACGTTGGAAACCCCCAGAATCGTCCTTGATTTTGGAATTTCCCTCTTAATCAAGCGCACGCCCTCGATGGTCTCGATCGCGGAACCCCAATAATTCTTATCTCCGGTCGCGGCCGGAAAAACTAACGGATCAAAAATTAAATCTTCTTCCCGAAGGCCGTATTTTTTCACAAGGAGATCGCGGCTTCTAAGGGCGATTTGAAGTTTTCTCTCGCGGGTCAGGGCCATGCCCTGGGTTTTATCCTCATCGATAGTCCCCACGACCACGGCGGCGCCGTAGCGGCGAATCATCGGGACTATCTTTTCAAAACGCTCTTCCCCGTCTTCAAGATTAATCGAATTGATGATGGAACGTCCGGGGGTTCTCTTCAAGGCCGCTTCAACGACCGCGGCGTCAGTCGAGTCGATCATAATCGGTATTTTGATTTTATGGGAAACGCTTGGGATAAAACGCTCCATGTCCGAAAGCTCTTCCCGATCGGGGTTCGCCAGACAGACGTCCAGAATATGCGCCCCGTTTTTAGCCTGCGCGCGCCCGATTTCGGACGCCTCGTCAAAACGCTCTTGGACGATCAAATCCTTAAACGCGCGCGAGCCGATGACATTGGTCCTTTCTCCCACTAAATAGGGCCGATCATCCTCATTGAAAGCCAATGACTCGAGTCCTGACACGGCGCTCCGAAGGCAATTTTCTCGCGAATTTCTAGGAGAAAATTTTCGGGCGGTTTGGGCCAAAAGCCGGATATGTTCCGGCGTCGTCCCGCAGCATCCGCCGACGATGTTGAGCCAACCTTCCTTTAAATAGCGCCCCAAAACCTCCGCCATTTTTTCGGGAGACTCGTGATAATGGCCGTGTTCATCGGGAAGCCCGGCATTGGGATAGCAGATGACGGGAAATCGGGAAATCTCGGATAGGCTCCTCAAATGATCGGCCATGAATTCCGGTCCGGTCGCACAGTTGAGACCAATGGCCAAAAGATCTAAATGAGACAGGGAATCATAAAGGGCTTCGATGGTTTGTCCGGCTAACATGGTCTGGGAAGGTTCAATGGAAACTGAAATAATCACGGGCAAAGACGCTTTTTTTATCTGGAAGGCCTCATCCAAGCCAATCAATTCCGCCTTAATATTGAGCGTATCTTGTTGGGTCTCAAGTAAAATCAAATCCGCTCCGCCTTCCATTAAACCCAAGGCTGATTCTTGATAGGCCCTTGAAACCTCGTCAAAGGTGATCCCGCCGGCTAAACTAATCGTTTTCGTGCCCGGACCCAAGGCTCCGGCGACAAAGCGCGGGCGGTCGGATGAGGAATATTTATCGGCGGCGCGCCGCGCGATTTGAACCGCGCTAGAAGCGATTTCCCGCGTTTTTTCCGAAAGACCGTATTCCGCCAGAACATAGGGAATGGCGCCGAAGGTATTGGTCTCGATGATATCAGCCCCGGCCTCAAGATACGTTTCATGGATTCTTTGAATCAAATCAGGCTTGGTTAGAATTAGATTTTCATTGCATCCATCAAAAGCGTGCCCGCCGAAATCATCCGGCGAAAGATGGGCCTCTTGAATCAAGGTCCCCATCGCGCCGTCTAAAACTAAAACGCGACGGCAAAGAACGTCTTCCACGGAAAAAGGTTTCATGAAGGATGATTTATTGTATCAAACCCTCCCCGCCGCATCCTTGTATAAAAATGGCATAATGAAATCATGAGAATTTTCCTCGTAGGAGCCTCGGGAACTATTGGGAAAGCTGTGGCTGCGGAACTGGGAGCGCGGCATGAGATTATCTCCGGCGGCAGAAAAAGCGGCGACATCCGCCTGGACATCACCAATCATGAGTCAATAAAGGCCGCATTTAAAAAGTTGGGAAAAGTGGAGGCCGTGGTCTCAGCCTCCGGCAGCGTCAAATTCGCGCCCCTTGAGCAGCTGGATGCTGCCGGTTTCGATGTCGGACTCAAGGACAAACTAATGGGACAAGTGAATCTAACTCTTTTAGGCGCCGACTATGTTAAAGACGGCGGCTCCTTCACTCTGACTTCGGGCATCCTGGACCAAGACCCGATCCGAAACGGGTGCTCGGCATCCTTGGTCAATGGAGCGATTAACTCGTTTTGCATCGCGGCCGCGATCGAACTCAAGCGCGGATTGCGAATCAACGCGGTCTGCCCTGGAGTGCTGGTTGAGTCCATGAAGGATTTTGGTCCGTATTTTCGGGGGTATGATCCGGTCCCCGGAGCCCGCGTCGCCCTCGCCTACGCCAAAAGCATTGAAGGATCTCAAACCGGGCAAATTTTCCGCGTGGTTTAGGCATTATAAGCCATGGACGCCGAAGTATCGCCTCAAATCGTCATCCGCGAAGCCGGGCCAGAGGATGATTCCCGCATCGGCGAACTACTCATTGACGCTTTTATCTCTACTTACGCTCGCAAATTGCCCGGAGTCGTCTACGATGACGCCCGCAAGGCTGAATTGAGAGACGTCTCCGTCAAAAGGCTCCGCGCGACCGTCTTGGTCGCCGGAATGAACGGCCAAGTGGTCGGCACGGTCGCGATTTTCAAACCCGGCGCTCCTAGTTCTGAGGCTTGGATTCCCAATTTCGCCGATCTTCGCCATCTTGCCGTTGAGCCGCGCCTGCATGGGAAAGGCGTATCCAAACCGCTCCTTGACCGCGCCGAGGAAATCGCGAGAGACGAATGGAAAACCGATGGTATCTGTCTTCATGTCAGGCAAGGCGCAAGTGGTGTGGCTCTCCTCTATCAAAAACGAGGGTTTCAGCGCGATCCCTCCGGCGACATTCAAAGACCAACCGTATTTCTCGAAGCTTATCGTTTACGTTTTTCGTCCAAGACACCAAAATAAAAGGTATGCCTTTCCGCCTCAAATCTTCATTTAAGCCCGCGGGGGATCAGCCTCAAGCGATAGAAAATCTGACGCGCCGAATCCAAGAGAACGCGCCGACCCAGGTCCTTTTGGGAGTGACGGGATCCGGAAAAACTTTCACCGCGGCCCATGTCATCAAAAACCTGGATCGCCCGGCTCTCATCATCTCGCCCAACAAAACCCTGGCCGCCCAACTCTACGGCGAGTTTAAGTCCCTATTTCCGGAAAACGCGGTCGAATTTTTTATTTCCTACTACGATTATTATCAGCCGGAGGCCTATGTTCCCTCGACCGACACCTACATCGAGAAAGATTCGGCCATCAACGACCGCATCGATCGCCTGCGGCTTAAAGCCACCAGCGCGCTTTCATCCAGAAGAGACGTCATCGTCATCGCATCGGTTTCCTGCATTTATAACATCGGCTCTCCCGAAAATTACGAAAAAAGCTCGATTGAGCTTAAAAAAGGAAACCCCCAAGAGCGCGCGAAGCTTTTGGAACAACTGGTTTCCATTCATTACGAGAGAAACGAGGTTGAATTTACGCGCGGAAAATTTCGCGTGAAGGGGGGGATCATTGATATTTTTCCGGCTTACCAGGAAACCGCCCTAAGAGTTTCTCTTGAAAACGGAATTGTGAAGGAACTTTCGGAATTAGATCCCTTGACCGGACGAAAAATCAAGGATATTTCAAGCCAATGGATTTATCCGGCCAAGCATTTCGTCACCGATGAAATCAGCCGCTTAAACGCCTTGAAATTCATCGAAGCCGAAATGAAAGAGCGCGTTTCCAATCTCAAAGCGAAAGGAAAAAATCTCGAGGCTCAACGCCTCGAACAACGAACTCGATACGACATGGAAATGCTCAAAGAAGTCGGGTTTTGCCACGGCATCGAAAATTATTCAAGGCATCTCTCGGGCCGCGAGCCGGGAGAGCGCCCGTTTTGTCTTTTGGATTATTTTCCGAAGGATTATCTTCTTCTGATTGACGAGTCTCATGTCACGGTTCCCCAAATTCGCGGAATGTATGAAGGCGACCGCTCGCGAAAGCAGACCTTGGTTGATTTCGGGTTCAGGCTTCCGTCGGCCTTGGATAATCGTCCGCTTAAATTCGGTGAATTTGAATCCTTGGCCGGACAAACCATTTTCATCTCGGCGACCCCGGGGCCTTATGAATTGACGAAATCAAAAGGCGAAATCGTCGAACAAATCATCCGTCCGACCGGCCTGGTTGACCCGGAAATCATCATCCATCCCTCCGAGGGCCAAATAGAGGATTTGACCGCCCGGGTCAAGGAAAAAGCGAAGAAGGGGGAAAGAAGCTTGGTGACGACGTTGACCAAGCGCACCGCCGAGGATTTGGCGGATTATCTGCAAACCCGGGGCATCAAGGTCCGCTATCTTCACTCCGACATCGAGCCTTTGGAAAGAATTCAAATTCTTCAGGACTTGAGACGCGGAACTTTTGATTGCTTGGTCGGCATTAATCTTCTTCGCGAAGGCCTGGACCTTCCCGAGGTGTCCTTGGTCGCGATACTCGGCGCCGATCATGAAGGGTTCTTAAGATCGGAAACCACCCTCATTCAAATCGCCGGGCGCGCGGCGAGAAACGTCGGGAGTTCGGTCGTTTTATACGCCGACTCCCAAACGGGTTCCATGAAGCGGGCGCTTTCTGAAATGGAAAGGCGGCGCAAAAAACAGGTTGAATATAACCGAAAGTTTAAGATTACGCCCAAAACAGTCGTCAAGGCGGTCTCGGAACTCCAGGAGTTTGAGTCCCAAGCCAAACGGGATGGCCTTTCCTTTTTAAAGGAGACGGAAAGGCCGCTGGGGCCCAAGGACGTTCCGGTGATAGCCGAGGAAATTGAAAAACGCATGAAAGACGCCGCTGAGAACCTCGATTTCGAGCTGGCCGCGCTTTTAAGGGACCAACTTTTCGAGCTCAAAGAAATGTCCGCCTCTAAAAAGAAGGTGAGGAAATGAAAGCCCCGGCTTGGTTGATTAATCAATCTCTTCGCGAAGATCTGGGCGAAAACGGCGATTTAACGACTCGGTTTTTCGTCCCGCTCAAAGCTAAAATTTCCGGTTGCGTCATTTTAAAAGCCGACGGCGTCATTTGCGGAACCGAAATCGCTAGGCAAGTTTTTCAAAAAATCGACCACGCATCCCGAGTTAAGATCATCATTCCCGACGGCCGCTTCGCGAAAGCCGGGCAAAAAATTCTTGAAGTCCGGGGTTCTCGAAAAATATTGACGGCGGAGAGAACCGCGCTTAATTTCCTCCAACACTTATCGGGAATCGCGACCTTGACCCGGCGCTTCGTCGCGGAAGTTCGTGGTACCAGGGCTCAAATTTACGATACGCGGAAAACCCTTCCAGGCTGGAGAATTCTTGAAAAATACGCGGTCCAATGCGGGGGCGGGGAAAACCACCGAATCGGGCTTTATGACATGGTTCTTCTTAAGGACAATCATTGGGAATTTGGCTCTTTAAAGGAAGGAATGGTCCGGTTTAGGGCCCGCTATCCCAAAATCCCCATTGAAATAGAAGCCGACAGAATCAGCCGGGTTCAAGCCGCCTTGATTCTCAAGCCCGACATGATTTTGCTCGACAATATGAGCCCCGATCAAATCAAGGAAGCGACGGCTCTCATCCGGGCTTCCTCAAAAAAAATTCAAATCGAAATTTCCGGGGGGGTCAACCTTCAAAACGTCCGCTCTCTCGCGCGTTTGGGCCCCGACCGCATCTCCATCGGGCGCATCACCCACAGCGCCCCGGCTTTGGATATGAGTTTGGAAACTTTCTTTATCTGACCGTAATATCGCCGCTGCCTGCGTGAAGGTTGACGGTTGACTTATCGCAAATTTTCCAAGGGGGCGCTATTTTCAAATCTCCGCTGCCGACATGAGCCTCGATACATGGAAAAGATTTCAAGGCCGGAGGCGACAAGACAATATCCCCGCTCCTGGTCTTCACCCAAGTTTGAGGTCCGCTTCCGGAAATTGAAACATCTCCACTGACGTCTTTTGCAATCACGCCTTTAAGTCCTCCGGTAATTTTAATATCTCCGCTTGTGGATTTCACTTGTATTGGACCACTAGAATTTTCGATTTTGATATTACCGCTCATTGATCGCGCTTGAATGGATTTAGCATCTTGAATTTTTATATCGCCGCTCATGGATACGACTTTCGTCTTCCCTGTTCGCTGGAGAATCTGGACATCGCCGCTCATGGTCTTAAGAGCTAATTTAATCTCTTTTGGAATATAAATACCCGCCCGGCAAGACCAGTGCTTTCCCGAATGAATGGTCAGCGTTCCTTCTTGGGAATCAAAATCTACTCTATTTTTATTTCTTTCCTTTTCCAAGGTTGATTGACTGGTCTTCCAAAAGCCGACATCGCCGAAGAGAAAAACCCCATCTCTCTCGGGAACGCATTTAAGTTGATAGCGGATTTCTCCCGGTTTTTCCACGCCAAGCATGATATCCTCGCTGCTTGATTGGATAGCGATATAAGAACCGGCGAATTTTTTCGCATCCGGAGCGCTCGGGGATTGACTCGCCGTCAAAACCGCATTCTTTTCAATTGACGATTCGGCTTGGGTTTTTGAGTTGCCGCCTTTACCCGGTTTCCCTAATTTCACGATTCCAAGCGTTCCGCCGACGCCGGAAATATGAACCTCGACATTTCTATTTCCAGGCTCGTTTCCTTTATCATCTTTCGCAAACTGGTTGGACACCTCGACCCATCCCGATTTCTCAATCTCAACATCCGTTTTTTTCGGAAATTCCAGAATGTTGTCGCTGCCAACCTCGCTGATTTCAACATTCTCATTTGGAAATGCCGACTGAGACCACGTCAAATGCAAATACCCTCTCACGGAATTGATATGGGCATCTTGAGAGCCGGCCTCGCCGTCAACAATATTGGAAACGCCGTCAATTTTCAATTCTTTCCTGACTCCATTAAGACGGAGTTTTCCGTAAGCAATCGAGAATTTAGCCGAACCTTCCCACTTGCCCACCACGATATCGGCATAGGAACCCGCAATCGACAGCGTTAGGTCCGGCGGAGCCTGAACCGTAACAGAGACCGCGCACGCGCTTTTTTCGTTATGGGGAATTTTGATTCCGTCTCCTACATTCCCATGGCCCCACAGCCAGCCCTTGGTCTTAGCGACGACGCGCAGCTCCCCGTCTTGAGTCGTCGTCGATATATCGCATTTGTCGGCGTTATCCAGCCGGAGAATATCGAGTTTCACCGGCCCTTGCGAGGGAACGATCTTGATTTTCCCTCTTTGAATTCCAATATGGATTTCCTTGACCGCGGACGCGAAATACGAATTCTCTGACGGCTTTTCCGCGCCCCAAGACATGGCGGAACCCACAGAACACAAAATCACGGCCAAAAACGCTTTTTTCATTGATTGCCTCCTCGTTTAACGATTTTTAGTCCAAACCAAAACGGCGTCCAAGGAATCCGCGCCCCCTTGGGAACGACGAGTTTCCCTCCGGCGGATCCGCACGACAACTTCAACTTCTTGACCTTGAAAATTTCCGCGTCAAAATTAGCCGATCCGCACGTGAATTCCAGCGTATTCTCAACAGTCAACCGCGCTTTAAGATTCATCGCCCCTACGGTAAATTCAAGAGATTTCTCATTCATCTCTCCCTTGAAATTCGCCGCTCCGACCGAAATATCGACCGAGCGGCCTTTGGGGATAAAAACGTCGTATCGGGCATGAACTCTTTTCCCTTTTTGGCGCAATACCGCCCGGTTATTTTCAACCGTGATGCTGACCGGATTTTTGTCGGAATGTTCAAAGCGGATATTGGTCGCGGAGAAAACGTCCTCCGAGGAATGAAACTCAATGTCGGCGCCGCCGTCTATTTTAAGCGCGATTTTAGTCACCGACGGAGACAATCGAGCTTGAACCGCTGCGGGTTTCACGGTTTGGGAAGGAACGCCATCCAAACTTCCCCGCGCTCCGGCCCAAGAACAACGCGCCAGGCCCAACCCTAGCGCGAACAAAACCATTTTTCTTTTTTTCATTAATTTTTTCCCTCCATCGGCGACAGACTCGCGCTCATTTCCATGGCGCGGCTTCCCATGCGCGTCATCCAGACCGCTCCCAAACCCGTCATGACCACAAATCCCAGAACCATGAGATCGGCGAAGATCAGTATTTCTCCAAAAAAGTCTCCGGCGTCGCCGAGGACCCCGATTAATTTCCCGAGAATCATGAGCCCGGTCAATATCAGATAGCCGACGAGGACCCCGGTTAAAATTCCCGGAGGCGATTTTTTCAAGGAAAGGTAAAACTTCTCGGTCGCGATCAGGCTCAAGGCGGCCAAGCTCATTAGGACGGCGGCGCAGAGAAGGAGAATCGCCATCGGAATCAGCGGAATTCCAAGCACCGACACGAGCATCAGAAAAAGCCCCGGCGAAATCAGCATCAAAATCAGGGCTCCAATTCCCGCCGATTTCCAAAAATCCCGTCTCACGGCGACCGCAACCCTCTCGATCTGTTTCGGGAAAAAAACGGCGAGGAGAAAAAGCATGAGCCCGATTCCGGCCGTGAAGAAAAGAAACGCCGCGCAGCGAAAAACTCGGTACGCCAGCGAAATTTTTTCCCAACTTCCATTTCGGCCATAACGCGCCAAGAGCGGTCCAAAACGCCCAAGAAGACCCCAGTCCATTCGGGAAATATTCCCTTTCAGAATGGCGGAATTTGATTTATCCAATCGCCCTCCCATCAATGCGACATCGCCTAGAACAAAAGCCTTATCGCCCAGGGTCACGTCTCCTCCCATAGAGGCGATATCGCCTTCAATTCTTCCCGAAATTTTGACAGGACCGCCGAGGGAAGAAACGTCTCCCTTGACGGACCCCGTAACGGTGACGGGGCCCCCCAACGAAGTCAAATCCCCTAGAATCTTCCCGCGGACGCTGACAGGACCTCCCAAGGAAACGCAATCGCCTTTTAAGATTCCCTCAATCAAAATGGGTCCGCTCGCCGTGATGTCTTGATCAAGCGTCTCTCCCTTGGCGACGCGAACTTCTCCGCTGGTCAGTTCGCTGCTTGAATTTGAGCGAAAATGAGACGAGGCCCGCGCCCGCTTAAAAAGGCCGCAAACGGCCGCGGCGGCCAAGACCAAGAATATTCCCGATTTTATTTTTCGCTTTTGCGAGTATTTCATACCATCCTCCATTTTTTATTTTCGCGGCCAACAGGCGGTTGCCGTAAAACGGAAACCATGAAGATTCCGGCGATCAGCGCCGCAACGGCCAATTGAAAAGACAAATCGGCGGCCCGGGGAGCCGCGAAACGCCCTACCGCGCGTAATGCCCGCGAAAACGGCTCCATCATCAAAGGGGCTCGGGCAAGCCGCAACCGAAGCAAAACTTCCATCCGTTCCGGATTGTGAATCAGTCTAATCGCGGCCAAGACTTTATTCCAACTCAACCGGGAGCGGATCAAAAACAAAATTCCGATGACCCAACAAAACACAAGCGAGCTCAAAGCCCCTATCGCCCAACCAATCCATTCCGGCAACGCCTCGGCGGCTTCTTGAATTCCCAAGGCGGCCAAGACATCTCCCGCAAAGCCCGGTCGGGGAGAAAAATAGGAAAGAGCGGACATCGCCCGCGAAAACTGCCGGAGTTCCTCATAGCGCGCCGAACAGGGAGCGCATTCAAGGCAATGCCGTTTCGCCTCCGTCAATAAGCGCGAATCCGAAGCTTGATCCAGGATTTCCTCGAGGTTCGCTTTTATTTCTTCGCAGTCCATTTTAATCTCCTCGCTACAGATTACGTAAAACGCGGGAAAAAGGTTTCATGCCGCGGCTTCTCCGCCCACGGACTCCAGTTTTTCCTTGAGCGCCTTCCGAGCTCTAAACAACCTGATCTTTACGGTGCCTTCCGGAATCTGCAAAACCTCGACCATTTCCTTTAAATCCAATCCCTCTTTGTGCCGCAGAATCAACGCTTCCCTGTAAAGGGGCGGGAGGGAAGTCAATATCCCGTCGAGAAATTCCCGCCGCAAAACGGTTTCCAGCTCTTTCTCGATGGGAGTCGAAGGTTCCGGAAATGCGCCGACTTCATCCTCGTCAATGGAAACTGCTTCGGGTTTTTTGGCCCTGAGAAAATCAATGGCTCTGTTATGGGCGATTTTGAAAAGCCAGGTAATCAAGGGATGAGCCGGATCATAAGAGGCGAGATTCTTAAAAGCTTTAATGAAGGTCTCTTGGGACAAATCCTCGGCGTCGGATGAATTTCGCACCAGGCGAAAAATCAAGCTGAATATCTGGTTTTTGTAGCGTTCGACGATATCTCGAAAAGCGGCCGGATCCTGATTCAAACAGCGGCGAACCGCGAGGAGGTCTTCTTCATGCCGAGTCATGGGTCAATCAAAGACTACGAAAAAACCCACGGCTTGGTTTCAATGGAATCATCCGCGGCGGCTCAAACCGTCAAAACTATTTTTCCAAGAATCTTGCCGGAGTCCATCGCGCGATGAGCGTCCTCGGCGCGCGCCAGCGGAAAACTCTCGGAAACCCGGGGCTTGAGTTCTCCTGACGCGAGCTTCGGGAGAAGATGGCGCTTGACCTCGTCGGAAATCCCGCGCTTTTCCTCCAAGGGCCTCGGGCGAAGAAGGGAACCGGTGATGATGAGATTTTTCCGCATGAGGAGGCCGGGGTCTATCGAGAGGTTTCCCTCCGTCCGCGAATCGATGAAAACCAATCTCCCCCGGCGCCCTAAAAGCGACAAATGTTTTTGGAGGTATCGGGGC
The DNA here is from genome assembly GCA_027371715.1 of Elusimicrobiota bacterium. Taxonomy (GTDB): domain Bacteria; phylum Elusimicrobiota; class Elusimicrobia; order UBA1565; family UBA9628; genus JAKAQV01. Next base: position 14,120 of record DAHXMM010000013.1, on the reverse strand, counting down.
CCGATCCAGTCAAAGACGACGTCGACGCCTCTTGAGCCGAGAAATTTCAAGGCCTCCGCCTCGAAATCTTTCTCGCGATCGTTGATGGCGCAATCGGCCCCGAGCTCCAGGCAAAATTTCACTTTTTCATCGGATCCGGCCGCGGCGACGACGACGGAACCGAAGGACTTCGCGATTTGTATCGCCGCCGACCCCACCCCGCTCGCTCCCCCGTGAACGAGAAGAACCTCTTTGGGTTTAAGTTTCGCATCCATGAACACGTTCGACCACACAGTCAAATACGCCTCCGGAACGGCGGCGGCTTCCTCAAAGCTCGACCGGGGCGGAATAGGGAGAGCCGTCTCCTCGGGAGAGACGGCATATTCCGCGTAGGCCCCGCCGTTCATCAAGGCCATGACGCGATCTCCGGTCTTATAGCGGGAGACCCCTTTCCCGACGGCCGCGACGGTTCCCGCCGCCTCAAGCCCCAGAACCGGAGAAGCCCCGGCGGGAAGGCGGTAATTCCCCTTTTTCTGATCGAGATCGAGGCGATTGACTCCTATCGCCAAGACCTTGATCAGAATTTCTCCCGCACCGGGAGAGGGAACGGGGACGCTTCCCAAAACCAGTTTCCGCGACGCCGAATCAACCAAGACGGCGCGGCAAGATGCGGGAATTTTGGAATTCACTCTTCTTATTTTAGGAGTTTGCGCAAAGAAAGGTAAAATTGACGCATGGGATGGATGCAGGACGCAGAGGAGTTTATGAAGGAATTCCTGGAGCGATGTTATGCTAAGCTAGAAAAAGTACCGACGACAGCGACGCCGATCTCTTGATGTCTCAATTTAACAACGGCCCAAAGAATGTGAGGAGGTGGCATATGGCGCAAAATAATTCAGCGTCTGAAAGCAAAGCGATGAAATGGGCATTTTGGAGCAGCTTGATAGGCAGCGCTCCGGCATGGTTATGCGTAATAGTGACTACCTCAAATGGAGCAAGCGGCGATGGGCTAGCGCTTGGTCTTGCAATGTATTTCATTCCATTTGGGGTGGGTTCCGAGTTCATTTGCCTCTTAATAACTCTTATTTATCTGGATTCCAAAAAGGTTCCCGGCCGTATAATATTCCGACGAATCCTTTGGTATGTTGCTCTACTTAACATAGTCCCTTGGCTAGCGCTTACCTTGCTGGGGTAAGCGGCAATCCATGGTCGTCCTACGCCGTCGATTCTGAAAATGAAGGCAATGAAATCCGCTTCATCAACCACTCAAGCAAAAGGCACAATGCCCGCCGGCTCCATATTTTCCATGGAGGACTTCTGCGAGTGATCTTCGTCGCGAAGCGTCCCATCTCCAAGGGCCGGCAAATTTTGCAAGATTATGGAAAGAACTACTGGTTCAAAACCGCGCCCATCGATCTCAAACCTTAACGCCATGAAAAACTCTCTTCCCGGAATTTCGCGCCTAGTCTATGCCGAGGAGATGGAATCGACTCAGAATACGGCCAAGACCTTGGCCGAAGAGGGCGCCGAGAACGGAACCTTGGTTTGGGCTAGAAGGCAAAAATCGGGGCGGGGCCGCATGGAGAGAACCTGGGAATCGCCCGAGGGCGGGCTTTATTTTTCCTTAATTCTAAGGCCGAGCTTATCCCCCCGGGTTTTGGCGAAGTTGAGCCTTAAAACGGCGGAATCTGTTTCCCAAGCTCTCTTAAAGGTTGCCTCCGTTGAGACGAGAATCAAACCTCCCAACGATATTTACGCGAAAGAAGGCGAAACTTGGAAAAAAATTTCCGGAATTCTCATCGAAGCCTCGGGAAATGAAACTCGCCTTTTTTGGCTGGTCATCGGCATCGGGATCAACGTCAACAATCGCCCAACGCTCGAATCGGCCACCAGCCTTAAAATTTTGACCCAAAAAAACTGGGAGCTTAAAAAAATTTTGACTCAAGTCCTTAAAGATTTGCCAAAATTAGATTGATGATAAAGCCTAGGAAACCATGCCCCACGCGCTTTTAATCGCCGCCCTTCTTATTTCACTCAACGCCCTCTTTGTTCTGATGGAATACGCCTTAGTAAGGGTGAGACCTTCTCTGCTGGAAGTCTTATCCAAACGCGGAAACTCAAGAGCGTTAAGAGTCATCGAGATACAAAAGAAACTCGACCATTATCTGGCCGCCATTCAACTGGGGATGACCCTCATCGCCATCGCTTTAGGCTGGATTGCGCAACCGGAATTAGCGGCTCTCATTGCCCGCCATCTCAAGACTCATCCCTGGATTCCCCTAGGGCCCGAAGCCCTAACGGCCCTTTCACTAGCCGGAGCGCTTGTTTTTTTAACCTGGCTTCACGTTTTATTTGGCGAATTACTTCCCAGAGGAATTGCTCTTCAAAAATCAGAACCTATCGCCCTTTGGGGAGCTCTCCCTCTTAAACTCTTCGCCAATCTGTTTCGCTGGCCCATCGCCTTCATGTCTTTTTGCTCGATGAGCGTTTTAAAATTATTAGGCCTTAAACCCGCGGGGGAAAATGATCCGATTGTCGGCGAAGAAGAAATGCGGGTTCTACTTTATTCAACTCAAGAAAAAGGCTCTATCCCCATCGAAAGACTGCTTTTAATTGAAAACCTCTTTAACATCGGGCAAACGACGGTCTCAGAAACCATGACGCCGAGAGAAGAAATCGCTGCTCTTTATGTCGATAAAAGTTGGTCGGAAAACCTCCACATCATTCAAGAGAGAAGTTATTCCCGCTATCCGCTTTGCTACCGCGAGTTGGATAATCCTATCGGCATCATCCATATCAAGGATATTTTCCTGCGCGAAAGCCCGACGCCTCCCGATCTTAACGCTTTAAAGAGAAACGTCAGCTTCGTCGCGGAGTCGGACCATTTGGATAAATTCTTAAAGACTTTTCCCGATCGGGGAATTCACCTGGCCTTGGTTAAAAACGACAAAGGCCTTATCACCGGTCTTATCACTCTTGAAGATATTGTTGAAGAACTCATTGGGGAAGTCAAAGACGAATTTGACCGGGGAGCCGTTTGGTCTTTGACGGATTCCTTATCCTTGCCCGCGGTCGCGGTGGGACTAGAAGCCTTGGACCGAAAATCTGCCATCGCGGCCTTGGCTAAACTTCTTTCCAACGCCCATCCGGAATTAGACGCTCGGAAAGTTTTCGACGCCGCCTGGGAAAGAGAACTTAAATTTTCCTCCGGGCTTGGGCGGGGCATCGCTTTTCCTCATGCAAGACTTCCAGAACTTAAAACGCCTCTCATCGCCGTCGCTCGGTTCTCAAAACCGGTCTCTTTCCCGTCTCCGGACCACATCCCGGTTCGTCTGGCTTTTCTGATTTTAACGCCCGCTTCGATTCCGATGTTTCAGCTACGAATTCTCAGCCGGCTGGCGGGCTTTGCCTTTAATGAAGGTCTCCGAAAAACTCTTTTGGCCGCCAAAACTTCTGAAAAACTATTCGATGCCCTTTGCGCCGCCGACACCTTGACCGCGAATTAGTATCATTACTTTATGAGGGATCGTTTCTTGCGCGCATGCCGAAAAGAAAAAGTAGATAAAATCCCAATTTGGTTTATGCGGCAAGCCGGCCGCTACATGAAGGAATATCGCCGCCTCAGAGAAAATTACTCTATTCTCAAGATCGCCAAAACCCCTCAGCTCGCATCCCAGGTCACCCTTCAACCCATCAACGCCTTTGAACTTGATGCCGCGATTATTTTTTCAGATATTCTGATTCCCTTAGAACCCATGGGAATTAAAGTCGAATTTTCTCCGAAGCCGACGATTAAAAATCCTGTCAACCGTCCGTCCTGCCTGAATCGGCTTAAAGATTTCAAAGCCTCCGATAAATTAGCCTTCGTCGGAGAAGCGATAGAACGAACGCTCCCCCCTCTTCAGGGACTCCCTTTGATTGGGTTTTCGGCCGCGCCTTTTACATTGGCCAGCTATTTGATTGAAGGCGGGCCGTCTAAAGATTTTTTAAAAACCAAAATTTTCATGCGCCAACATCCCAATGCCTGGAATGATTTGATGAAAAAATTAGTCCACACTCTTTCGGATTACCTTCATCTTCAAGTTAAGGCCGGCGCTCAGGCTCTTCAAATTTTTGATAGTTGGATTGGCGCCGTCTCTCCAATGGATTACCGCGATTACATTCAGCCTCATTCCCGAAAGCTCATTCAAAACGCGCAAAAAACGAAAGTCCCCGTCATTCATTTCGGAACCGGACAATCTGGATTTTTGGAAGACTTTGCCCGCGCAGGGGGAGACGTAATCGGGGTTGATTGGAGAATCGACATTCAAGACGCGGCCCGGAAAATTGGAAACAAAGCTCTACAGGGAAATCTTGACCCGTCTCTTCTTTTAGGGGACCTCAAAAACTTAAAACAGGGAATTGATTCTATCTTGAGCCAGGCGGGAACAAGACGCGGTTTTATTTTTAATATCGGGCACGGGCTCTTTCCCCAAACCAACCCTCAATTAGTCAAAGCCGCCATTCGCCAGGTTCATTCCTTTCATGGATAATTCAAAAAATTCCCCGCGAAAAGTCGTCGTCATCGGAGCGGGAATTTCAGGCCTTGCCTGCGCGCATCGAATCAACCAATTAGCGGGAAAACCGGATTTAAAAATCGAAATTTCTATTCTCGAAGCTTCTCCCCGCGCGGGCGGAAAAATTATAACCGATCGCTCGGGAGGAATTCTAACCGAGGGGGGGCCGGATAGTTTTCTCAGCCTAAAACCCGAGGCTTTAGATTTATCCAAAGAATTGGGACTGGAAAAGGAGATCGTGCCGGCCAATAAAAACATTTCCAGGGTATGGATTTCCCATCAGAAAAAACTTTATCCTCTCCCCAAGGGCACGGGGCTTATTCCTTCTAAAATCATTCCCTTCCTTTTTTCCAGCTTGCTCAGTTTTAACGGACGACTACGGGTCTTAATGGAGCCTTGGGCGCCTCCTAAACTGGGAACCGAAGACGAATCTTTGGCCTCCTTTATTTCCCGACGGTTCGGGCCGGAATTTCTCCAAAAAATCGCCAACCCAATTCTCTCTGGAATCTATGCCGCTTCCTCCGACCAAATTAGTATTCTCTCCACTTTCCCGCATCTGCGGGATATGGAGAAACGCGGCGGGCTTTTTCAGTCTCTCTCCAAATCCAAGCCCAGCCCGGTCGCTTTTATGACCCTTAAAGATGGCTTGTCCAGCCTTTCCAATGCCTTAGTCCAAAGCCTGTCGTCCAAAACCTTACGGAGAGATTTTCCCGTTTTGTCTCTTCAACGAGAACACAAAGGTTGGATGGTTAAAACCGAAAAAGAAACTTTTTTCGCCGATAGCGTGGTGTTGGCCGTTCCGGCCAATTCAGCCTCCCTTCTCTGCGCCGATTTTTCTCCAGAACTCTCATCGGCTTTATCGGAGATTCCTTTTACCTCAAGCGTGGTCGCTAATCTCGTCTATTCCCGAAAGTCCGTCTCTCATTCTCTTAAAGGATACGGGTTTGTCGCGGTCAAAACTGGGTCTTCTTCATTGATGGCGGCAACCTTTAGTTCATCAAAGTTTCCGCATCGCGCCAGTCCGGATAAAGCGCTGATTCGAGTTTTTTTTGAGGGAAACTCGTCTTCCGGAGAAGCCCTTCTCTCCAAAAATGAAGACGAAATCGCAAAACTGGCGCATCAGGAATTATCCGGCCTTTTAGGGCTCAAATCAAACCCCGAGGAATTTCGCGTTTATAAATGGATCAAGGCCCATCCGGTCTATTCCGTCGGACACGGCCTTCGCCTCAAAAGAATAGAATCCTGTCTGAGAGACTTGCCAGGCGTTTTCTTGGCAGGGTCTTCTTATTATGGCATCGGAATCCCCGACTGCATCCGCTCGGGGCGAAAAGCCGCCGAAGCCTCTCATCAATTTTTAAAAAATCGCGGAAATAAACAGATCCCTGTCTTACAATCCACGGAGGTTTGACGCCCATGCTCACCCACGCGCAACTCATTATTCGCATCGCGGTCGCGACCGGTCTTGGAGGAATTATCGGCTATGAACGGGACCTCCACAGTCGGCATGCAGGACTGAGAACCCATATTATCGTCGCCATGGCGGCAGCCACCTTTATGGTTGTTTCCGCTCATTTTATGTTTTACCAAGGGTATCTTGATTCAACCAAGCATTTAGACATTGACACTTCCCGCATTGCTTCAGCTGTTGTCTCGGGGGTCGGCTTTATCGCCGGAGGAACCATTCTAAGAACGGGGTTGACCATTCAGGGGCTCACCACAGCCGCCGGATTATGGCTGGTCACCGCGATTGGCCTTTGCGCCGGAGCCGGCATGTTCATTGAAAGTATTGCGGTGACCATCATGGGCTTTATCTCCCTTTCGGTTCTCAGATTTTTAGAAGATCGCAACGTCAAATGGCTTCGAAGAAGCGTTCTTTTGGTGATGAATGATGGGGCGGACCGCGCCAATCAAATCACCTCGACTCTTAAGGGGATTGGCGCCCGCGTCTATGATTTCGATTACGCCAAGGAATTTGAGGGAAGTCAGGTGACTATTTCTTTCGACGTCACTTTTCCAATTGAATACGGGATCGACCGTTTTATCAAGCTACTGGAGAATCAAGACGGGGTGCGGCAGGTTCGCGTGAGATTTCATAAAGATCCCCATTTTATCTGAACTCTGAGATGGACTGGCAACAAATTCAGACGCAACTCAAAGAATTGGGAGAACCCACCTACCGCGCGACTCAGTTACGCAAACCCCTATTTGAAGAGGGAATCTCTTCTTACGCTGAAATTTCAACTTGGCCAGAATCTTTAAAGGAAGCGCTGGGCGAAAAATCTCCGATTTTAAGCCTTCGCCTCAAGGAAATGACGATTTCTACCGATCAAAGATGCCGAAAGGCAGTCTTGGAATGTAGAGACGGGAAAAAAATTGAAACCGTTTTATTGCGTCCCTCAGAAGCGCGCTGGACAACCTGTATTTCCTCTCAAGTCGGTTGTGCCATCGGATGCCCCTTTTGCGCGACGGGACAAATGGGAATCAAGAGAAACCTTTCCGCAGAAGAAATCACCGACCAGGTTCTTTTCTGGCGGCAATTCATGCGTAAGGAAAAAATTGAAGGGCGTCTCAGCCATGTCGTCTATATGGGGATGGGAGAGCCCTTTTCCAATTACGAGGAAGTTTCCAAGAGCCTCAAGGTTTTGATGGATCAAAATCTGTTTAATCTGGCCGCCCGGCATATCTCCGTTTCAACTTCAGGAATCGCCCCCAAAATTTCTCTCTTCGCAGAAAATTTTCCCCAGGTGAATTTCGCGCTTTCCCTTCATGCCGCTTCAGATGAATTGCGAAACCGCTTGGTGCCGGTCAACAAGGCTTATCCCCTGGATAAAATCCGGGAAGCCTTAAAAGCCTACCTCCAAAAATCTTCGCGGAAAATTTTTCTTGAATACATCCTACTTAAAGGAACCAACGACCGCCCCCGCGATGCGGAAGATTTAATCCGTTTTGTCCGCTCCGTCGGGCCGCTTGAGTTGCTGCATGTCAATCTCATAATCTTTAATCAAACCGATTCTCCTTTCGAGGCGACAGACGAAAAGGATGCACGGCTTTTTCAAAAAAACATCATGGCTGCCAAAATTCATTCGACGATTCGCCAAAATCTGGGGCGCGATATCGAAGGGGCGTGCGGACAACTTATTTTTAAACAATGAAATTTTCTCTCATCAACCCCGATTCGTTTTCCCAAGCCCTTTCCGGTTCCGATTACGGCGAGGCTTTTTTGGAGGAGTCTAGCGGGCTCTCAATTCGATATGAAGATTCTAAAGTCGAAGACATTGGAAGCGTCCTTGATTTAGGAATGGGTCTAAGACACCTCAAAAAAACGGGGTCTTCCATCCAAACTTTTCAAGCCGTCTCTCAAAAATTTGAAGTCGAAGAAGCTCTTCGACTTAAAGATTCTCTTTTCGGCAAGACAAAAAAAGAAGCTCCCATTTCTTTCCGGCCATTGGAACAATTCGCTCATCCCTTTCGCATTAATCCCAAGGAAGTGCCTCTTGAAGAAAAAATCAATCTCTTAAAGATTATTGACTCTTCCTTAAGAAAAAATTTTAAGTTGATTCGGCAGGTTTCTCTATCTTACGGAGAAAGAGAAAGAGAAATCGCGATTTTAAACAGCGAAGGTTCTTTTCAAGTGGAACAAAGGACAGCGGCCCTTTTATCCATCAATGTCATTGTTGAAGAAAACGGAATCCTTCAAACCGGTCATGAGGTGATTGGGGGACTTAAGGGCTATGAATTATTGGAAAAAGGAAATGTCTTGCGCTTAGCTAACGCCGCGGCGGCCCGCGCGGAGGCTAAACTGAAAGCTCCTAAAGCCAAGGCTGGGGAAATGCAGGTGATTCTATCTAACTCTGCAGGTGGAACCTTTATTCACGAGGCTATCGGACATTCCTTGGAAGTCGATCATGTTCAAGAAGGTTCTTCCCCAGCTTATATCGGGAAAATGGGACAAGTCGTCGCGCCGGAAAACATTACCGTTATTGATGATCCCACGCTCCCTTTTTACCGGGGAAGTTTTTATTTTGATGATGAAGGCCACAAATCCCAGCCCACCGTTTTAGTTAAAAATGGCGTTTTGACCGATTATCTCTATGACCGAACCACCGCCATGAAAGAAGGAAAAAGGTCCAACGGCCATGGAAGACGCGAATCTTTCCATTGCCGCCCCATTCCCCGAATGTCGAACCTCTACATTGCGCCGGGACCGGATGACCCCAAAGAAATTATCAAGAACCTAAAATCCGGGATTTTCGTAACGAGAATGGGGGGCGGGCAGGTCAATACCGCCACCAGCGAATTTGTTTTTGAACTAGACGACGCTTTCTGGGTTGAAAATGGGGAAATCAAACACCGTGTCCGGGACGCTAATTTAATGGGAATTGGTCCCGAAATTCTAAAGTCTATCGACAGAGTGGGCTGGGACATCGGTTGGGGAATCGGCACTTGCGGGAAAGATGGGCAAGGAGTTCCTGTAGGAGACGGCCAACCCACCCTTCATATTCCTAAAATCCTAGTGGGCGGAAGCGGAGAAAAATAATGGCTAATCCTCGGATTTCAGATCACATCAAAGAGACCCTTAAATTATTAGGCGAAAACCCAAATCGAGAAGGACTTCTTAAAACTCCGGAACGAGTGGAAAAATCTCTCAAAGAACTGACCTGGGGTTATACCGCCGATACGGACGCTATTATCAACGACGCTCTGTTTACGGTAGCCTATAGCGAAATGGTTTTAGTCAAGGACATCAATTTTTATTCTCTCTGCGAACATCACTTATTGCCTTTTTTCGGGAAGGTCCATGTCGCCTATATTCCGGATAAAAAGGTGGTGGGGCTTTCTAAAATCCCAAAACTTGTTGAGGCTTTTGCACGCCGGCTTCAAGTTCAAGAGCGTCTCACCAGCCAAATTGCCGAAATTCTCAAAGACAAGCTTAGCCCTATGGGAGTGGGAGTCGTGATTGAAGCGAGGCACTTGTGCATGGAAATGCGAGGCGCCAAAAGCCTTTTATCTCCAACTATCACCAGCGCCATGCTGGGTTCTTTCCGAAAGGACTCCCGAACCAGGGAAGAATTCTTAAAGCTTTTGTCCCGCGGGACCTAGCGCTGTGTAAAATCAAAGAGGCCTCCTATCAACACATCGATCACGGCCAGCCTAGGCAGAACCAGCCGTGATCAAGTGTGAACAGAAACCTCAATTCAAGGACCACATGAGGCCGAGTGCTACGCCAATCACCGTGCTGATATAGGGATTAGACGAGAGGGGGCAAGTCCCAGTCTGGCAACCGACTAGGCGATACCAGCCAAACCCCACCACTCCCCCAAGAATCGCGCCTAAAAGAGCCTTGAGCCCTCCGTTCATCGTCACACCTTGAGCCGTCATGCGAAATGACGGAACAAAAAATAGGCCACGGCCGCGACAACCATAAGCCCCATGATGATTTCGTGCGCGCACATCCCGCTTTTTACCTTACAGCCTCCCATCGGACACATCACTGACATAAACCCCTCCTTTACGGCTTTATCTTCCGACATTTATGAGTATGGGAAAACGCTGAAACGTTACACTTATTTTTGATAGACCTTGATTTTATACAATGATTCTCGATCAAGAGATTATGGCGACCGTATCGATTGAAAAACAGATCAGAGAAATCAAAGAGCGTCGCGCGGGCGCTCTTGAAGAACTCGTCAAAACCTATACGCAACCGCTCATCGCCGCGGCTTTCGCCCTGGGATTCTCGGAGACAGACGCCGAGGAGCTCGCTCAAGACACCTTCGTCTCTTTTCTTGAGGCCGTAGACCGTTTCGAGGGGCGATCTCAACTCAAAACCTATCTTTTCGGCATTCTCTACAATAAAGCCTCGACCCTGCGTCAAAAGCGTTGGCGCGAGGAAGGAACGGATGATATCGAGAAAGCTTTCGATCAGCGTTTTGATTTAGACGGACAATGGTCTGTTCCGCCCAAAGGACCGGAGGATGCCGCCCTGACGCAAGAAATCAAGAGGATGATTGAAAAATGTGCCGAGGGCCTCCCCGCTCAACAACGCGCGGCTTTTTTCCTTAGAGAGACGGAGGGAGAAAGAGCGGAGTCTGTCTGTAACATTTTGAAAGTCTCCCCTACTCATTTACGGGTGCTGTTATTTAGGGCGCGCGTCAAACTCCGCGAGTGCCTGGAGCGCAAATGGAGTCAATCCCAATGATGCCCTCATTCATTCCGTCCTGCCGAGAAGTGTCGTCAAGGCTGGCCTTTGGGGAGTTTAAGGAGGCTTCCTGGAAGACAAAGACTCTTGTCCGCGTTCATCTGTTCATGTGCCGCGATTGCCGCCGATTTCTCCGACAAATGCGGATTATCTCCGAGGGATTACGGGAAACCTTCAAAGAGAATTTAACGACGGATCGCCTCAATGCTATCCAAAGCAAAATTCTCTCGCGCCTTCAAAAATAACGCGTGGCGATGAAAAAAAGAGACTATCTCCTTTCTCCGGGATTCCCGGTATATTTCAATATTACCGGGATTTCCGGTAATTATGTCTTCGTTTCGCCTAAAACCTCGCGGGCAATGATCAGGCGCTGAACCTCCGAGGTCCCCTCGTAGATTTCTGTTACGCGCGCATCCCGGAAATAACGCTCAACCGGGAATTCTCGGATGTAACCATTCCCGCCATGAATTTGAAGAGCCTCAAAACAGATTTTATTGCAGTTTTGGGAAGAAAAGAGTTTCGCCATCGAAGCTTCCTTGGCGCAGGGCTTACCATCAGACATCAATCGAGCGGCTTGATAGGTCAAAAGCCGGGACGCCTCAATGCCTACCGCCATGTCGGCAATTTTAAATTGTGTCGCTTGAAAATCGGCGATGGGACGACCGAATTGTTCGCGAGCTTTGGCGTATTTGACCGCTTCATCAAAGGCCGCGCGCGCAATACCCAAAGATTGAGCGGCAATCGCAATGCGCCCTGAGTTAAGTTGAGTCAAGGCGATTTTAAAGCCGCGGTTTTCCTCTCCCAAAAGATTTTGGCGCGGAACGCGGGCGTTTGTAAAACGGATTTCCCGGGTGTCGGACGCCCGAATTCCCAATTTCTTTTCTTTTTTGCCGATTGAAAGCCCGGGAGTATTTTGATCCACAATCAAGCAGCTGATGCCCTTGTTTTTAAGGGCGGGAGCGGTCGAGACAAACACCAGAAAAAATTGCGCGCGGCCCGCGTTGGTCACCCAGGCCTTGGCCCCGTTTAAAACGTAATGCTCTCCGTCTAAAACCGCCGCGGTTTTAAGGCTTCCGGCGTCTGTCCCCGATCCGGGCTCGGACAAACTGTAAGAGCCTATCCATTCGCCCGAAGCGGCCTTGGGAAGATATTTTTCTTTTTGCTCTTCCGTTCCAAACTTTAAAATCGCGGAGGAAACAAGGCTGTTATGAACGGTCAGACCCACTTGAAAAGCCGCGGCGGCTTTGGCGAGTTCTTCCATCGCCAGAACGTACCCCAAATAATCCAGCCCAAGCCCTCCGTATTGTTCCGGAATCATCATCCCGAAAAAGCCCAGGTTCGCGGCTTCTTTTAAAAGCTCCTGGGGAATTTCTTCAGCCTCATCCATTTCCTGTGCCAAGGGCTTGAGCCTTTTCTCGGCAAAATCGCGCGCTGAGTCTCGCGCCATCATTTGAGCTTCTGAAAATTCCGCTTCAAGGCTTTGCGTAGTCATAAAAACCTCTTTTCGTTTTGCGGCCGAGGCGTTTTGCGTCCACCATTTGTTTAAGAAGCGAACACGGACGATATTTAGAATCCCCAAAGCCCTCGAAAAGAACGTTGAGAATGTCCAAACACACGTCAAGGCCGATAAAATCGGCGAGTTCCAACGGCCCCATCGGGTGATTCATTCCCAACTTCATGACCGTATCAATGTCTTCTTTTGTGGACAGCCCTTCCATCAGGGCAAAACAAGCCTCGTTAATCATTGGCATCAAAACGCGATTAGAAATAAATCCCGGGAAATCCAAAGACATCGCCGGGGTTTTTCCCAAGAAAAGAGTCAATTCCTTGACTGTTTGATAGGTTTCTTCCGAGCTCTCAAGCCCGCGGATAATTTCAACAAGTTTCATCACCGGAACCGGATTCATAAAGTGCATACCAATCACGTTTTGCGGGCGTCGGGTAAAAGCCGCGATCTTGGTAATCGAGATCGAAGAGGTATTCGTCGCTAAAATCGCTTCCGAAGAACATAAGGAATCCAAACGCGAAAAAATTTCTTTTTTAATTTCGATTTTTTCTGGCACAGCTTCGATAATTATTTGCGCGTTTTTGGCCGCGCTTAAATCGCCCGCAGTTTTGATTTGAGACAGCGCCTTTTCCTTGGCCGAAGAGTCAAGGACGCCTTTTTTAATCTGGCGGTCCATGTTCGCGGAAATCCCCTCCATCGCTTTTTGGGCAAGGGATTCGCTTGATTCGATCAAAAAAACGGAAATTCCTTTAAGGGCCAAGACATGGGCGATGCCGGAACCCATCGTTCCGCCCCCCACCACTGCTGCGCGATCAATTTTCATTTAAGCCTCCCGTCTTCTCTAAATTATGCCAAATCAATAAAGTTCCAATACTCTTGATAGAGTTCCCTTAAACGTTTCCGCAAAATCTCATGTTCAGAAAGATGCAAATGGGGGTCTTGAGACAAAATTTCTTCCGCGTCTTCTTGAGTTTCCTTCAAAATCTTTTCGTCTTTGGATAAATCTGCCAGGTGAAAACCAAAATCTCCATGTTGAACCATCCCCAGAATTTCTCCCGTTCCGCGCAAAGCCATATCTTCTTCGCTAATCCTAAAACCATCATGACTTTCAAGCAAAATTTCGATTCTTCTTCGGCTTTCGGGAGTTTGTGGGTTTCCCATTAAATGGCATTCCGATTCTCCTTGGCCCCGCCCAATGCGACCTCGAAGTTGATGAAGACTCGCCAATCCAAAGCGTTCGGCGTTTTGAACGACCATAATAGACGCATTGGGGACATCAATTCCAATTTCAATGACCTGGGTCGCAATAAGTATTTTTATCTTCCCGGAATTAAAATCTTCCATGGCCCTGATTTTATCCGCGCTCTTGAGCGCTCCATGAATCAACCCACAGGGAATTCCGGCAAAAACGCCTTCGCTTAAACGCGTGAACTCGGCTTTGGCCGACAAGAGGTCTTTTTTTGCCGATTCCTCGATGACCGGATAGACAATGTAAGCTTGGCGGCCTTGATTAACTTCCCGGCGCACGGCTTCGAAAGCCTTGATCTCGGAAGAAAAAAAAGTTTTCGGGGGAACTCGCCCGGGCGGCATTTGATCAAGCGTTGAAACGTCGAGATCCCCGTAAAGGGCTAAAGACAAGGTGCGGGGAATCGGGGTCGCAGTCATCACCAAAAGATCAATTAGACTTCCCTTTCTTTTTAAGGTCGCCCTTTGGCGAACGCCAAAACGGTGCTGTTCATCAATCACCGCGTGCGTGCCCACCACAATATCTACTTCCCCATTTTTTATTTTTTGACGAGCCTCTTTCCGTTCTTTTAAACTCAGGCGGGAAGTGAGAATCTGAATTTTAACCGGAAGCCCGCTTAAGAGCCGCGACAAA
>DAHXMM010000019.1:0-33662 GCA_027371715.1 Elusimicrobiota bacterium | reverse complement strand
GACCGGAGGAGTGTGGTCCACGATGAAATTGGTCGCCGTCGAATTTCCCGCCTGGTCGTAGGCGATGATTTGGATATTTCCCTCGGGGATGTTTCCCAGAACCTGAAGATCGGTAGAAGTATAAGTGTAAGAGGGCGGCGGAAAAGAAGCCGGGGTCGACGCGATAAACACGCCGTTGTCGTAGACCGCCACGCCTCCCGGCCCCGAGAGAGCGTCGTCCACCTCAACCGAAATTGACGGCGTCTTCGTGTAGGTCCCCGTCGCGATCTGAAGCCCCGAGGCGTCGAACACGGTCAGACCGGGCGGCGTGCGGTCGATGATCATGGAAGCGCAGGCCGACGGATTATTGACGATGGCGTTTTGATTTCCCTTAATGTCCTTGGCCAGAACACAAATCTGGTAATGACCTTCGGCCAGACTGGAAATGTTGAGCGGCGTCTGAGCGTTCACGGGATCGCTCGCGAAATAATAGAACTGGTAGGTTCCATTATAGCCGCCCTCCGAAATCGTCGTGTCATAGGCATCTCCCGGCGATAAAATAAGGCCGCTTGGAATCGTGAGATAGGTCTGCTCCGGGAAATTAGACGAGGTTTGGCCCGTGTCCAGATCGCTGACTTGATAGCCGATCTGATAGACCCCGACATTTTGACTTCCCAGGCTTTGAAGATCATGGGCCAAGGCGCGAACGTCCAAGGCCGAGACGTTCGCGCCGATGGCGGGGCCTATCGGAGAACTCCCCGCCGGGGCGTTCGCGTTGAGCAGCTGCACGCTTAAAACCTGGGGCGAGGCCGTGTCAGAATACGGCGTCAAGGCCCCTGTCCTCAGAGAGTTGAGAACGTTTCCCGCCAAATCGGTTTCCTTAAAATGAAGATGCGGCGGCGAAAAATTGATGGTTCCGAGGAGGGTGCCTGCTGTCACAAACAAACCATTTGGAGAGTTGGCCCACTTATTTTCAAGTATTGAATCGGGGCTGATATGGATATATAAGAAATTACTGGAAGCAGTCTTAATCCAAACAAGATTTGAGGTAATTCCGACCCTGGCAGGTATTGTTCCAGAAAGAACCGCGTATACTGCTGTTCCTTGAGCGCCGACAATATCCACGCCATCGTGGAAATGAGGACAGGGCCCCGGACAATTAGTAACAGTGGTATCGCGATATTCTCCCAAGGTAGAGTTAATCGGCTGTTGCGTATTGAAAGGAATCAAAGGCCATTGATAGGCCATAAGCGAACTGGTCAAGGAAAGTATTCCAGTCAAAAATAAGATGGACCGAATTTTCATTTTGCTTTTCCTGAATGGATAGCTAAATAGAATATTTCTGACTGGCCCTGAATAGACACAAGGTTGCCATCTTCGGCGATTGAAATCGCCGGCACGGGAATTGAAAGCCGTGATATTGCCTGGTGCGCTAGTAAACGGCCTGTATGGCTGTCAAATATGAAGAGATTGGAATCTTTAATAATAAATCTATGGGATTGCTTACTGGCATCAAGATATTCAAATCCTGATTTAATGCCAATTGCGGCTACGATTTTTGAGTTTGGAGCAATCGCGACATATGAAATTCCAAAATCCGCATTATTTGTTTTAACAAGATTTCCGTGTCCGTCTGGTTCCATTAAGAAATGCCACTTTCCCTCCCATTTCCAATTGATGCGCCCATCCGTCATGCGGGCTTCGTAGATGGCCGGTCCCTTTCTGGCAATTAGGAATTGCCCGTCTCTTGAGAACGCTTCCGGCAAAAACGCCGTCGTGCTTGTCCAGATGACATGGCCGTCCATTCCCGCCGCCGAGGTCTTCGTCTCGTCCGAATAGAAAAGCGTCTTCCCGTCCGATGAAAAGATAATGGGATAGCCTTTCTTTTGAAACAGCTTGTCGCCGTTGGAATCGTAAACGATCGTTATCTTTTCGGAACCGATCACCGTGCAGAAAACCGCCGCGTATTTTCCATCGGGCGAAAACCGAACGGGACCGGCTATTCCCTCATCGGGCCATTCCTCGATGGGCCGGCCGCTCTTAAAGCCTGTTTTCGCTCGTTCATACCACCGGCGCGCCCATTTCTCGTTCCGGGTTCCCTTCGCGTCGTAGAAATTAGGAGGCCCCATCATGGCGTCATTGGGATAGCCGACCGCGTAATCTCCCGATGGGGAAGGAGACGGCATCGTATCGTCGTTAAACGGCCTTAAGCGGAGCGTCTCATTGCCGTTTTCATCATAAATCGAGTATTCGCCCGTTTCCCACGATTCGCGGACGGGGCTGTAGCCGTGGGTGACGTGAACGGCGATGTTTTTCCCGTAGCGAGTCGTGTAGAGATGGGTTTCCGTCTTTGTAGCTTCGTCTTGAGCCGTATAGGGAATTTTTTTAATGACACTGCCGTTCTTGTCCCGGAACTCGACATGATGGGCGGTGACCAGTATTCTTGGAATGGGATTGCCGTTATTGTCTTTCCCAAAAACCACGTGCGCGAGTTGATAATTTTTCGGGGAGGAGAATTTTTCCTCATGCTCCAAAACGAGTTCCATTTTTTCCTTGGCTTGCCCCCAAGCCGCTGGAAGCGCGAAATTTCCCGCCGCGATCACAATGAACGAAAAAAATATTTTTCTCATGCAGGCCTCCAGACAAAATATCCGTAAGTATTGTCCTGGTTTCGGCTTAAGTCAAGTAAAAAATTGGTAAAAAGTTGACAGAAAAAGTTCCCGTAATCTGCGTGACGGGGCTGGTCCAATTGATGGGACTCATGAAAACCGTCGGGGGTTCGTTGTCGAAGGTGAAGTGCTGATCGGCCTCGTCTTGACCGACCTGGTTCAACCTTTGGCATCCGGGAGGAACGTAATAGACGGCCTCGGCGCCGATGTCATAATGATTTCCCGTTTGAAGTTCGGGCATCGGATAAAACCAGCTCGAAATTCCGTCGGCGATTCCCGCGCCGATTCCTTCCATGGCCACCGCCGTCACCGGCTCCGTAATGGAAAAATACTGCGGAGGGTTGCTGCCCGGAACGATGCAGTTGTTCATCGTTTCCTGTGTGGGCGGAACGCCCCGCCGTCCTGCCTTCACTCGCGAAGCGAGAGCGTGCTGGAGCGCCTTAAGAAAAGGCGTTGCGCTCCGGCCTGAAGCCGTTTTCAGGAGCGATGTCCCAACGGCGGTTGGAAGAGTGGGTAACTTGAAGAGTTATCCAAGCCGGACGATTGCGCTTAGTCCGGCGGCGCTTTCCACCGCCATGTTGTGCCGTAAGGGTTTGTTTTCTAAATAGTCGCCGAACGTTTTCCGCCCCTACCTAAAAACAGGGCGAGGCGCGAAAAATCCGCCTCGCCCGGACTCATCGCTGCATTGGTGACTCTAACGATGGCGACAAATAGTATAATGAAAAAGTTATGGGAGTATTTCGGAAATGGAACAAGTCCGGCCAAGCGTGGAATTACTACATTGATTACCGCTTCCAGGGGCGCCGAATCCGCGAAAGAATAGGCCCCAGCAAAACCTTGGCCCAGACCGTTTTGCGTAAGCGTCAAGTTGAAATTGCCGAGGGTCGCTTTCTCAATAAGCCCAAAAACTCAAATACCGGACTTGGGGAGATGATTCGGCTTTACATGGAAAATTATGCCAAGCCCTCCAAGCGTTCCTGGAAAGACGACGCGCGGATACTCAAGGGATTTTTGCGCTACTTCGGCAACATCGGCCTCTCCTCCATCACCTCGCTGAGAATCGAATCCTACCGCGCCGATCGCAAGGGCGCCGTCAAAGACTCGACCATCAACCGCGAGGTCACGGTTCTTAAGGGGTTTTTCAGTAAGGCCGTTTCCTGGGGTAAATCCGCCGAGAACCCGGTCAAGAAGGTCAAACTCTTTAAGGAAAACAATACCCGGACGCGCTTTCTGGAAAAAGGAGAGGTCGAACTCTTGTTGGAATCCTGCTCCGATTGGCTGCGCCCCATCGTCATAACAGCCTTGAATACGGGAATGCGGAAGGGAGAAATCCTTAAACTCGCCTGGGACGACGTCGATCTTGAAAACAGACTCCTCCGCGTCCGCGATTCCAAAAGCAGGGAAGCCCGCGCCATTGATATGAGCCTACCCCTAGTCGCCACGCTCAAGGCCCTGCCCAAAAACGCGGATTCCCCCTATGTTTTCCCTGACAAGAAAGGAAACCGTGCGGGGCTTTTCGGCAGCATCCGCGGCCAATTTTCAAGGGCCGTTAAAAGCGCGGGGCTTAAGGATTTCAGATTCCATGATTTAAGGCACACCTTCGCGTCCCATTTAGCCATGCAGGGCGTGGATTTGTTTACCATCGGCGCGTTTCTCGGGCACAAGTCGGGCTACCGTATGACTCAAAGATACGCGCATCTTTCCCCCCGGCACAGGCAAAAGGCCATCCAAGCGCTGGACGGACTAACCTCTTCAATCGAAATGGACACCCCGGTGGACACCTGGCGTTTTTCTCAAGACCCGCAGAGCGGCAAGAAACCTCTATTTTCAGAAGTTAAAAACGATATCGGTTGGGTGGCTGAGCGGTCAAAAGCAACGGTCTGTAAAACCGTCGGGCCCTGCCCTACATAGGTTCGAATCCTATCCCAACCACGCTTTTAGAGATACGCGCTTGTTTCGCGATTTCAAGGAGAGAAAACCATGAGTCTTCATATCGTCGTTTGCGTCAAAAGCACGCCTACCACCGTTAACATTTCTATTGACGAAACCGCCGGGAAAATTAAAACGGCCGGATTGTCTTACGCCATGAATCCCTTTGACGAGTACGCAGTGGAAGAAGCCGTTCGCATCAAGGAAAAAAATCCGGGGGCCGTCGTCACCGCTCTTTCTTTAGGACCGGAACACGCGGAAGCGGTTCTCAGAGAAGCCATCGCCCGTGGGGCAGACAAGGCCGTTTGGCTCAACATCCCGGAATGCGACACGCATAACTCCTACGGAACCAGCCATGCCTTAGCCCAGGCGCTCAAAAAAATTCACGCGGAAAGCCCGGTCCACCTGGTTTTATTCGGAAAAAACGCTTCCGACGGAAACGCCGGCGTCACCGCCGCGCAAATCGCAGGGTGGCTGAACTGGCCGGCGGCGATTTCGGTCAAAAAAATTGATTCAATCACCGAGGCCGAAACCATCGTCTGGAGAGCGATAGAAAACGGGGTCGACGTTTTAAAACTCAAGCTCCCAGCCTGTGTCGGGACAATCAAGGAAATTAACGAACCCAGACTTCCGTCTCTTAAAGGCAAAATGGCCTCTAAAAAAGCCGTCATCCCCAAATGGACGGCGGCCGAGGTGGGCCTTAAAGCCGAGGATTTTAGCTCGACATTAGAACCCCTGAAAATCGAAAAATTTTCCGCGCCTCCTCCACGGCCGGCCGGACTCAAAATCGAAGGGGCCAGCGCCGCCGAAAAAGCGAAAAAGCTTGTCGATATTCTCATCGAAAGGAAACTCGTCTAATGGAAAACCAAATTCTCGCCGTTTGTTTGCCGCAGCAGGGAGTTTTACCCTCCAGCGCTTTTGAAGTTTTGAGCGCCGCAAAAAATCTCGCAAGCCAATCTCAAGGAAAGGTTTTTGCCGCCGTTATCGGAGACAAAGCCCAAGAGCTGGCCAAGGGTTTGACCGTTTCCGGCATTGAGAAAATTTTTGCCGCCGAACACCCCAAACTCGCGCACAATAACGATGAAATTTATGCGCAGGCGCTCTCCAAAATTATTGAAGGAAAGAAATTCGGCGCCATTCTTTTTCCCGGAACTATTTTTGGGAAATCCCTCGCGGCTCTAATGAGCGCACGCCTTAAAGCGGGGCTCGCCGTGGACATCGCCGAAATCGGCGCAGACAGCAGCAAAATCAAGGCTCGTCGCGCGGCCTACAGCGGAAACGCTCTCATAAGTCTGCACTTAACTCAGGAGACGGCTTTATTTACTGTTCTTCCCATGGTTTTTCCCCAGGCGGAGAAAACCGGAAGCGCCCCTGAAACCATCCTAGTCCCTTTTGAGCCCGCAGAAAGCAAGATGGAATACGTTTCCTTTCAGCCTGAAGCTTCTTCTGAAATCGATCTTGGTACCGCAGAACGCATCGTCAGCGGCGGGCGGGGCCTTGGAAATGCCGAAGGCTTTAAAGTAATCCGGGAACTGGCCGGAACTCTCAAAGCCGCAGTCGGAGCTTCCCGTGCGGCGGTTGACGCCGGATGGATTCCCTATAGTCATCAAGTCGGGCTCACCGGAAAAACTGTTCACCCCAAACTCTATTTCGCCTGCGGAATTTCAGGGCAAATTCAACATCTCGCGGGAATGTCTTCATCAGGAACCATCGTCGCATTAAACCCCGATCCGGAATGCCCCATGATGAAAACCGCCTCCTTGTCTGTGGTCGGCGATCTCTACGAACTCATTCCCCTCATCACCGCCGAAATTAAAAAGCGCCGGGGCGGATGAAAAATCTGAAACCCCCATCTTCCTCAAAATTAGACGCCGTCATTATTGGAGGAGGAGTTGCGGGCTTGAGCGCCGCCTATTGGCTCAGTTCTAATAGAAAAAAAATCGCCGTTTTAGATCAGGCCGAAATTCCCAATTTCAAAGCCCCCTCCGGCGATCACATGCGGGCTTTTTATCTCACCCACGGAAAAGACTTTTTTTACACGGAACTGGCTCGAATAGCTCTCCCCTTTTGGTTAAAACTTAACGCCGAAAGCGGCCAAACTATTTTTTCTCAAACCGGATTTCTGGATTTGGCCGAGAAAGTCCCGGGATATGAGACCCACAGTCTTGAAACTCTCAAAAAAATGAAAATCCGCGCGGAGTGGATTGATAAAAAAAAACTTCCCAGGGAGCACGGCGTTTTTAACGCCCGGGCACTCAAGGGCGCTTTGTTTCATCCTGACGGCGGTTTTATTTGGGCTCAAAGAGCCTTGTCTTTGATTGCGGCCCTTGCGCAAAAAGAAGGCGCGACAATTCACGGACGCACTCAAATCAAAAATTTAATCAAGGACAAATCCGGAAAGCTCAACGGGATCAAGGACTCAAGCGGCAAAATTTGGGAAGCGGAAAATTTTATTTTTACGACTGGAATTTGGAGCGCACAACTCCTCAAGGATTATCACATCCCGCTTCGCCCAACTCGACAATTTCAAATCTATCTCAAACCCCCGCAAAACCCTGGAAGATTTCGCTTGGAGCATTTTTCGGTTTTTCGTCTTGCTTCTTCCGGATTCTGCGGATTTCCCATGCACCTGCATGGATACATGAAGCTTGTTGATTACAAGCCCGGCCCCTCCGGAGACCCCAATGAGGATAAGTTAAAAGCCCCGCCGCCCTCGGTTGAAAAAAAATGCCGCGCATTTCTTAAAAAATATATTCCCGATCTCGCCTCTTACGCGGAATCCGAAACTTCTCTATGTCATTTTGACGCAACCAAGGACGGAGATTTTATCGTGGACAAATTAAGAAAATTTCCGAATGCCTATATCGCCGCGGGCTTTAACGGAAAAGGCTTTTCTCTTGCGCCTGCAATTGGAAAAATTTTATCGGACTGGATTGTCGCTGGAAAACCAAGCGTAAACCTCCAACGTTTTCGCCTCTCACGCTTTAAGTAGTTCATCTCATGGACGAAGGTCTTTTTAAACCAGCCAAGAGTTTCAGCGACGAAATCCGCAGAAAAGCCTTTCATCTCTTGTCCCTTCTTTATCTCGTCGCTTTCATATTCATGGGATACCCCCGCGTTATTTTTTGGATGTCTTTATGGACGGCGTCTTTATTTTTGCTTGAAATCATGCGCCTCAAGTGGCCCCCGCTCAATCAAACCCTATTCAGATTGTTTTCGGGAATGGCGAGGATGGAAGAAACAAAAAAAATCAGCGGGGCTTTTCACACAGCTCTGGGGATTTTACTTTTGTTTTTTTTCTTTGGAAAAAACCTCCCACTCGTAAAAGCCGGAGTTTTTTACGCGGCTTTTGGAGACGCCGCCGCCGCTCTTATCGGCAAACGTTGGGGAAAGCACAAGATACTGAGCGGGTCAAAGTCCTGGGAAGGAACGTTCGCCTGTTTTTTAGTTTGTCTCTTCATAGGGCTTTGGCTTGGGTTCGGTTTTTTTGCCTCCCTCATCACCGCCCTCACCGGAGCGGTGATTGAGTTCTTACCAACCACGGTCTATTTCAATGATAATCTCTGGATGCCGCTTGCAACCGTTTGGGTTTTACGTCTTTTAGGGTCTCTAACCGCCTAAAAAAGGACCTGCCCGAGACGTGATGGGGCGCCTCGGGCAGGTTGGAGATAAAGTTATTCGAGCAGCGCGGATTTAGACGAAATCTTTTTTCCCATCTGGCTTGCGATTTTCTTGGCTTGAGACAAAACCGCGGCCTTGGTCTGTCCGGCTTTGGGCTTAAATTCCAACCCCAAGACGCCGACAATTTTCCCGTGCATATCGCGGAGGGGCAAGGAAACCGCAAAACGTCCGTCTTCTTTTTCAATCGAGGTTTTCCCGGTCTTAAGAGGGAGAACGGCGTCTCTCTCGCATTTCTCACCGACATCTTTCTTATCGGTTGAAGCGACGGTCACGCAACCATGGGCTTTTTGGGCCGAAAGGCCGATTTCGGCGATGTTCGGGTATTGCGCGTGAAGGCTATTGACGAGCTCCTGGGCTTTTCCCTGTTGAGCTTTTTTGGGAGCCGCGGCTTGCGCGACAGGCTGAGCAGGAGCGGGTTTGGCCATGGGCATCGCGCCCGGAATCATGTTATGGGCGGGCGGCGTCGCCGGCTGAGCGGGAACCGGTTGGTTCATCGCTTGAGGTTGTTGTCCGGGCTGCGAGTTCTGGGAATTCATCCCCGGTCCATTTTGAGCCCACAAAGCGGAAGCGCTAAGCGCGAAAACCGCGGCGGATATCATTGAAGTCACTTTTTTCATTTTTATAAGTCTCCTTTTTAAACCGACATTCGCGACGCTGGCTAAAGCCCCGCGTTTATATTACGCATAAACTCAAAAAAAGTTCGCGCGTCAAGTATTTGTTTTGTAACGCATACTCGCTAAACTAAAGAGTCGGAATAAATAAAAAGTATAATGTCTATAAATGATTAAAGAAAAATCCGCGGAGACTTCTACCCCTAATCCAAATTCCAAAGAATTTCTGGACGCTCTGAGGCACTCCTGCGCGCACGTTCTCGCGCAAGCGGTCCAAGAGCTTTTTCCGGGAACAAAAATCACCATCGGCCCCGCGATAGAAAATGGTTTCTACTACGATTTCGACAGTCCCCATCGGTTTACGGAAGAAGACCTCCCTAAAATCGAAAAACGAATGCGCCAAATCGCGGAAGGTAATCACGCTTTTAAAGGGCAGGAAATGTCTTTTGAGGAAGCTGCAAAATTTTGGGAAGCTCGCGGAGAAAAATACAAGCTCGAAATTTTAGAAGGTCTCAAGGGACAAAAAATTACCCACTACTCTCACGATACCTACGTTGATCTTTGCCGCGGAGGACATTTAGAAAACACCAAAAGCCTCCGCCATTTCAAACTTCTCAGCGTCGCGGGGGCCTACTGGCGCGGCGACGAAAAAAACGCGATGCTCCAGCGCATTTATGGAACGGCCTGGGCGACGAAAGAAGATTTGGACAAACACCTCAAGATGTTGGAAGAAGCCCGGGCCCGGGACCACCGCAAGCTCGGCGCAGCCCTCGATTTATTCAGCATCCAGGAAAAAGCCGGACCGGGGCTCATTTTCTGGCATCCCAAAGGAGCTTTGATCCGCTATTTGATGGAGAATTGGCTTAAATCCGAAGCCTTAAAGCGCGGATATGAGTTCGTCCAAACTCCGCACATCGCCGAAATCGGACTATGGGACACCTCCGGGCACACCAGTTTCTTCAAACAAAATATGTTTGAGCCGATGAAGGTGGAAGCGGCGAGCTATCAACTTAAGCCTATGAATTGCCCCTTCCATATTTTGATTTATAAAAACCGCCTTCGGAGCTACCGCGAACTCCCTTTACGCTTGGCGGAACTGGGCACCGTTTATCGCTATGAAAGATCCGGAGTCTTACACGGGCTTTTGCGCGTGCGAGGGTTCACGCAAGATGACGCCCACATCTTCTGCGCGCCGGATTCGGCTGAATCAGAAGTCGAGGGGTGCCTTGATTTCGCGCTTGAGGTATTCAAAATTTTCGGCTTTGATCGTTACACCATCGAGGTTTCCACATGGGATTCAAAAAACCCTTCCGCCTATAGCGGGAAAGAAGAGGATTGGGCTCACGCCCAAAACGCGCTTGAGTCGGTCTTAAGAAAAAGAGGCGTTCCCTATCAACTCATCGCCGGAGAAGCCGCGTTTTACGGCCCCAAAATAGATGTCAAACTCATTGATGCCATTGGGCGCCCCTGGCAACTTTCCACGGTCCAATTCGATTTTAATCTCCCGGGGAAATTCGGCCTGGAATATGTATCCGCCGACGGAACCCGCCAAAAACCTTTGATGATTCATCGCGCTCTCTTTGGTTCTTTCGAACGGTTTTTTGGAATTCTCATCGAGCATTACGCCGGAAATTTCCCGTTGTGGCTGTCTCCGGTTCAAGTCAAGATTCTGACACTCACCGATGCGGAAGAAAATCCGGCCCACTCTCTGGCCGAAAATTTATCGAAAGCCGGATTGCGCGCGGCCTTGGACTTAAGACCGGAAAAAATCAGCGCCAAAATTCGGGACGCCCAACTTGAGAAAATTCCCTACATGGTTATCTTGGGTCCCAAAGACGTCGCCGCAAAAACTCTTTCCATACGCCTAAGAGACGGCCGGCAATCCCATGGGATTTCAGAGGAGAAACTCATCCAAGAGTTAACTCAGGAAAACGCCTTCAAGGCCATTTCTCCGACATGGCTGAACTCAAATTGAAACTCAATTTTCTTGGAATCAGCCTTCTCTTCTTGTCCTTGTCCGCGCAAGCGGGTTGGTTTGGGAATAAAGGGCCCTCCATAGCCGATGAGGAAGATGCTTTTAGAAACTCGGCCGTTTTTTTTCACCAGCCCGGCAAAGATTTAACAAGCGCTTATCAATCTTTTAAAAGATATTCCTATAAATATCCCCAAAGCCCCAAAATTCTTGACGCTGAATTTTTAATGGGCGAAGCCGCCCTGGAAGAGGCTCTGGATTCTCTTAAAGCCCGTGAGTCGCGCGAGAAAAAAAGTTCCCCCGGCAAAATGCTCCCTCAAAAACCTTTGGACAATCTTTTGGTCTTGCGAGACCTCTCCAACGCGGAGAAGGCCTACAAATTCGTCGTCAAACGCGATTCCAAAACGGGACTTGGGGCCTCGGCGCAATACCGTTTAGCGGAATTGGCCTATGATGAACGCCATTGGAATAAGGCCATTAAGAGCTTTAAGGATGTCGAACTCCACTACCCCCACTCCTACATCGCCCCTGAAGCCTTAATGGGAATTGTTTTCTCCGATCTCGCTTTAGAAAATTATGCAAAGGCAGAAGCCGATCTCACGGCTTTGGGGGAAAATTTCCCTCTTTATCTTAAAGTCCCGTCCATGCTGTATTCCCAAGGAATCATTGCGCTCCATGAGCAAGATTACGAAAAAGCGGAAAATTTCCTCAAACAAGTTAAAAACGCGGATTCGACCTATTATTTGGGCTTGACCTATATTCTCTCAAAACGTCCGTACCTCGCCGCCTCAACTTTGGATCACTTCGAGACCAACTACCCCCAAAGCCCTCTCCAAGAAGAAGCTCATTTGCTTATGGGCGACGCATTTTTCCTAGCCAAAGATTATGACGGGGCCATCGCCAAATATCAGGCATTTTTATCCTCCTACCCGGCCAGTTCCCTGGATGCCGCCGCCAACTACCGCCTGGGCTCTTCATTTTTCGAAAAAAAAGATTACAATACCGCGCTTGAAAACTTCCGGAACGTGTTCGGTAAATATCCAAAGAGTTTCTTCGCTCCCCTCGCCCAATATTTTATCGGTGAGGATTACCTTAACTCCAACCAGCTTCGCTTCGCTCTTTTCGCCTATACCCGGGTCGCCACGAACTACCCTGACTCTTCCGATGTCGTTAAACTCGCCCGTTATAAAATTATCTGGACCCAATACCACATGGGAAATTACGCCGAAGTCGTTCAAAGCGCTCAAGATTTCCTTGCCTCTTACCCTCAGGATAAATTGGCCAAAGACGTCAGCCTCATTGAAGGCAACGCCTTTAAAAAATTAAACCGTAATGATGATGCAATAGCGGCTTTTCAACACGTCATTGATCTCGCGCCTTCTTCGAAAGTCGCCGAACAAGCTCTTTTTTCCATTCTTAAAGATGAGTTCGATCAGAAATCCTATTACGCCATCATCACCTCCTATCAATTTATTTTTAGACACCTTCCGCCATCCCAATCCAAGTGGCGCATTTTAAGCTATCTCTACGCCGCCGAAGCCTATCTTTCCCTCAACCGTCCAACCGAGGCGAAAGATATTTACAAAATGACCTTGCAACTTTACCCCGACAGTCCTTATGCTCTTTACGCTCAAGACGGACTTGCCTGGGCCTACACCTATGCCGGGGAAGACGAAAAAGCCCTAGCCGCCAGACAAAAATTGAAAGACATGATGTCTCTTTTGGGCTCGACTTCTTCTTTCTCTGGAGCCAGCGAAATGGGAATCGCCGACAGCCTGTTCAACCAGAGAAAATATGAATACGCTTATGAAATTTATTCAAAATTCGTAAAAAATAATCCCCAGTCTCCCGAACTTCCGGGCGTTCTCTATCATGAGGGGCTCAGCCTTTATAAAATGCGTTACTACACCCAGTCGGTTGACGCCTGGAACCAACTCGCGGCGCAATTTCCTAAATCTCCGGAAGCTAGAAAAGCCTCTTTTTTAGCGGCAGACACCCTTTTCCGCGCGCAAAAATACCCCGAGGCAATCAAACTTTATCGTCGAATTCTCCATGACTATCTCGATAGCAAAAAACTGCCTCTGGCCCGGCTCAGAATCGCGCAATCTTATTTTAATGAACAAAAAGACGAGCAAGCTGTTCAAGAAACGGAAGACTTGATTCGCGGCTTTCCAAACGCACAGGAATCCCTCGACTCTTTGGATATGCTTGACTCTATTTTTGACCGCGCTAAAGACATTAATTATAAAACCGTGCTTGATACCATCATCGCCTCGGCTCCCGACAGCCCCGTGGCCGCGGAAGCCACCTATCGTCTCGCCCGCCGCGCGTTCGATGAAAAGAACTACCCCCTCGCCATTGATTACTTCCAAAAGTTCAGCGTTCGCTATACCGAACACCCCAAATTAGCCAAAGCCCAATTTTATCTTGGTGAAAGCTATCTTCAGCTTAAAAAATACCAAGAAGCCGTAGCTCCGCTCGAACGTTTTATTAATAACTTCGCGGCCTCAAATGAAACTCCCATTGCCGTTTTCCATCTAGCCAGTTGCTACTACAGTCTGAAAGAATATCAGAAAGCGGCTCAAAATTACGCCCGTCTTTTGCGAGATTTCCCCAATTCAGATTACGAAAAAGCCGCTCAATTTAACCTGGCCCTGACCTACAAAGACCTCGGCGAATCCGATTTGGCAGAGCAAGCCTATCAGGACTACGTCAAAACAGTCGGAGCCAAGAGTTCGGACGGGCGTTCCGCTTACTGGGAAATTTTCGATATCCAGAAAAAGGAACGCGATTACGATAACGCCCTTAAAACTCTTGATCAACTAGACGCATCCGCCGGCGACCCTGCTCAAAAAATGGAGGACACCTACCGCCGGGGAGAAATTTATGCTCTCATGGCGCGACCGGACGAGGAACTCAATGTCTGGAAAAAAATGAAGGAAATGGACCCCTCCAACAACCCTTTTCGTTTGCAAGCTCTCATCAAACTAGGAGAGATGTATGAGAAATATAACGATTTCGCGGATGCCGCCGCCGCCTATAAAGATTTAGCCCGGAGCGCTTCCGGGGGGTTGGCTCGCCAAGCTCTTGAAAAAGCCAAGGAAATGGCCGCCGAAGCAAAAACACAAGGCTCTGCCACATCCGCGGAAGCAGCAAATACAGCCCCGACCGCAAAACCCGCGGACGCAACTTCGCCCGCTCAAATGCCGGGAATGCAATAATTCAAGGAGAATACTGCAATGGGAAACGGAATTAACTTCATTGAGATTTTAAAACAAAGTTTTACGCTCGCCATCCTTCTTTTCTGTTCCATCTTATCTTTTACCTTCATGTTCGAGCGTTGGTGGTATTTTAGGAACGCCGATCCAAAGGGAAATGATATTATCAGCGGCATAAAGAAATTTTTGGAAACGGGAAATATTCAAGAAGCGATTAATTTTTGCCAGAAAAGCCGATCCGCCATCGCCAAGGTCATCCATTACGGACTCCTCAACTATAATCGTTCAAGGCAAGATTTATGGGAACTTTTGGAAACTAAAAGGCAGGAAGAGAAACTCCGGCTTGAGCGGTTTTTAGGAGTTCTGGGAACGCTGGGAAATATTTCGCCTTTCATCGGACTCTTTGGAACCGTCGTTGGAATCATCAAGGCTTTCCGTGATTTGGCCATGGCCGGAACCGGCGGCCCCGCCGTCGTCGCCCGTGGCATCGCCGAGGCTCTCGTCTCAACAGCGGCTGGGCTTCTCGTCGCCATTCCAGCGGTCATCATCTATAATTATTTCATGAGAAGAGTCAAAACCATATCGGTGAAGATGGAAATCGCCTCAACCCGCCTTATCGTTCTTTTGGGAGCCAAATGAGCCTCGGACGGAAAAAAATGGAAACTGCGGAAAACCCCATCTCAGGCATAAACGTCACCCCCCTGGTGGATGTTTCCCTAGTCCTGGTCATTATTTTCATGGCGGCTGCCCCCTTTGCGGTCATTGCCGGCATCAAGGTCCTGGAATCCCAAGCCGGGGTGGCCACGGGAAAGGTTTCCGCCTCTGATAATGTGACGGTCAAACTCGACATTCACAATCAAATTACAGTGAATAATCAACCCGTCACCGACCAAACTCTCATTAGCGCGATCGGACGCGCGCTCCTCAAAAGCAAGGATCGCATGGTGATTGTTTCCGCCGACGACAAAAACAAGGTCGGCCAAGTGGTCAGCCTTCTTGATTCCGCCAAGCAGGCGGGGGCTCTTAAAGTCGCTATTTTAAAAAATGATTCACTCCCCGCGAAAATAAAAGGAAATTCTCGTGGCAATCGAAACCGCAGCTGAAGACGAAGACATCGTCTCCGGAATCAACGTCACTCCTCTTGTAGATGTTTGTCTGGTTTTAGTGATTATTTTCATGGTCACCGCCCCCCTTCTATCCAATCCTCCCATCAAGGTTGATCTCCCAACCGCCCACACGCAGGAAGGCCATGACGGAGACAAAATTACGGTGACCTTGGCTAAAGACGGAAAAGTCGCCGTCGAACAGCGCGTGTTTCCCGACCTCGATGCAGGAGCAGATTCTCTGAAAGCCCATATCGCCGAGAGCGATACAAAAATCGTCGTCATTCGGGCCGATCAAGACGCCTTAAATGGTTGGCTGACCGACATCATGGCGCGCGCCAAGGCCGACGGGGCGCTCAACATCACCATCGCCACTTTGCAAAAAAAATGAACGAAGAACGCACGCCCATCGCTTTGATTTTATCAACCCTTCTTCATGCGCTCGGACTCTTTCTCTTTTTAATGTTAGCCAAGGAAAATGCGAAGAAAGTCACGCAAACCATTTCTGATGTTGATTTACTGATCCCGATTCAAAAACCGCTTTCTCTCTCTCATTCACCCAAGGTCAAACCATTGCCCCCAGAGTCCAAAACGCTGGCCTTTAAAAGCATGAAAGATTTCCTAAAACTGGCTCTTCCAACACCGACCGCCCCCAAACCGCAAACCCTTAAAGCGCTCAGCGTCCCTTTACCTAAAGAACACCATCTCATGGCTGCCGCCCCAAAGATAGAAGACCGCAGACAACTTCATTCAAGGCAAAAGCTGGAATCCCATTTGGACATGAGCCGCAAGGAGCTTCCCCAAGACGCCGCCTTTAAGGAAAATTTCAACGACTCTCATCATGAAGCCATGGCCCCATTGCCCAAACTCGAGGAAATAGGCCGCAGGCGCGCGCCTAAAAAGCTTCTCAAGGAAATCGCCCTTCAAGATGCTCAGAAACAAAGCGCCCCCATGGGAATTTCAGACTCAAACGTTCTTCCCGGCCGTCACGCGCACCTCGCATCTCAAGAAGCTCCGCTTGAAGAAGCGTCTCCAGAGACATTGCATTCCCATCACATTTCAGCCAGTATTCCAAAATCAGCGATTAAAATGGCCCCGCAAAATACCCCCCTACCCGGAAACTCTCTCCCCGCCGGTGAACTCAATATTAAGATGACCCATCCAGCCACGGCCGCCCATCTCAAAAGTGGCGGTAAAAAAGGTATAGAGATTGAAGGCCCGCTCGCAAACAGAAAGGTAATTTCTTACAATATTCCCAAGTTCCCGGACTGGGCGCTGAAACAGGGCATTCCGGAATCATCAGTGTCTATCAGGTTTTGGGTCTCTCCGGAAGGAAAAGTTTTGCCGAACTTAAGAATCGAGCGAACTTCCGGATTTGGGAGACTGGACCGCTTGGCCATGAAAGCTTTGAAAAAATGGCGCTTTGCGCCGATAAGAACTCTGGAGAAAGAATGGGGCGTTATCACTTTTCGCTTTTTGCTCGATTAGCTTTAATCTTGTCTTTGCCTCTGAGCTTTTGCGTTCGCTCTTGGGCGGATGACAGTTCTGGAGATTCATCTCTTCAACCCTCCACTATTTCCAGCGCCGCAACCCCTACTGAAGTCACGGTCAAAGGCCATGAGCAGTCAACCAGAATTAACAGCGTGAAGCCCCCGATTAATATCCAAGTCGACCCTTTTCAAAGCCTTCGCTCAACGCTCAAGCCCAATCAATCTCTTTTGCTGGCTCTCTCTCCCAGTATGTCTTCTTGGCAGGAAACCCACCCAGAATTTTTGATGTCCCAACGGGTGATTAAACCCTGGACTTCCGCCTTTAGCGCCGGTTCCGGCATCGTCTTTCACGTCAAGAAAGAACTGGAAAAAGCCGTCGGTCATTCTCTCTCATCCGAAAAAGCCCGCCAATATGCCTGGAAGTTATCCATCGTCAACGATCAGGGACGGGTCTTCCAAAAATATAGCGGTCCCAGCGACCCGCCCCAGGAAACCGTTTGGTCCGGAGAGAGTCAATCCGGCGGTTACGTCAAAGCGGGAGAATCTTATTCCCCTATTTACGTTTTCAGCGATCCCGAGGGTTCTCCTCATACCATCGTGGGAAAACCCATTATCCTTAAAGGAACCATTCACCAAGAAGCCGATGGACGGCACCTCGAAATGAGTTCGACTGTTCTCTTTGGGCCACGTCGCGCGGAAACGGAAATCCAATCTCCCGAAGGAACAAATCTCTTACAATCAGCGGCTGATTTCATCAAGCGCTTCTTTCCCAATTACCCCTTGCGCATTCAAGTTTTTGCCGCCACCGATTCTTTAGCGCATTCACAAGCGGAAGCGATTAAAACCACTCTTTTGAAAGAACTCATGGTTCCCTCTCAAAATTTATCCACCACCTCCGCGGAAGCGTCTTTTTCCCATCAGAGAGTCGCGATCATCATTTCTAATCAATAATTAAAACCCGTAATACCCCAAGCAGGCGAACTTTTTTTGATAAAATACGTATTAATGATAGACCGAGCGGAAGAATCTTTCCGGCAAGTTGAGTTCGTCGCCCTACTTAAGAACAACGGGGACAAGGTTTACAACTTCGCCTTTCGGTTATCGGGAAATGAACAAGACGCTTGGGATTTATTTCAGGAAACTTTAATGAAAGCTTATGCTCACTTTGAGTCTTACGATCGAAGCCGTCCATTCGATAGCTGGCTCTTTAAAATTCTTCAAAACGTTTACTTAGACGAACGCCGCCGAGATTCCAGAAAACCATCTTCATCCTTAGACGCGCCGTCCCCAGTTTCAGGAAAGCCTTGGGAAGAAATTCTCGCGGGCGGGGACCTAAACCCCTTGGATCGCTTTACCAAGGATGAGAATATCGATTTAGTTCAAACAGCTTTGGGAAATCTTTCTCCTCTATATCGAACCGCTATTATTCTCTGCGATATGGAGGGGTTGTCTTACGAAGCCATCGCGGAAGTGATGTCTTGCCCGGTCGGCACCGTCAGGTCCCGGGTTCACCAGGCGCGCCAACTTTTAAAAAAAGCTTTCGAGGATTTATCCAATACCTCCAAAGACAGGCAACTCCAATGACCCAAGAACACGAAGAGTCTTCTCTTTTATCCGCGCTACTCGACGGCGAACTTGAGGGCCCTGAAAGGGTTCGTCTCCAAAAACATCTGTCTTCTTGCGCTTCTTGCTCGCTTGAGCTTGAGTCTCTAAGAAAAGTAAAGACAATTTTAGCGAAAGCTCCAAAAAAATCCATGCCCGCTGAATGGACCCGCGATTTTCCCTTGGCCCTCCCAGGACTCAAAAGCGCTCAGAAATCTCCCTCGCACGCTTCTGTTTTTTCTCAAAATTGGTTGATTCCCGCGCTCGTCGCGGCGGCGGTTTCTTTCGCCGTCAGCTTCTGGGTTTTCCAAAGCCGATCTTCCTTTCCGCTTCGGAAAAGTCTGAGTTTAAACGCAAGCGTTCAGACTCCCGCTCCAGCCAACGCCTCTTCCGTCCTCAATCCAATCATTTCCAACAATCTCAATCAGCCTCAAGATAGAACGCCTTAATTTTGCCTGATTCTTTAGCGCGGCATGTCCAGCTATAAAAATTTCTTATACCTAAGATAAAAAATTTATTTTCCCGATTCTTGGGAAAACGCTAGAATAGAGAAATGAAAAAAGAAAAAAACCTCTTCCTTCCGCTCATACTTATCCCGGCCGCCGGTCTTCTTTGTCTGTTGCCGCAGGTCAGCGCAACGACGGCCCTCTTATCTGGAATAGCCATCGCCTTAATCTTTACAAATCCCTATCTTTCACACACCCGGAAATTGGCGCACCAATTTTTAGCCTTATCTATTATTGGTCTAGGGGCGGGAACCAATATTTCAGTCGTGGAACATGCCGGCTTTCGCGGGCTGGGATATACCGCCGTCAGCATCGCCGCAACCTTGGCGTTGGGGTGGTTTTTGGGACGTCGTCTCGGCGTTCGCCGCGACGCCTCTCTTCTGATTAGCGTCGGAACCGCGATTTGCGGCGGCAGCGCCATTGCCGCCGTCGCGCCCGTTGTTCAAGCCGAACATCACGATGTCTCGGTTGCCTTGGCGACCGTTTTTCTTCTGAATGCGGCCGCCTTGATTCTTTTCCCGTGGATCGGGCATTTTATGGGTCTTAGCCAAACCCAATTTGGATTCTGGAGCGCTTTGGCCATTCATGACACAAGTTCCGTCGTCGCCGCGGCCATGCGATACGGCCCCAAAGCCCTTGAAATTGGAACCACCGTCAAACTGACACGCGCCTTATGGATTATCCCGGTCGCTCTCGCGGCGGGATTTTTCTTTGGCGAAAACGAAAACACAACCCAATCGCGCCTAAAGATTCCTTGGTTTTTGGCCGGTTTTGTCGCCGTCGCTCTTGCGGTTTCCCTTTTTCCCGCTCTCAAACCCGCAGGGCTTGAGATTAGCTCCGTTTCTCAGAGGCTTTTGGTCGTCACCTTGTTTTTAATCGGCTCGAACATGACGCGAGAAGCATTAAAAGAAGTCGGAATCCGTCCCATGATCCAAGGACTCCTTCTTTGGGGATCTGTTGCAAGCATTTCGCTTGCGGCCATAACAGCCGGGCTCATTCACTGAGCGCATTGGACGACAATTCGCAAGAACCCCCTAGGTCCTTTGCCGATGGTTATCTAGGACTTTTGGTTCATGTATTTTTATTCCGACCGTGCTAAACTTTTTCTAGGCCTCATGAATAAAAAAATAAGATCCCTCGTCCTCTACGCATTGCTCATTTTTTTGCCCGGCGTCCTTCGCGCCGGCCCGGTGGAGAGCGTTCCTCAAGACCTGCCGCTAAAAACGGGGCAAATCATAGGAATTTCCGAGATGATCAAGGACCCAAGCACCTTTTTCTTCGAGGCCTTCACGGGCAGCCGCTACGGACACATCGGCGTCGTCGGCGAAAAAGAAAACGGCCGCTGGCAGGTTTATCACTCCAATCCCCCCGCGGTACAGAAAAGCGATATTTCCGATTTTCTGGACCGTTCACGCGACGCCTCGGGGAAACTCAATTTTACGCTGGTCGAGCCGGCGGCTCCTCTCTCTACTGGGGAAGAAAAAGCCCTGCTGGACCAGATGCGCCGCATGCTCGGAACTCCCTACAATTACGAGCAATATCTTAATAAGCATTCCGTCAATTGCTCGGAGTTCGTTTATAAGGCTTTCCGAAACATCGGTCGAGAGAAAATAGGAGAAATCGAGAAAATTATTAACGACACCAATTTCAAAAGCTTCGATGGCGAGCTTTACGGGCTTTACGCGAATCCGGCCGCGCCGCTCCCGAAAGGCGCCTACGGAATCACGCCCGTCTCCATTATCAATAGTCCGAATGTCCGCGTAGTGCACGCTCAACTTCCCATAGAACGACTGCTCGGCGATCGCGAAATCTACAAGTCTTGGAAAAAAGGCGGCGGGCTGGAGGCCTTTGAGCGCGCGATGAGGCCCATAGCCCCCCTTCATAAGATCAACATTGATGATTTCATGAAAAAATTAGATAAAGCTTCTCATAGGCCAGAGGCGCTGAAACCCTTTCGCACCTACCCGCTGACCTGGCGACAACCGTAAAAATAGAAACAAGACCGCTCACTCCTGCCCCTTAAACGCCCTTTTTGGCCTTTTTGTTGCTAGAAGTCTTTTGCCGGGTATTAAGACTCAAGGAGAATTCAAATGAATAGACACAAGGCTTTCTGGGCCATTTTCGGCCTATCCATGATGGGGATGATGTTTTTCCTAGCCAACACGCGGGGAGAGGACAAGATGGAGGAAGCCTTCCGCAACAGCGTGTTTCCCAACGACTTTGGCCCGACTACAATTGACGTCTCTCATTATCCGAAAAAAATGCAGGCCTACTACAAACTATTTCTAAAACGTTGCTCTAAGTGTCACACCGTGGCAAGACCCATTAACGCGCAATTTTTGGAATTGACTAAAGAAGGAGAACTCGTCGCTAAAAAAGACGATCCGGAAATTTTCAAGGATACCGATGTTTGGAAAGTCAGCCCGACCATTTGGGATCAATTTGTTCATAAGATGATGGCCAAACACGGAGCCGTCATCAGCAAGAAAGAAGGCCGCGAGATCTATGAGTTCTTAGTCTATGATTCTAAACGCCGCAAAACCGGAATGAATGCCAAGGAATGGGAAAAAGAGCGCAAACGCTTGCTCAAAAATCTGGATGAAATAACAGAAGGCCTGTAGATCGTCGTCAATAAAAAAGGAGGAGTTATGAAAGCGCGCACAGCAGGGTTCATTATAGGAGCGCTCTTCTTTGGATGGACGTCCAA
The DNA here is from genome assembly GCA_027371715.1 of Elusimicrobiota bacterium. GTDB lineage: Bacteria > Elusimicrobiota > Elusimicrobia > UBA1565 > UBA9628 > JAKAQV01. Next base: position 12,195 of record DAHXMM010000019.1, on the reverse strand, counting down.
AGCCAGAGCCGACGTGCCTCCGGTGGGGAAAGTGGTTCCCGATACCAGCACGTTCTTTAACGGTCAGCCGTTCGATGGAAATGGGGTTCAACCGTGGTATGACGGTGGAGCCGCTCTCATTGATACCGATAAATTGAACTTAAATATGTTCGGACGGCTCCAACTCAACGGAGTCGGGGAAATTGTTCCCGATCCGATCAGAGCTCATCAAAGAGTCTATTCCTTTCTCCAGGAATCACGACTGGGAATGAGAGGGGACTTTGATGGCTATAAGTTTGAAACCCAGCTCGCCTTGGGCGGACAAGACTACGTCGCGAGCAGCAACCCCAACAACGCCTTCACGCTTCTCGATATGTCGGTGGATATTCCGCTTCCAACTCTGGGGAAAGAAACCTCCCTTAAAATCGGGCAATTCCGCGTACCGTACAGCCGCGAAAACCTGACCGACACGGGGTACATGCCCTTTTCCGAGCGCTCAATTGCCAGTGACGCTTTTGGAAACGGTACCCGCGATTATGGACTCGCCATTCAAGACTATCGAGGTAAATTCGCCGGTACCTTGGCGGTGATGTCGGGCGCGGGAGAAGATGTTCCACAGCGCTATCTTCCTGAAAACTTCGGCATTCCCGAAGTCGTCATGCGCGTCGGTTATAATGACGGGGTGGATGAGGACATTTATCACGTCGTGGAAACAGATTTGGGACTCAAGCAAACCGAAAAAGCGGCTTATTTCAATGCGCTGTTTAGCAAGGACACCCAGATCGGGCATTCTACGGCCTTAAACCTCAATATGCCCTATCCCACCATGATGATTAGCCCCACGTGGAATCCGTATATTAACGAAGAGCCCAATGGAGCCCAATCCATGCAAATGGGAGATATTTTCGAGCTTGGAGGCGACGCCGTTATTCGAAAACCCCTGGCCAACGGAAACGCCATTTCAGGCGAAGCCGAAATCAACTGGGGCGGATATCAGAACCTCTTCGGAGAAATCCACATGGCCACAGCGCGACTGCAAGGAAGCTATCTTATCCATCAGAAATATGAATTCGCGATGAGATACGCGGCAATTGATACCGGCGAAACGGTGGGAGATGCGGGATTTAAAGCCAGCGGAGATGCGGTTATTAATGAGTTCACGCCGTCTTTCACCTGGTATATCAAAGGCCAAAACGTAAAGTTCGTTACCGAAACGCCCGTTTATTTAAATATGCCAGTGTTTAACAACACTGCGGCAGGCGGCATCGGCTCTTATGTCATGGCCGATATGCCCTTTGAGGCCAGCGCCGGCACTGGAACGGGAAACACCACAACGCGGGACGTTATCCCTGAAATACATATGATGGTCCAATTCTTGTTCTAAACCCCGCTGGCTGAAGTCGAGGGGCGGCTGGAAACAGCCGCCCCTTCTTTTTTAGACGATGGGATACTGGCTGTTTTGTTGCTTATAATTACGTTAGGAGGAATTGGTTATGAACACAAGAAAAATCGCATTCTTAGTGAGCGCATCTTTGAGCGTTATGACTTCATTTTCTTACGCGGCATCCATTCCCTTGTCCGCGTCGCCCCAAAGCAAAATCTGGATTGAGGGGAAATCCACTCTTCATCCTTTCACCATCAAGGCCTCGACCTTTAATCTCCAAATGTCTTTCGAGGCCCCGCCTCAAGAAAAGACGCTCATGGAAATACTGAAGGCTCCATCGGTTCATTTGATGGTGACGGTTCCCGTCAAAAGCCTCAAATCTGAATTTGAAGTGATGGATGATAATATCCAAAAAGCGATGAAGGCCAAAAAGTATCCCAATGTTATTTTCTCGCTAACGTCATACGCCATCTCCCAAGGAGGCAAGAAAGAAACGATTTCCGTTCCGGGAACGCTTTTGATCTCCGGAGTATCAAGGCCCGGAACCCTTCACGCCTCCATCGTCACTTCAAAATCGAAAATAACGATTAACGGAACCCAAAAAATTCGCATGAGCGATTACGGGATTAAGCCCCCAACTTTGATGTTTGATACGATTAAGGTTGAAGATTTGATCTTGGTCCATTATCATTTGATATTGATTTTCCAAACAAGCGGAAAGAATATTTCAAACGATTCATTGACCATTAAAAACTAAGGAAATGTTCGCAAACGGAGAAAGAGATGCCTCCACTAAGAGTTATGACTCTGGCTTCGATTCTTCTTCTTTCGGGAACCTCGGCATTGCCCAAAAAAGTCGCTCAAAGCCACTGCGATACTTTCGTCAATATTCATTCCCAAAAAGGAACTTTTCTGATCAAAGGCGAATTTTACGTCAAGGCACCCCTCTCAACGACTTGGTCGGTCTTGACCGACTATGCCCACATCTCCGACTTTATCGGCAGCGTTAATTCAAGCGAAATTCTGGAACATGAAAAAACAACGCTTCTCATCCGTCAAGAAATTTCAGGGAAAGTTTTTTTCATTGATAAAGCCTTTAGCCTCAAACTGCTCATTCACGAATACCCGCGCGAAATGATTTCATTTACGGATATCTCCCAAAAGAACTTCGCGGTTTACGAAGGCTCCTGGCAACTCTCTTCCGTTCAAGGTAAAACCCGGGTTATTTATCAACTTAAGGCCAAACCCACAGGCTGGACTCCTTGGATATTGGGAAAACGCGTATTTAAATCGAACGCGCGGAAACTTCTCGATGAAATCCGTTTGGAAATCATCCGAAGAACCGCGGGGTGATGAACATGAATATAGATAAAGAAACAGCCGAAGATGAACTGTCTAAGCGCAAAGAAGAATGGCGGCGCATGATCGCCCATGATTTGCGCGCGCCGCTTTCTAATATCCTGGCTGTCCTTCAGGTCATCCATGAAGTGGCGGGCGCGCGCGCCCTCCAAGCCAAGGAACTAGAACTTCTCAATATCAGCATCCGCTCAGGAAAGAGAATGACCGAACTCTTAGATTTGTTTTTAGATATTGCAAAACTTGATGAAGGGGTGATGCCGGTCGATAAGAAAGAAATACCGCTATTTCCGATGCTCCAAAGCGTGATTGAAGACGAAATAGAATTCTCACAGGCAAAGAATATTTCCATCAAGATTGGCGTTAAGAAAGGAGAAACCGTCTTAGCGGATAAACGCTTACTGGAGAGAATTCTTCAGAACCTGCTTAACAACGCTCTTAAATTCACCCCCAGAGGCGGAATCATTTCGATCAGCGCTGACCTATCAAATCCCAAAACCAGCCTCATCTCAGTCAAGGATAATGGAATTGGAATTCCGGCTGAAGGAATGGCGACTCTTTTTGACCGTTTTCATCAGGCCCAAGCCCGAAGAGAAGGCCTCATTCAAGGCAACGGGCTCGGCCTTGCTTTTTGCCAAGAAGCCGTTAAAGCGATGGGTGGAAATATCAGCGTGCGCTCGGAATTGGGCCAGGGAAGCGAATTCACAGTTAGCCTGCCTCGTTTTTAGAACGAAATTCTTCCATCTCGACAAAAGCCCTCAGGATATCCATGGTCGAGACAATACCCACCAAACGCTTCTCCTTGGTGATCGGCAAACGGTGAATTCTGCGGGCGAGCATTTGCCTGGCTAAATCGCCCACAGGAGTTTCCTCATCCGCGGATAAAACAGCAGGAGTCATTAAATCGAAAACCGTCGCCTCTTCCTGCTCTCTTGAAGGGGATCCAAAAAGAGGCATGACATCCCGGTAAAAATCCAACGAATCCTCTCCGCGACGAGCTTCCTTTCTCACGATATCGGTTTGAGACACCACGCCCATCAGCCCCCCATGGCTGTCAACCACGGGAACGCCCGTAATCTTATACTTGGTCAGCAGGTCCGCCAATTCCTTAACCGTCGCCAAGGGCGAAACGGTCACCACAGTCTTTCTCATGATGTCTTTGGCTTTCATAAACTTTTCCTCTTTAAGGATCGCGCGGACTCCATTTTTTGCCTATAATTTTTTCAGCGACCAGGGCGTTAGAGCCTATGCGGCGCCCCATGGAACGCCCCAAGGAGCGGCTCATCGTCCGAACATAATGGGGCCAGAGGCGATCTTCCTCCATTTTAAAATGGAGGCGTAAAAGCAAAACCAAACTTTGGGACCACTTCCGCAAACGGCTCAGCGAAACTTCTCCCGGCTGAATGGGAAGATTCCTGATTTGTTCCATTATTTTTTTCAAACGAATATGTTGTTCCTCGATCGCGTCTAAAATAGCAGCCGCCCCAGGGAATTTTAAATAAGACTCTTTCTCTATAAGAAACATTTCCATTTCTTCATGGTTTTCCAATATTGGAAGAAGAATTGCCAAGACCGCCCAAATTCGCCCCCAGGCTCCGATTCCTTCAATTCGCAACGCAATATCCAAACGCTCGATAATTTTCTCCAAGGCTCGATGCTCCGCCTTCACTTCTCCAAAAAAGTTCATCTTGATCCCCCTAACGTTTAAGTTCGCTCGGGCAAAGCCTCCGGAACCGCCAAAACCGAGGACTCGCTGTAACGAATCACCCGTTCCGCGGTCGTCCCCAAAACCATGTCCTCTAAAAACCCGCGCGAACGCGCGCTTAAGACAACCAAATCCGCCTCCATGGAAGCCTTGAGTATTTCATTAATAGGCTTTCCCCACGCGACTTGAGCCTCAATTTTATGCGGCTTGTGGGATTCCGGAAGATTCTCAATGCCTCTCAAAATGGTTTTCTTAATATGAGACACATTTCCCGAAAATTGAGCGCTTGGCGCGGCCGCGACATGGAAAATATTAAGCCTGGCCCCCAGGATTTTTGCGCAAGCGGCGGCAAACTCAAGCCCAGGGACGGAACGACTATTTAAGTCATACGGAGCTAATATCGTCTCGGGTTTTTTGACCGGTTTTTTGGCGATCAAGACGGGAATCCGACTGGCTCGAACCACGGCTTCAGCCACCGATGAATGAAACGCTCTCGCTAGCCCCAAACGTGATTGCGTTCCAAGAACGATAAGGTCAAAGCGATTGGAGTGAGCCCAACGAGTGATTTCATCAATCGGATCTCCAGGAAGAGAGACAATTCTTTCCTTAATGCCTAAATTTTGCCGCAAGCGTTCGACGGTTTCCTCCGAAGCCTTGGCCGTCAGTTGAGGATCCGCATACCCAAATTCGCTATTGCCGGCCCACAGCCAGGGCTGAACATAGACTCCTTCCACCTTGGCTTTCCAAATTTTCGAGAAAATTTCAGCCTCTTCCCAAGCGATCGCGGAAGCCTGAGAGGGATCCAAGGCCACGAGAATACGCTTAGGTGGACAATGCTTATCAACGAAAGCATTGACCTCTGATTTTTCCGCGCCGGCAACGTCCACAGAATGGTTTTTCATAAATTGCCTCCTTCGTCCTTCAAACTTGTAGTCGCAACAATTCGTCTTAAACTGGAATTTGTGTTGCAAGAGAAGTAAATATGGAAACAATGTCTTGGTCTATCATTCTTGCCGCAGGAGAAGGCAAACGATTACAACCCGCAATCAAAAGTTGGTTCGGGCGCGACTGCCCAAAACAATTTTGCGCCTTGGGCGGGTCCCGAACAATGGTGGAAAATGCCGTCCGCCGCGCGCTCGGAATTAGCCCCCTCCCTCAAATTTTAACCATCGTGGGAAAACATCAAACCCGTTTTATTCCCGCTCACGCGAAACTCGGACGCATCATTGAGCAACCACAAAACCTGGGAACTGGAATTGGAATTCTTTATTGCTTGGCCCATATCCTCCCAAAGAATCCGGAAGCCACCGTCGCTATTTTTCCCTCGGATCATTTTGTCGCTCCTCGCCATGGTTTTTCAAGACTCTTACGCGTAGCTATTCGCTCCATTCATGAGAATCCCGACAAGCTTCTCTTACTGGCCGCGCCCGCCACCAGACCCGAAACCGATTATGGGTGGATCGAAATCAAATCGAGCGCAAGTTCTTCCGAAGTTCTCCCCATCTCTCGTTTCCGAGAAAAGCCTTCTTTAGAAGAAGCTCACAAGCTATGGGACCGCGGAGCTTTATGGAACACAATGATTACAGTCTCGAAAGCTAAAACCCTATGGGAGTTGGCGCAAGAAAGATTCCCGGATTTAGTTCGGAATTTTGAGGAAGCGTTTTCATCGCTGACGTTAGGGATATCCGATTACAACGCGGAAAATTTTTATAAGAACCTCTCGCCGCTTGATTTTTCTAAAGACATCCTTGAGAGTAACGCTCATAAAATCAGCGTTCTTCCCATGCGGGGAGTGGTTTGGAGCGACTGGGGAAGGCCGGAACGAATTCTCGAAATCATACGGCAATTCGGTTTGCCGTCTCCGGTTCCCAAAGGGAGGGTGTATGGACCTCATAGAACATTTGAAGAAAGATCACGCCGAGTTAAGATCTTTGCTTGATGCGGCTGACCACGCCCTGGGCGAGCCCCAGGGCGTGGGATTAGATGATCGCCTCTCCGCTGATAAAAACTTGTTGATTGAAGCTTTAAAAAATTTTCTTCTCGCGTTTGAAAGGCACGAGGAAGCGGAAAGCCTCGTTATCAAACGCCTCTTACGTCTTGAAAACATTTTATCGGCTCGGCCTTCCGCCTCTTATCCCAAAACAAGTTCCAAACTGCATCAATCCATCGAAGAAGGACATGCTTCTCTTAAATCCATCACCCGCCTTCTCAGCGCCATAACATCCTATCACGATTCCGATCAAATCTACGCCATGCGTCATGTTCTGGCATCTCTGAGGGACGAACTGAACCGTCATTTAGATTACGAGGAATTTCAAGTTTTCCCGAAGCTTAAAGAAACGTTGTCTCCCGCTACTCTTGAAAAAATAATCCGTTGGACGAAAAAGAATTCGCCTCCTCCGCCTGCCCGTCAAGGTTCAAAATGATAAGATTTCGGACATGGAACTTTTAGCCGATTTCAAAAAACTTGTTCCCAATCTCCTTTTATATCTCTATCTGATTTTAATTCCTCTTTCAACCTACGCCCAAGACCCCATTAGAATTTCGCTGACTCTCTCCGAAGTTGAAACAGCAGCGCTCAAACATTCTCATACCTTGGCCGCGGCTCGAGTGGAAAGCCACGCCGCCCAGCATGGCGCCAACGTCCAATATTCTTTTGAGGTGCTCCCATCCTGTTTCTTGCGACAGCCGTCGCCGTATTTGCCGTAGAGCGCTTTCATGACACCCTCAACTAAAATTTGGCGACCGTTAAAATAAGAAAATCGAAGCTAGAATCAAGGCAAGACCGAGGAAAAGCTTTTCAACTTCGCCTTCGTTTTTTCCCCATCGGATATAAAAAGCTCCCAGCAAACTCAAAATAAGTCCGATGAGACCTTTAAAAGCGCTCCAGACAGTGAAGTGGAGGCTTAGGCCCGGCATGATTAAGGCTCCCAGCGCTTAAATAAAAGACACCCGTTGACGTCTCCAAACCCAAAAGACGCCTTAATGACATAGTCGAGTTTTTTGTCGAGTCTCTGATGGGGAATGCTGGCCGCTATTTTCTGGATTTCAGGATGAACCTTCTCGCAATTAATCGAAGGGTGGACATAGGAATTAACGATTTGATCCACCACCGCTACCGATTCCAAGGCTCCGGCCGCGCCCAAGGAATGCCCAATCATCGATTTCGTCGATTGAATAAGCGGAAATTGGGACGGTTCCAATTCCAACGCCCGCAACCAACTGCCGACTTCCCGAGGATCCGCTGAAGTTGAGGTCAAGTGTCCGTTGATGAGAGAAATTTTTGACGGAGAAACGCCGGAGTCCTGAATCACTTTTCGAATGCAACGGATGACCCCTTCGGGGTTTGGAAAAGTCATCGTGCCCCCGTCTCTTTGACCGCCGGAATTACAATAGGCAGCGACAATCTCACAGAGAATCTGAGCTCCCCTTTTTTGCGCCGATTCTAAACTTTCAAGCCTTAGAACTCCCGCCCCGCCGGCAGGAACAAAACCACAAGCCCCCGCTCCCATGGGTTGGGAACCTTTTTCCGGAGCCTCATTATACTTTGAGCACAAAACGTCTCTCATCGCGTCAAAACCCGACCAGCTCCCGTAATGCGTGCCCTCGGCGCCCCCGGCGAACATGGAATCGGCATAGCCTAATTGGATATGTTTCCAGGCCTCAAAAATCGCCTCGGTTCCGGTGTTGCAAGCCGAACTATTGGAACTAGTTTGACCGCCGGCTCCTAAAAATTTTCCGACCGCCACCGAAATGGAACTAGACATCACCTGAGGAACAATATCGGTTCCCATCGCCGCAGTTCCACGCCCGGCCTCCTGGTTTTTAGCGTCAAAAACGACGGGAGCTAAGGAATCAAGAATCGTGTCCATTCCGCCGATGCCGGACCCAATAATCACACCGGTATCCCACAAAACCGGAGTGTCTCTTGTCCCTTTCACCCAATCAATCTCAAGCCCGCTACGGCGCGCGCACTCAAGAGAAGCCATCACCGCGTAGACCATCGCCTCATTGAGTTTATTGAGTTCGCTTTCAGGAATCACTTTTAAAACGTCTTCTTCCTCAACCGGCGGAACCCCGCCAATTTGGCAAAGGTAATTCATCTCTTTTAAGTCTTCTCTAAAAGAAATCCCCGATTTCCCCGCTTGAAGCGCCTCTCGAAAGTTCTCAACTCCCACGCCGTTGGGGGCAACCGCCCCAATTCCAGTAATCACCACTCTTTTCATTTGGATACCTCGAAAAAATCTTCGCCCGCTAAGGAAATGACTCCGCTAAAAACCGCCTCCCCATCCTTGGGCCCGCCTTGAAAAAAAACTTCCGCTTTAAAATAAAAAAACCCGGGCTTTAAATTTCCCTCTTGAACCGAAGCCTTGACAAGAACGGTTTCCCCCGGGCGCACCATTTTCTTAAATACAGCGTTCTCAATCGAGCGAAACAGCCTCGTTTTTCCTTGCTTGGGATTGCCCCCGTCCCACAAAAGGGCTCCGGCTTGAGAAGCCATCTCGACTAACTTAATTCCAGGAACCACGGGGTTTCCGGGAAAATGCCCGGCGCAATCTTCGTCTTTCCAGGTATAAATCGCCGATAAATGAGAATCTGTTTTTTCCAGAACTTGATCGAGAAATTCCCACCTCACAAACGCATTCCTCCATCCACATTTAAGACCGCCCCGTTAAGATAATCATTCTCAATCAAATGAGCGACGGTCAAAGCCACGGCCTCCGCCGACCCGAATTGGCCCAAGGCAATTTCTTGGCGAATCAAATTTCTCGTTTCTTGTCCAATAGCCGCCGTCATGGCCGTCTCAATAAAACCGGGGCTCACTGCGTTTACTCGCACGCCCTTGGGCCCCCATTCAAAAGCCAATTGCTTGGTCAAGGCCTCCAAAGCGGCCTTTGAAGCCCGGTAGACGGCGCTCCCGGTCAAGGCCTTTTGCGCCAAAATAGAACTGACGTTAATGATAATCCCAGATCCGGATTTAATCATCTCTTTGGCGAAATCCCGCATGAGAAGAGCCGGCGTTTTAAAATTGACGCCTAAAATCAAATCCAGGGAATCCTCCTGAATGTTGAGAGCCGGCTCATGAGGCTTGTCGATTCCGGCGTTATTGATCAGAATGTAAGGGTTGCCTTCTTTAACGCACGCCTCTAAAAGAGCGTTTCGCCCTCCAGAAGTCGCAAGATCGGCTTGAATCAAAAAAGAATTGGGTATTTCCGACCGAAGGGTTTTCGCCGCCTCCGCGTTTCCTTTGTAATGAAGGCCCAACCGAAGATCTCCCGAACTCTTCTCGCTTAAGACTTTTGCAATCGCCCGGCCAATTCCGCCGGAGGAACCGGTAATGACGGCCACATCTTGAGACATTAGAGAACCTCCATATATCCGCCGCCCCAGGCAAGCCCCGCGCCTAAAACCGCGTAGACAATCTGATCGCCCTTCTTGAGTTTTTCCCAGTTTTGCGAGATGACCGAAGGGCATCCCGCAGCGGCGATGTTTCCCTGCTCCCGCACGTTTCTCAGATGTCGATCCGCAGGCAGTTTTAAATGGTCGAGAATCGAATTTTGCATAACAAAGTTAGCCTGATGAGCAATGGTATAACAATCTTCGGCATAAAGCCCTTTTTTTTGCGCGATTTCTTCAAACATCTCACAGGTCTTGCGGATGGAAAACTCTCGAACAATCGCACCGTTTTGACGGAAATGCCCCACCGAGTCAATAACGATATCATCGGCCCCCGCGGATTTGGTCTCAAAAATTAGGGGTTCAACTTTCAGTCGTCCCAAATGCTTTCCCGACACGACTTCCGCGGCCGCGCCATCTCCCCAAATATACCCATCTACGCTTTTAGAAGAATAATCCGTTCGCGTGGTATAGGCCGAAGCCTGAACGCAGAGAATAAATTCGGGCAAGCCCTGAGGCTCCATATCGGCCAATAGTTTCATGTGAAGAGAAAAGCTGGAACAAGCGGAATTCATATCGCAATGCGGACCAGGAAGCGCCCCAATTTCTTTGGCAATTTGATTCGCTAAACAGGGAATCGTCTCAAAGGGCGTGTCGCAATTGGCAATCACCCAACCGATTTGACGGGGAGAGATTTGGGCGCGCTTTATCGCTTCCTCGGCCGCCAAAATCGCCAGAGAAAGCGGCGTTTGACCATAAGTTCGAGCGTGCAAAATAGCCTGATCCGGATTTTTATTTTTCGTCTCCCGGATATAATCAAGGCTTAAGACTGAATAGCGCGAATTTATGCCAAGACGAGAATTCACCCAGTCCTGCCCCTTTTCAAGACCCACTTCCCGATGCAGGAAATCGTTGGTTACCTTGGTTTTTGGGAGAGCGCTTCCGATTCCGTGGATATAGAGCGAATCCATTATCTATAATCCCGAAATCGCTTCTCCGCCGTCAATGCGCAATACTTCGCCATTGACCCAGGAAAAACCGGGAAGACAAATTTGAAAAATCGTCTCAGCCACATCCTCGGGGGTCGTCAGACGGTGATAGGGGTTTCTCATCCGCGCCTGAGCCTTCATCAAATCAAAATTGGGAATCGCGTTCCCAGCGGGAGTGTCGGTAATCCCGGCCTGAATGACCAAGGAGCGCGCGCCATAGGGAGCGAGTTCAACCGCCAAAGCCCGGCAAGAAGCTTCCAAGGAACATTTCGCGGCCGAAACCGCGGCATATCCTTTCCAAGCGATCTCGTTTCCTTCGGAAGTCATCGCGATTAAACGGGCTTCTTTCGCCAGAAGTCCTTCTTTTAGCAACTCACGGCCCCATAAAAGATAGTCATAACCCATCATCCAGATCGTACGGCTTAAGTCTTCTTCGCTGAGCAAATCCTCGCGATAGGGAATACGGCTGTCGGCCAAGGTATAGAGAGCGTCGCATTTTTTTTCGTGAAAAGCCTCATTGACCGCTTCACGGAGAATCTCAACCGAAGCGGCGATCTTCCGTTTTGCGAGAGATTCCGCCAAACCTTTTAAGGCCGCGCCTTTAAAATCAGGGGTTTTGTCCTCTAAGATTAGCTTGCAGGCTCCAGCCGCGACGGAATGCATGAAAAGATGAACTCCCTGCGCTCCCGCTTCCTTGGCGATGCTCTCAAAAACAAGGCCGCGCTCGTCTTCATCAAATAAGTTCACATTATGGGTTATGAGGCGAACGCCCAAAGCTTGAATTTCGTCAAAATGAGGCTTAATCGCGGTTTCAACAACGCCTTCTTTGTCTTTATGCGCGATAAAAATATTAAGCCCTGCGCGGGCCAGGCGTTTGGCAGCGGCTAAACCAAATCCAGAAGACCCCCCCAGAATGACCGCCCAAAGATTTTTCCCGAAAAATGGTTTCTCCTCAAAATGATTCATAGCTTATTATAACATTTGGCCGTTTCCGGTATGAGAAGGGCTTTCACCCTGGGCCTTTTGCGAGCGTCGTCTAGGACTTTGGACCCATACGAGTTTTTCCCGGAGCGTGCTAGGATAATGGAGACGGCGTCGATGTCGGTCGCGAAATCGTATAAATTATAAATAAAGAGGTAGACAGAAATGAAAAGCGTGAAATTTCAAGTTGTCGCCGCTCTCTTGAGTTTGGCGGCGGTTTTGCCGGCTCAAGCGCGAGCGGATCAATGGGCTCCGACGAATATCCGGGCGATGGTCGCGGGAATTAAGAAGGAAGCCGTGGCGAAAGCGGCTGCTTCGGCTCAGGCCAAACCGGTTTTGGTTTCGGCCGCGGGCGGCGTCTCCTGCAATATCTCCAATCCCGGCGTTACTTCCCGCAGATTTTG
>DAHXMM010000014.1:0-72497 GCA_027371715.1 Elusimicrobiota bacterium | reverse complement strand
TCCCCCTTTGCCCATTGAGAGCTTATTGTACTTGATGTACTTATTGTAACAGAAGAACCCCGTTGCGTCAATAGGGATTCGAGAGAGTTCGGAGTTCGAGGGACACATCACTTAACTTAGAATTAAGCGATGTGTCCCTTGAATTACCTGAATTAAAATTTTTCCCACATAAGTCCATTTTTTATAATAAAATGGACTTATGTATAACAGAATTTTTAAAGAGCCCAAGCAGAGCTATTTCCTATTCGGACCCCGGGGAACGGGAAAAACCAGCTGGGTCCGCGCGCGCTATCCAAATGCGGTCTATATCGATCTCCTGGAAGACGAGATTTTTAGGAGGCTTCTGGCGCGTCCGGGCTCCTTGTCGGATTTTTTTCCGCGGCAAAAACCTTCCATAGTCGTCATAGACGAGGTTCAAAAAGTCCCGGCCGTTTTAGACGAGGTCCATCGCCTCATCGAAAAAGAACGAATTCAATTCGCGCTGACGGGCTCCAGCGCGCGAAAACTGCGCAAGGAGAGCTCGAATCTCTTGGCGGGACGCGCCCTGACCTGCGCGTTTCACCCCCTGACGGCTCGGGAGATGGGAGATGATTTTAACCTCTCCCGAGCGCTGCGTTTCGGCATGTTGCCGATGGCGGCGACCTCCAAGGACCCCAAAAGATATCTCGAATCCTACGTCAAGACCTACCTTAAGGAGGAAGTCGAGCATGAGGGCCTCGCCCGCCGATTGGGATCTTTCGCCCGGTTCTTGGAAACGGCCAGCTTCTCTCACGCGGCCCTTCTCTCTCACTCTCAAATCGCGTCGGAAGCCCAAATCAACCGGAAGGTGGTCGAGGATTATTTCTCCATTTTGAGGGATTTAATGCTTTCCCATGAACTGCCGGTTTTTTCAAGGCGGGCCAAGCGCGAATTGATGGTCAAAAGGAAATTTTATTTTTTCGACGCCGGACTTTACCGCGTTTTGCGCCCGATGGGCCCCTTGGACTCCGACTCGGAACTGACGGGGCCGGCGTTCGAGGGTCTTTGTGTTCAGGAATTATGGGCGCTCAACGATTACCTTCGGACCGGATATGGGTTTTTCCATTGGAGAACCCGCCTGCATGAGGAGGTGGATTTGGTTCTCTACGGAGAAAACGGGTTCTTAGCCTTCGAGTTTAAATCCTCATCCCGCCTGCGCGACCAGGATTTCAAAAATCTCGAACTTTTCGGCGCGGATTATCCCGAGGCCGAGCGCTTGATCGTCTACGGGGGAAAGGAAAATCGCTTCTTTCGGGGAATTCGCGTCATCGGGGCGGAGAAATTTTTCCGCGAGGCGGAATCGCTTTTGCGGCGCAAAGGGCTCGCGGCGAAATAGAAAAGCCCCGGTCAAAAACCCCGGGGCTGATAAAAGAAAAGCCATCGACGCGATAGCGGCCGGCATGGATAGGGACCGCGCCTATATCTCCGAGGAAAATCCGGCGGCGGCTGATCGCATGATGGAACGCCTTTAGCGCGCGGCAAAGGCCATCGGCCGTTATCCGGAGCTTGGCCGTCCGGGAGATTCCAGGAACTCGGGAGTTGACGATTCCTCATACTCCCTTCATCATGGTTTACCGCTTGAAAAATGTCCGCATAGAAATTTTATCCGCCTTCCACTCGGCCCGCTCATGGCCGGAGGAGTTTCATCATTGCTGAGATTTCACGACTTCACCCGCTTTTTGCGGAGATCCGGATCGCAAGCATTCGGTACTTTGTAAAATAATTGGGGACAGTCCCCATTTATCAGCCCCGGGGTTTTTGACCGGGGCTTTTTTTGAAAGTTTAATGAAAATTTAAAATCGCGCGATGAAACAAAAAAAGATTCCCTATCAAAAGACGGTTTTTGTGTGCGTTAATAAGAGAGAAGACGCTCGCCCCTCTTGCGCCCATTTCGCCGAGGGCGGGCCGGAAATCTGTAAGGCCCTTAAGGAAGCGGTAAAGGCGGCGGGGCTCAAGGGAAAAATCAGGGTTGCCAGTTCCGGTTGCCTGGATTTATGCGCCCAGGGGCCGAATCTCTTTGTTTACCCGGACGGAGTTTGGAAGAGCGGGGTCAAACTCGCGGATATCCCGCAAATCTTAAACGAACTTGGAATTTGCTAAAATTAAATTCTAGGAGGCGGTTATGAAATTGATTTCTTTTAAAACTCTCGCGCTCATCTCTCTTTTTGTCCTGGTTGAAACGGCGCCTTTAAGCGCCCAAAAGACCTCTAAAGTCGCGAAATCAAAGAGCCCTTCGCCCGCCGTCAGCGCCGATTTGGTTCAGGCAAAAGACGTGATTCAAGAGGCCGCCAAAAAATACCCCAAAAACGCGGAATTGGAAGTTCAACTGGGTTTTATTTTTAAAAAAATGAAGCGCTATGCGGATTCAAGACACGCTTTTGAAGAGGCCGTCAAAATTGACCCAAAGCTTGTCGAAGGTCATTATATGCTCGGCTTGATTTACGAGTATCGGAAGGAATCTAAAAAGGCCCTCAAGGAATGGCAGGAATGTTATAACTGGGCGACTGACCCGGAAATGAAAAATACCGCTCTTCTTCACATTCATCATATCGATCCTAAATTCGTCGTCAAAGCCAAGAAAAAACCCTAATGAAAATCACCTCCTTTCTTCTTTTACTTGTTTCCGCCGCCGTGATTGGCTGTTCCTCGGCGCCTAATGTCGCTTATAACCCGCATTTTGATTTCGCCTCGATTAAGCGGGTCGCGGTGGTCAGTTTTAGCGGTTCGGATGGAAACGCCGCGGCGGACATGATGGCGCAAGCCTTGGTGGCGCACGGGGCGAACGTGATTGAAAGACAACAACTGCAGGCCATTCTCAATGAAAATCATTTGGCCGCTTCGGGAATTTTAGATCCTTCTACCGTTCATCAGGTGGGAAAGATTTTAGGGGTGGACGCTTTATTTGTCGGGAGCGTGGTCGCAAGCGCGCCCAGCCAAAGTTATGTCGTCACCGGCGCGGCGGGATACCCGGCCGTGGGATATCCCGGAATGTATGGCTACGGAATGACCCCGATTCCTGGAAGCAATGTCTATTCGCAAGGCGCGGTCATGGGGGTTCCGGGATCTCAAATCGTTACTTCCGCGGCCCAAGTGTCCATGGTCTCCCGCATGGTAGATGTTCAGAGCGGACAAATTCTCTGGTCGGCCTCGATGACGTATCAGGGGCTTGATCGTTTATCGGCGATTACCGACATCACCAATTCTTTTATTAATTCTCTCGTCCCCATTTGGCCGCAGCTGATCGCGACGAAATCCTAATCGGGAGTTTGGCTACTTCCAAATATCGTTAATGGGCCGGGCGTTTTGGTCTTTTTGACCCAGGCTTTTAAGCCCTAAAGCCGCTTCGACCGTCTTAAGCAAGCTGTAATGGTTATACCATTTGCGTGAAACCGCGCCTGGTTTTACGTCGGCTCCATATAAAACAGTCAAGACCCGGTTGGCGCTTTTATTGTAGCCGTGAGTGCGGAGATTGTAAGCGCCGTCCTCATCGAAGGTAAAGACAAGAAGCTCATTTTTCGGCCATTGAGGCAAAAGCGGCCCGAACATCTTTTTAAACCAACGGTCGGCATAGCGGACGTCGGTATTGTGGGCGTCGTCCTTGAGATCAGGAATGTAAAGCGCGAAATCCGGCAGGGCCTTCTTTTTAAAGTCCCGCGCAAATTCATTTGCGTTGACGACTTTATCGCAAAGGGCCGGGCTTTTCTGAACGTCTTGATAGCTCAGCAGGGGCACGTGTTTTCGCGCGTAGGTTCCGGCATAGGAACCTAAAAAGCATTTTCCCGGTTTTCCAGGATAGGCTTCGGCGTAAACCTTCCAACTTTTGTGGGCGAGATCGAGCAAATCTCCGATATGCCGAACGTTTAGGGATACGTCGTCATCGGAATTAATTTTCCAATAGCTTCCCGAGGTTAAAGCCAGATAGTTGGGAAGAGAGGGATGGGTGACCGCGTGATAATTTTTGAGGAGAGCTCCTTTTTTTGCGAGAGAAGACATAAAGGGCTGTTTGAGCGCGTCTTTGTAATTCGTATTTTCAAAAATGACGATGAGAACTTTGTGGAACGGGGGAACTTGTTTCGCGGGTTTAACGGCGGCAAAGCCGGGCTGAACGAGAAACGCAAGAGATAAAATAAAATGAATCATGAGGCTATTCTAGCAAATGGGCCTTTTCTGGGTCTTGACGAAAGAAAAACGTCCTGTTACACTCGTTTTTGGCGGGCCGTTCTGTTTTTGTTCGGAGGGCGTATGCCTTACGCCAAAGACATTCTCGAAAAGATGGGGGAGTTGTTTGAAAGCCTTGAGGACGGAGTCGTCGTCTCCGAGGGGGAGCGCGTTCTCTACTGGAATCCCGCATCGAGGGAATTTCTGGGCGTTTCGCCCGATTCTTCCGGAGAAAGGGCTTTTTGCGATCTCTTGTGCGGGAGGCTCTTCGTTAAAAAAGATTTCGATTGTTCGAAAGCCTGCCCGCTTCGGTTTTCGACCGAGGGTCCAAGAAGCGTGACCTTTTCGGGCTGTCTGAGGGGGCGGCATCTCCGCGTGCGTTGCCTTAAAATTTCGCTTTTCCCCTCTCCCTTCGCTCCAAGCCTTTCCGATCCGAATTTGACCTTGATCGAGGACGTTTCTGCCCGATCGGGCGTCCAGGAAGACGCGGGTTATCCTTTGAGGGAGGCGCCTCCATGACCCGGATACTCAGCATCGAAGACGATCCCGATATGCAACATTTGATCGGGGAGGTTTTGTTTCGGCTCGGCTATGAGATTCATTATTCCTGGAACGGTCAGGACGGCTATGAAAAAACCTTGTCTCTCCGTCCTGATTTGTTGCTTCTTGATTTAATGCTCCCCATTATGGACGGCGTCGCCATGCTCGAAAAAGTGCGAAAAAATAATTTTTTCCGCCATACCCCGGTCGTCGTCATTTCGGCTTACGGGGACAACCCTTCCCTGCTTAAGCGCTTCGACGATTTAGAGGTCGCTTCCTATCTCCATAAGCCGTTTGCGGTTCCTGAACTAGTTTCTTGCGTTAAGAACGTCTTAAGCTCCTCGGAAAGCAGGCGTTCTCATCGCCCAAAATCGGCCGAGTCCAAGGAAATTGTGAAAGGCTCCCTGCGGTTCAATCCGGAATTAAGGACCGTCTGGATCGAGGGCCGCCTCATCGCGACCCTGCCGCCGAAAAGTTTTACCTTGCTCGAACGCTTGGCGATCGGTTCGGGCCCCGTCTTTTGGGAAGATTTGATGATGGATTTGGGCTATGAAAGTCATGAGGCCCTTAAAAAAGCCGTGCAAAGACTGCGTGAGGAATTAGGCGACTCGGAAACCAAAAAGTGGATTTTGACTTCTTCCCACGGATATGAACTGAAATGCTCTTCTAAATTAGGAGCGGCGATCGCCGGCGACCAGCGGTGACCGCCGGTGACAATCGGCTTCTTGCGCGCGCGCGCGTCTCCTGATATCCTCAAAGTATGACGGAAGAACCCCTTAGAATTCTTCTTATTGAGGACGATCAAAACGACGCCCTGATCCTTCTCAGGCTTTTGGCCGACCCGAATCAGCCTCCTTTTCGCTTCGAATGTCGTTGCGCCCAGACTTTGGCGGAAGGCTTGACGGATATGTCAAAAGAGAGTTGGGACGTTATCTTGCTTGATCTGACGTTGCCGGACAGCCGGGGAATAGAAACGGTTCGCGGCATTCGCGTTCAGGCGGGAGACACGCCCATCGTCGTCCTGACGGGTCTTGAGGATGAAAACGCGGGGCTTCAGGCGATAGCCGAGGGCGCGCAGGATTATTTGGTCAAGGGAAGGACCGACGGTCGCGATTTAAAAAAGGCGATTATCTATGCGGTGGAGCGTTTGCGGGCCGGGATTCAATTGCGGGAAATATTCTCCGCCGCGGTCGAGGGCGCGATTGTCTTGTCTCCCAAAAACGAAGTCCTTTATATGAATCCGGCGGCGGAATCTTTGTTGAATCTCCGGGCGGAAGAATCTATCGGGAAATTGTTTCTCTACGCGCTTCCCTACCCATTTATGGAAATCAAGGTGCCGAACCGGGTCGTGGGAAATCCCGATCGAATCATCGAGTTTCGCGCGTTTTCAATCCAGTGGAAAGGGGCCCCGGCGCGCCTGGCCCTAGCCCAGGACGTGACGGGAACGCGCATACTGGACCAATTAAAAACTGAGATCGCGGAGCGTTCGCGGATGGATAAGGTCAAGGATGAATTGATGAATTCCGTCGCGCACGAGATGCGCATTCCGGTGACCGTGGTGAGAACCGCCGTCGGGCTCCTAAAGGAAGGAGCCGGAGGCTCGCTGAACCGAAAACAACAGGAACTCGTCGGCCTCGTGGACCGGGGATCGGCCCGGCTTAAAAAAATAGTGGAGAGTATGCTGGATTTGTCCCGCTTGGAATCAGGGAACGCTGTTTTTAGTCCGGATCAGGTTTCGCTCGCGTCTTTGATCGGCGATATCGCCGGAGATTTCCGGATTGTGGCGCGGGATTGCGGTATCGACGTCAAGGAAGAGGTGGCCGAGAATTTGCATTCCGTCTACGCGGATCCTGAATCCCTAAGGCATGTCCTCAGTAATCTCTTGGAGAACGCCCTGCGCTTTACCGACAGCCGCATTACGATCCAGGTGCGAGCGGTCTCGGAAGAGGTTGGAAATCGTTACGGGCATCGCGGTCTCAATCAGCCCGTCTCGGCCCTACCCGCCGGCGAGTACGTCCAGATCAGCGTTGTTGACGACGGGGAAGGCATTCCCAAGGAAGCTCGCGATAAGCTTTTCGCGAAATTCCAGCAAGCCAGCCGGGACCCCAAGAGAGGAGAATACAAGGGAACCGGGCTTGGATTGGCCTTGTGCAAGGAGATGGTCGAGCGACAGGGGGGGAAAATCTGGATTGAGAGCGAGGAAGGACGGGGAACGGCGGTTCACTTTGTTTTGCCCCGGTTCAAGGAGGAAGAGAGCCCCGAGGCAAAGGTCGCCTCTTTGTCTCGAAAATCCTCTTCTTCCATCGAATGATCCGGGGTGGAGCGGTCCCTCCGCATCCGTTTCGAGCGAGGTTTTCGCTGTTTGACTCTCGCGGGAGCGAATGCGGAGGTTTTCGCTTTGGCGGAGGGCGAGAGGAGGGTTTCTCATGAAAAGTGGGAGACCTCTCTTTTTTCTCCTGGCCCTTGCCCTGGTTTTGAGCTGGGGCTTTGGCGTTTCCTTTCATAGAGCCGCGCGTGAGGGGGCGTCTTTTGCCGTATTCGCGTTGGATATCTTCTTGGGCGCGGCGACCCTCGCGTTTTTGTGGCGCGAAATATCGAGAAATTCCAATCAGGCCGAGCTCTTGAATTCCATTGTCACCAATATAGGCGATGGAGTGGTCGCCGCGGACGCTTCCGGAAAATTCACGGTCTTTAATCCCGCCGCTCGAAAAATAATGGGAGAAAATAAGATGTCCGATTATCCGGATAAATGGGCCGAGAATCACGGAGTCTATTATCCCAATCGGGCGAATTTCGTCAAACCCGAGGATTTGCCCATGGCTCGGGCTTTGCGCGGAGAGGCGACCGACGGGGCTGAGTTTTTCGTTAAAAATGATTTAAACCCGGAGGGAATTTTTATCAGCGTGACGGGGCGCCCCCTCTTTGACGAACGGGGGCGTCTGGCCGGAGGCGTCGTCGTTTTGACCGATATCACGAAACGGAAGTTGAGGGAAGCGCGGGTGGAGGAGTTGAACCGCGATTTGGAGGTCCTGACGCAAAAATTGACGCAGAGTAATAAGGAATTAGAGTCTTTTTCCTATTCGGTGGCCCATGATCTGCGCGCGCCCTTGAGGGCCATTACGGGGTTTGGTCAGTTTCTTCTTGAGGATTACGCCGCCCGTCTCGACGATCAGGGCCGCGATTACATCCATCGGATACATTTGGGCTGTCAGCGCATGGGGCAACTCATAGATGAGCTTTTGGCTTTGTCTAATATCACGCGCCGCGAGCTCAAAAACGAGAAAGTGGATATGGGGGCCTTGGCCAGTTCCATCATGGGAGAACTCAAGGCGGCGGAACCGGAGCGTTCCATCGAGTTCTTGGACCCCGGGAATATCGAGGCCGTGGGAGACCCCGGGCTTTTGCGAATTGCCTTGCAAAACTTGATAGGAAACGCCTGGAAATTCACAAGGAAAACAAAAAATGCCAGAATCGAAATAGGAGAGGAGCCCGTCTGCCTTTGCGGGGAAAAGATTTTTTTCGTCAAGGACAACGGCGTCGGCTTCGACATGAAATATTCAAACCGCATGTTCGATCCGTTTCAGAGGTTTCATTCCCAGGCGGATTTTCCGGGGGAAGGCCTCGGGCTCGCGATCGTCTCCCGGGTCATCCTTCGGCACGGGGGCCGGATATGGGCCAAGGGAGAGGTCGGCAAGGGAGCCGCGTTTTATTTTACGCTGGGTAATGGAGGACATTCCCATGGAAACGAGACAGGGGACCATACTGCTGGTCGAGGATAACCCGGACGACGTCGCCTTGGCCTTGAGGGCGTTTAAAAAGGCCGGCATCGCCAATGAAATCCGCGTCGTCTCGGATGGGGAAGAGGCCCTGGATTATTTATTTTTTCAAGGCGCTTATGCCGGGTGGGGGGAGAATGCGCGCCCGGCGATTGTTCTTCTGGATATCAATTTGCCCAAGGTTGGGGGCATCGAGGTTCTCAAGCGTTTGCGGGGGGAGGCGAGGACCAGGCGATTGCCGATCATTATGTTGACTTCTTCCAAGGAAGAGCAAGACCTTATTGACGCCTATGACCACGGGGTCAACAGCTATGTCCGAAAGCCCGTGGATTTCGTTCAATTCGCCGAGGCCGCCCGCCAAATAGGCCTCTATTGGTTGCTTCTCAATGAGGAGCCTCCGACTTCCGCTTTAACAGCGCGTTCAGGTTCGCTTTAAGATCTAGTCTCGCTGTCATTCCGACGAAAGTCGAAATCCAGGCCGAACGCTTTCGTCCTAAACGCATCCCCTCCATAAAGCCAGTCGCCATGCGGGTCTGGACCCCGGCTTTCGGTCGCTCTCCGACGAATCAGGAAGCGGCACTTCCTCGCCGATGCTCGGTCGCCGGGGTGACGAATGTAAAAGGATTTCCGACTCACTACATTAACGGAATCTAGCGGGTAGACTCTGGATGGGCGTAGTAAGAAATAAATTCAGCCTTGGCGCCTTGGGGAGAAACGCTGTGTTTCACAAAAGCCAGGGCCAGATGGAGAAAGGCGTGGGTCTCCCGGAGACGTGGATGGGTTTTGAGAAATCCTTCCAGAGAAGACGAGGGGCGCTTAAATGAAGAAGGGGAAAGCGGTTTTCCCTCTAAAGTTTCAAGCGCGGTTTTGCAAGGGGCGTTCATTCCCAGTTTTTTACAGGCAATATTGGCCGTCTCTTCGGCCATGAGCCTAAAATCAGACATTTTTCCGCCGCCGATGGTGATCAGCCCCTCAAGATTATCGCGCTTTAAATGATCTAAAACCTCGAACCCGCGCGACAAAAGTTTTTCATTTCCCTTTTGGGCGAGAATGGGCCGCGCTCCGACGATGGTTGAGTCAAATTTTCGAGGAAAAGAGGGCAGGTATCGCGCGGTCGTTTCCAGGAGGTATTGGATTTCTTTTTCCGAAGCCTTGATTTGTCCCGGTTTTTCTTCCGTGGCCAGATCGGTGGGGCCAATCAAGGTTCCCTGGGGCGAGGGAATGACAAAGACGTATCTTTCATCCTCGGTTTGAAGAATGAGCCCAAAGGGGATAATTTTTTCTTTATAAACTAGATGCGTTCCTTTTTGGAGTCGAAGCGGAATGCGAATTCGAGCCAGCTGAGCCACTTCGTCAATCCAGGGCCCCGCGGCGTTGATGATAATTTTGGCGTAAATTTCTTCTCCCGAGGATTTAAGTCCTACGATTTTTCGGCCCTGAAAAATAAATTCGTCCACCCCGCGCCCTTCTTCGATTTGAGCCCCGTATTTTTTTGCGGACTCAAGATTTTTTTGGACCAGCTCAACGGGGTCCACCCACCACTCATCAAACGAGAGAGCTCCGAGTAGCCCTTCGGCCTTAAGACCGGGAATGAGAGAAAGCGTTTCTTCTTTGGAGAGTCTTAAGTGTTTAAGTCCGCCCTTCATCGGTTGAAATTGGTCGTAGGATTCCAAAAGGGTTTCCACCGTTTCCATTCCGTGGGCATGACCCCGGTAGACCGGCCAGAGAATGGGAAGGCGAGTCAGATGTTTTCCCGCGATGCGAAGAATATTTCCGGAATCCCAACAGGTGAGTTGAGTCGTCAAACGGTCATACATCAAATAACGGAGTCCCCCGTGAATCATGTGGGAGGAAGAAGCCGTGGTCGCTTGCCCAAAAGAATTTTTTTCAAGCAACAGGGCTTTGATTTTGCGCAGTGAAAGATCGCGCGCAAGCCCCGCGCCCGTAATTCCACCTCCGATGACGACGGCGTCAAAATTTCTTATCGGAGTCCCTCTCTTTCGCAGATTTCTTTTTTGAGTTTGAGCTTTTGGATTTTTCCGGTCGCCGTCTTTGGTAATGACGAGAGAATCTCGATTCGCCGCGGAACCTTGTAATCGGCAATTTTATCTTTTAGGAAAAGGCGCGCGTCCTTAGAACTTAAGCTTTGCCCTTCTTTTAAGACGATAAAAGCCGCGACTTCTTCGCCCCAACGGCTGTCAGGAAGGCCGATGACCGCCGCTTCGAGAATAGCGGGATGGCGATAGAGAGCTTCTTCTACTTCCTTGGGATAAATATTTTCCCCGCCACGAATAATCATTTCCTTTGAACGCCCCACGATAAAGAAAAATCCGTCTTGGTCCTGATAGCCTAAATCTCCGGTGTAGAGCCAGCCGTTTCTAATCGCTTGCATTGTGGCGGACGGGTTATTCCAATAGCCTTTCATCACGTTCTCGCCTTTAATCGAGATTTCGCCGACTTCTCCTCTTGGAAGTTCTTCCCCGGTGGAATTTAAAATTCTCATCTCCTGATCTTTAAGGGCAAGGCCGATGGAACCGATTTTTCTTTTTTGCGGAGGGGGCGGGTTGATGGAAGAAACGCAAGTTGCCTCGGAAAGCCCATATCCCTCCAGAATATAGGCGTTGAATTTTTTTTCAAAACGCTCAAAAACCTCAACCGGCATCGGGGCCGCTCCGCAGATGCAAAACCTTAGGGACGACAAATCGTAATTAGAAGATTCGGGAACGCCTAAAAGGACGGAATAGACGGAAGGAACTCCGCTGAAGGCGGTCGCTTTTTTTGATGAGAGACTTTCAAAAAATTCCTTGGGCGAGAATTTTTCCATCAAAACCATGGCGCCGCCGCAATAGAGGGGAGATAAAAGAGTGACGACCTGGGCGTTGACGTGAAAAAGCGGAAGAAAACACAAAAAGCGGTCGGACTCGTTCATTTGGGCCGCTTCGACAAATTTTTGAGCGTCAAAGAGATAGTTGCGGTGGGTCAATTCGGCGCCTTTGGGAAAGCCGGTCGTCCCTGAGGTGTAGATAAGGCTTGCCGAGATAGGGACAGTCCCCAACTCCGCCGAGATAGGGACAGTCCCTATCTCGAGCCAAAAATCCTTGCTTTTTCCGAGAGGAACCGATTCGACTTTTTTCATCGCGGGATTTCGTTGGAGTAAGGAACCGAGGCTTTTCTCGTGAGACGGGCTTATAAAGGCGCAAACCGCGCCGGAATCTTTGAGGATAAAAGAAATTTCTTCTTCTTTAAGGGCGGTATTGACCGGAACGGCGATGGCGCCTGCCTTCAGGATTCCAAAGAAATAAATGATGAACTCCGGTCCATTGGGAAGGATAAGGGCGACGCGGTCTTGGGCTTGGACGCCAAGGTTCTTAATCTCCTGGGCTAGGAGGCTAGAGGCAAGATCCAGTTCTTGTCTAGTCCAAACCTGGTCTTTAAAGAAAAGAAAGGGCTTTTCCGGAGCTTCTTGGACTCTGCGCTTGAGCAACTCTTGAAGAGTCTCGACGGAATCATTCTTGATCGCTTGATGTAGAGGTCCCATTTTAAATATTTTACTTATTAGGCCCTTCCTTCGTGACAGGCGCTTGTGGTTGGGGCTAGGTCGCCTTACAATTTATTGGAAAAGGCATCCGAAGGGTTAGAAGGGCCAAAAGGGGGCGTTATGGCGGATGAAAAGTTTTCTCAAAAAGTTTTGCGGGTGGCGATTATTGGTTCCGGTCCCTCCGGTTTTTATGCCGCGGAAGCCCTTCTTAAACAAAAGGAGATTCCGGTGGAAGTTGATCTCTTTGATCGTTTACCCACTCCTTACGGGCTTGTCCGCGGCGGGGTGGCGCCGGATCATCAAAAAATTAAAGCGGTTGCCGCGGTCTATGAAAAAATCTCTCAGCTTCCGGGCTTTCGCTTTTTTGGAAACGTTCAGTTAGGACAGGAACTTCAGGTCTCCGATTTAAAAGAGCGCTATCACCAAATCGTTTACGCGGTCGGCGCGGAGAAAGACCGAGCAATGGGTATTCCTGGAGAAGACGCTTCGGGCAGCCATTCGGCGACCGCATTTGTCGGATGGTATAACGCCCATCCCGATTATCGGGATCAAAAATTCGATTTGTCTTCCGAAAGCGCGGCGATTGTGGGTGTTGGAAACGTCGCCATTGACGTCGCCCGGATTTTAGCGGAAGACCCGGAGATTTTAGCCAAGACCGATATTGCAGATTATGCCCTTGAGGCCTTAAGACGCAGCCAAATCAAGACCCTCTATCTTTTGGGGCGCCGCGGCCCGGCCCAAGCCGCGTATTCCCCGGCCGAAATCAAGGAGCTGGGGAGCCTGACAACGGCGGATTTGGTGGTCAGGGAAGAAGAGGCGCGGCTTGATGAGGCGTCAAAGACGGATTATCTTGATTCCGAGAACAAAAAAAATGTCGATTACGTTCAAGCCCAGGCCCGGATGGGAGAAGGGAAAAAGCCCAGAAAAATCCGGCTTCGTTTTTGCGTTTCTCCGGTTGAAATTTTAGTTGAGAACGGACGGGTGAGAGGGCTTAAGATTGAGAAAAATCGCCTCATCTCCGATGAAAACGGAAAGCCCAAGGCCGTGGGAACCGGTCAATTTGAGGTGTTGCCCGTGGGCCTTGTTTTTCGTTCGGTCGGATATCGCGGCGCGCCTATTCCCGGAGTTTCGTTTGATGCGAAATCCGGGAAAATTCCAAACCAAGAAGGGAGAGTTCTTTCTGGGGAGTCAAAAAGCCTTTGCTTGGGGGAATATGTGGTCGGGTGGGCGAAAAGAGGGCCGAGCGGTCTCATCGGCACCAATCGCGCCGATTCAGTGGCGACAGTTAAGGGGATGTTGGAGGACGCCTTGGCTGGAAAATTTGGCTGGACAATTTCACCCGTTCATCAACCCGCTTTCATGGAGCAATTTTTAAGAGAACGTCGCTGCCGATTTGTTTCCTTTGCCGACTGGAAAAAGCTTGATCAAGTCGAAATCGAAGAGGGGAAAAAGAAAGGCAAAACGCGCGAGAAATTTTCTCGCGTGTCGGATATGCTGAGCGCTCTTGATTCGGCCGTCGGGACCGCGTGATTTGAAAGCCTGTCTTTTGGCTCTCATTATTTCTTGCTCCGGTTTTTCTTTTGCTCAACCCGTGGTTTCTCCAGGAGAGCTTGGTTTTTCCGAAACAGGTTTGTCTTCCATTCAGGCGCACCATTTAAAAGATGCGGAAAAAGAAATTTTGGAAACAAGAATCGGACGAAAACTCCTGGCCGAGACGGAATTTGTCCCTGATTTTATTGGAGTCGTCAAAAAAAATCATTTGGTTGATTTCGCCCGGGAACCGACTCCTCGAATTTTATTCGATAAAGAGGCTTTGCTTTCGCCTCCCACTCCGGAATTTGATTTAGCTTTAGTTCGCGCGTTGTCTGTGGCCTCCTTAGGCCTTCCTGTCGCGACCGAGGATAGTTTTTTTTATGCGCGGGTCAACCGCGTCTTGTTCGCGGTTAAATACGCCTCTCGACATCCAAAGTTTGCGAAAGAATTCGATTCCAAAGTCTTAGGGGCGAAAAAATTATTTTCGGAAGGAATTGGGCGTCGGGAGGTGTCCGGGGAGGGGGACAAGACCGCTTTTGATGAGGTTCTTTTTATCCAAGACCCGTATTCGCTTTATCAAGTTTCAGACGCGGTTCCATTTGTCGCCCAGATCGAGGATTTTACGGGGCGATATGGGCCTGATTTTGACGGGGTTGTCTTGCGCGCGGAAGGCAAGCTCATCATCATTGGTGGAAAAGTTTACCCCGGAATTTTATTGGATGATGCCGAGAGAATCATCCGCTGGGGCGGCCTTGATCGCTTGAAGCAGATTCGCTTCTATAATAATCAAGACTTAGAAACTTTGTCCCAGAAGATGCGTTAAGCGTTTATAATCAACTAAAGTTTCCGGAAAAATAGATTTTCCTTGGGTTGCGGGGCTTGGATTTTCTCATCAAGCATTTGCGCGTTATGCGCCGCGGCAAGAGCGGTGTCCCTGGAAATGATATTTTTCTGAAGGAGGTTTTTAAGCCACATATCCTTAGAGACCATCCCGACCGAGGTTCCGGCTTGAATGGCGTCGTTAATCGCTTCGAGGCGCCGTTCGCGAATGAGTTGGCGGACGGCCGAGGTCGCAATCAGAATCTCAGGCGCCAAGACCATGCCTTTCCCGTCCGCTCGCGGTAAAAGCTCCTGGGAAATGACGGCTTCAATGGTGGAAGCGAATTGTTCGCTGAGAGCTTGTTGGTCGGCTTCCGGAAAAGAAGAGATGATTCTTTGGGCCGTTTTGGAGGCGTCCCGGGTGTGCAAGGTTGTGATAACCAAATGCCCCGTTTCCGCGGCCAGCATCGCGGCCTGAATAGATTTCGCATCCCGGAGTTCTCCGATGCACAAAATATCGGGGTCTTGTCTTAAGGCGTCCAAGGTTCCCATTTCAAAAGAGGGAGTGTCGACCCCGACTTCCCTTTGGACAAAAATGGAATGGACGGACTTGAAAATAGTTTCAATAGGGTCTTCAATGGTGATTATTTTTTGAGGGCGTCCATTTTGATTGACTTGTTCAATCATTGCGGCCATGGTGGTGCTTTTTCCGCTACCGGTCGGACCAGTCACCAAAATGATTCCCGTTCGCCGGTTAATGAGATTGCCTACGATGGGGGGAAGCCCCAAGGCCGCCAAAGGATAAATTTTGCTGGTGATGATTCTGATGGTTGCTCCCACTGTTCCCAAGGCGCGGTAAATAGAGAAACGGAACCGCCCCAGAGATTCAACGCTTCTCGAAAAATGGAGCTTGCACTCTTTTTTGAAGGATTCAGACTCGTTTTCATCAATAAAGGGTTTGACCAGCGCCATGATTTGATCGGAATATAAGGGGGGATGTTTTAATGCCGCTATTTCGCCCGAGACCCGGACCATGGGAGCTGCGCCATGAATCAAATGGAGATCGCTTCCTCCGACCGTGATGGCTTCCGATAAAAGCTGGGTTAAAGTCAGTTCTTTGTCTGCCATAAGCTTATAGTTCTCCTTCTTTGTATCAAATTTGTGACAGAATGGTAAAAAAACGGTAAAAAGGGCGGGTTCATGTATTTTTGATTCCCTGGGGGCAGAAGGATTTAAATAAGCAGGACTCGCACAAGGGCTTTCTCGCCGCGCAGACTCTTCTTCCATGCTGAACCAAAGCGTGCCCGAAAAAAATCCAATCTTCTTTGGGGATGAGCGTCATCAGGTCTTTCTCGATAGCGACGGGATTAGTTTTTTTTGTCAAACCCAATCTTTGGGAGAGGCGCTGGACATGGGTGTCGACGACGATTCCTTCCGAGAGGCCAAAAGCTGTTCCTAGGATGACGTTGGCGGTTTTCCTGGCCACGCCGCGAAGTTTTGTCAGCTCGTTCATGGTTTTGGGAATTTGGCCGTTGAAATTTTTAAGAAGGGTTTTCGCCGATTCTTGAATAGACAAGGCCTTCGAGCGAAAAAAACCGGTTGAGCGGATTAGGGACTCAAGTTCCTTAAGATCGGCCTGGGCGTAATCTTTTATGGTTTGATAATTTTTGAAAAGCCGGGGAGTGACGGAGTTGACTCTTTTGTCGGTGCATTGAGCCGATAAAATGGTGGCCACGGCCAGTTCCCAAGGAGAGCTAAAGTTAAGTTCGCAGCGGGCGTCGGGATAAAGCGTCTTAAGACCTTTGATAGTTTTTTGGGCCTGTTCGGCGCGCTTTGAAGCTTTCATTTTTTACTGATAAAGTAGTAATCGAGTCCCAAGGCGATGGGATTGTCGTAAAAATTTTGAACCTCGCGTTTGAGGGCGTAAATGGCGGTGGGGTGGGCGACCGGGATGTTCGGCGCGTTCTTGCTTGCGCGCGTTAAAATTTCTTCTTCTAGTTTTTTTTGTGTGGGGCGGCGGGGGCTTGCGGTCAACTTTCCAAGAAGTAAATCCATTTTAGGGTCCTGATATTTTTGCTCTAAGGGATAGCGTCCGTTTGAATTATAGAACGCATTGAGAAAGTTATAGGCGTCGGGATAGTCGGCGTACCAACCGCGCACAAAAATCGGCATTAAATTTTTTTCACTTTTGTCTAAGAAAGAAGGCCAATCGAGACCGCGGACATCAATGTGAAATTTAGGATTGAGAGATTCCACATTTTTTTTCAGGATGAGGGCCGCGGCCATGCGATTTTCGGATCCGGTGTTATAGGTGAGCGTGAAATGAAACCCCTTTTCCCAGACTTGTCCATGAAATGCGCGCTTAAAATGAGAGACGGCTTTTTGAAGGTTGTAGGAGCGGAAAGGAAAGCGCGTCTGGCCCGGTAAGAGTTTGGGGGGGACCACGCTTTTAGCCCGCGCTCCCTCGCCTTTTAAGGCGTCATGGACAAAGGTCTGGGCGTCAAAGGCATAGGTCATCCCGAGACGCACGTCCAAGTCGGAGAAAAAATCGGGCGGGATTCCGTCTTCGCCTAAACGGCCGGAGCCGATATCGCGGTTGGCTACGGGATTAATATGGAAGGTGAAGAAAAATACCGGGTCGGTGGCAAGACGCGGAAGATGGGGAACTATTTTTACTCCGGGGATATGAGCCACCTCGCTTAAAAAAGCGGGAGACACGTTGATGGCGTCAACATCGCCGGCTTTGAGCATCAATTTTTGGGTTGAAAATTCCGGAATGGTGCGAATAATGACTTGAGAGAGCGCGGCGGGTTTTCTCCAGTAATGTTTGTTTCTTTTTAAGATGAGGTATTTAGAAATAGGGTTCCAAAGCGCCAGTTCAAACGGGCCGCTTCCGTTCATGTGGTCGCGCAGATAACTACGGTCTTCTTGAGGACGATTGAAATGGGTGAGAGAAGCGAAAGTTCCATTCCAGTCTCCGTGTTGGATGGCCCAACTTTCTGGCAAAACATAGGACCAGCGAGCCATGATGGACAAAAACGGAGAAAAAGGGCGTTTGAGAGTGACGACGACATCTTGCCCTTTGACGCGCACGGCTTTTTGCGCGGAGTCAAAAATAGATTTAAGGGATGTTCCTTTCTCTTGGGTGGAGCTGATTCCTAGAATTGGCTCCAAGAGAAGTCCCGAGGGGCCGCCGGGGCGATCCATCAGCATAAAGCGGAGCAAGGAGTAGCGGACGTCTTCAGGCGTTAATATTTCTCCATCTTGAAAATAAACGCCTTTTCGGATATGGAAGCGGTATACGCGTCCATCCGGAGAGATGCCCCCGTTTTTAAGTGAGGGAACCTGGGTCGCTATTAATGGAATTAAATGGGTGAGAGAGGAGCGGTCAAAACCGAGCAAGGTATCATAAACGTTAAAAATCACGTTTTGGCTGGCGTTGTCATAAGGATAGGCCGGGTCGAGGCTGGTGATTTCATCGACTTGGGCGAGAACAAACGTTTGAGAGGAGTTGGAAAAAGCCGGACGCGTGAGCGTGAGTAGGATTAAAAATAATCCCCAGATTTTCGCCATATAAGAGAAGTATAGAATATAGTCCCGTTCCCAGATAGCCATCGGCCATAAGGTCGGGACAATGCCGCCTGTAGGATGATTTGAGAAGAGTTATAGGCGGGCGTAACAAATTTGTCATTGATTTTATGTTGAGAGTTGTTATACTTTTGTTTGAGACGCGAAAATTTAAGGGAGGCTTTGAGGTCCCATGAGAGAGCGATATTGGATTTTTCAAAATAATCAGGTTGTCGGCCCTTTTGCCATCGAAGAACTTTTATCTCGCCCTGATTTTTCCGGCGATACCTTGGTTTGCCCCGAGGGTCGGCAAGGCACCGATTCCGGGGACTGGCAAAGGGCGAGTTCCATGCCCCTGATTGATCAAGCGCTGTTCAAACCTAAATTACCATATCCCCAGGTTGCGTCCACTCCGGTCTCCCCGACCCCAGAACCCAGCGGAGACGCTCTTTTAGTTAAGGAACTCGGTTTGTTGGGAGCGGTTCATGAAAAATTGGGCGCCTTAGGTCAAAGCGTAAGCCAGATGCAGGAATCCGTTAAAGAAATCCGCGGGGAATTATCTGGATTACGAACTAAATTTGAGAGCGATAATCGGCAGGGCGAGGATTTAACCCGGCGGATTAAAAGCTTGGAAGATTTGTCCGGAAGCTTTAGCGGACTCAAAGAACAAATCGATCAAATTTCCACCGCTTCTCGCTCGCACGGGGCTTCTTTGGAGGAGGCGACTCGCTCTCAAAAACGCGTCATTGAAGAACTAAATCAAAAGCTCGAATCTCTCTCGCAATCTCAAAACAACGTCCAGCCGTTAGAAGCCAAAATTTCTGATTTAAATTCCAGGCTTCAAGAGTTGGCGGAAAAAATCGAGGGAAGCGCGCAGACTTCCGCCTTGAGCGCATCGTTAGATGAATTACGGGGAATGGTCGGCGGTCTTAAAGATGAAATTGCAGAATTGCGGCTTAAACAAGAATCTCTTCCTCCTGTTCCGACTGTTCCCGCGCCGACTTCTATCGATCTTACTCCGGCATCGGTTGATCCCGCGCCCACTTCCTTTGGACAGCCGTCAGATCCTGCGTCTCTCCAAGTTATTTCGCCATTAGCTCCGCAAGAAGGAGTCGCGCCTAGTCCTGCGGAATTTCCGCCTTCTCCTTTTGCGCCGTCTGCCTCTACGCCTGAAATTCCTCAAATTCAACCC
Source organism: Elusimicrobiota bacterium (assembly GCA_027371715.1). Lineage (GTDB taxonomy): Bacteria > Elusimicrobiota > Elusimicrobia > UBA1565 > UBA9628 > JAKAQV01. Next base: position 53,356 of record DAHXMM010000014.1, on the reverse strand, counting down.
CCCGAGGCCGTTTCGGATTTCATTCTTCCCACGGGCAATGTCCCGGATCCAGGTTTAGCCTCGTCTCCAACCGCGCCAATGGAGATGAGTCAATCCCCCGCCCTTGAAAGTAGTTTTCTTGATCCGACTGCTTCCGTGGGAGCGGGAATCCCGGCAGAGCCAACGTCTTTGGGAAGTCCTTCCATTCCCGAATCCCCGTCCGAATTAGCGGAAGCTCCGGCCAAAGCGCCCAAAAAATCAAAAAAAGGAGTTTGGATTCTGATTTTGATTGTCGCATGCGGGGTTTTGTTTGCGCTGGCCTACGTTTTAGGCCTTGTCCCGGGACTCGAGTTAAGTAAACCCAAGTCTGTCGCGCGAAATTTACCCGTTTCTTCTCCGGCGGCTCCTTCTCTTTCCATGCCGAAACAACTTCCAATAACGCCGGCAACCCCGGCCCCGCTTCCTCCGGAACAAGAGAAAACCTTTAAGGATTCCGCGATTAAATTGGTCCAAAATTGGCCGATCTCGGTAGGTGGGGAAACCATTTCCCAAGCATTAGGCGCAACTGATATCCCCTCGGGAGATTTGAGCCCCTGGAGCGCCGAGAAAATAAAGGATAATCTCTATCAGGTCGATTATCAAACTCCGCCCGCAATGAACGGGGAGCAAAAATCCTATGAGTTTCAGGCGGATTTGTCTCTTCAAAAGGTGGTTGGACAAAATCAGGCGGCGTTGGATTTGTTGTCCGGGAAATCTCAGTTTCCTTCGGCTAAAAAGAAATTAGCGAAGAAACGTCCGCCGGTCAAAAAGAAAATTTTCGCGCGTAAAAAAAAGAAGGTCGCCGTAAAAAAGAAGATTGCCGCGAAAAAGAAAACCGTCGCCAAGAAACCCGTTGTTAAGAAAACGGAAGAAAAAAAGGGCGACATTATGCCGGGAATTCCAAGCCCGCAATCGGCGACCAATGGAACTCCGGTAGCGTCTCCCCAAGCTCTTCCCGCGGCTCAGCCGCAAGCGGCGCCAACGTCCGGACAAAGCCAGAATCAAGAGTTGGATCAATTACTTAAACCGTGAGGTTAAACCCATGGAAATGGATCGTTCCTTGAGACAGGTGGAAGGGAGTTTAAGCATTCTTTGTGATCGCGTTTCCGTTCAGGGCGCACGCTTAGAGGAACTTCTTTTCCGCGCCCAAAGAATTTCCGCGAGCATCAAAAACGGCCATAAAAATCCCGATATGATGTTTGGTTCTGATCTTCAGCATTTTCGTCAAGAAATCAGGCGTTTTGGTTTTGATGTCGCCGCCGTTCCTAATCAAGTGGGGGCCATTGAACGCGGCGCCGTCTATGATGAATCTTCGGTTAAGGCCGCGCAGTCTTTAATGAGGGTCTGTGAACGGCTTAACCGGGACGTGAAGGCCTTGCATGATAAGGCTTTGCTTGCCCACCAACACATGCGGGAAGCGGAATATAAAATCGAGGCCTGGTATTTGGTGCAGGATATTCAAGAAATGGTTCAGCGCGCGCAATCCTTGCCCAATATCGCAAATCGAATCGTATTGCGCATTAGTAGTCCCTAATGAGTCTCTCTTGGTTTTTGTGGGCGGCGTTATTATGCGCGCATTCTCCCGTCTTGGCCCAAAATCTAAGCGCATCCACCCAAAACGTTCAAATTCGCATTGACTCGGAAGTGGAAGGCGTTCGTAAGGAAGGCTATCAGGCCTTTCTTGAAGGGCGTTTTAAGGACGCTAAAAATTCTTACCGTTATCTTGAGGTGATGGGCTCTGAAATCGACCGCCCGGATGAAAACCTAGCGATTTTGGACCGGGATTTGGGTCGCAATGATGAGGCTCTGGCCCACTGGTTGAGAGCTTCCTTGAATTCCGACGCGGACGGCTTTGTTTTTAATCAGGAGGCTTGGGCGTATCTCTCTGCGGGAAATCTTCGGGAAGCGAAAGCGGCTTTTTCTCAAGCCCTGAAATATTCTTTAAATTCGGCCCAACAGGCGGAGGCCTATTTGGGAATGGGGATTGTGCAAAATTTGGATGGACATCCCAAGTTGGCCGTCAAACCCCTCAGCCTCTGTTTGACTAAAAGCCCCTATACTCTCTCTGTCGCTTATGATAAGACCGGGGAGACTGAGTTGCGCTTGGGAAACCCGGAAGCGGCCTTGGCCGCCTTTAACCAAAGCGTGAGCCTGGACCTTTTTAATTTCGAAGCCATGGTGGACTTGGCCCGGCTTGAGTTTAAGATTGGAGAAAACAAAGACGCTTGGATTCTCTACCATCATCTTTTGGCTTTGGACCCAGGAAATGGCATTTTCACTAAAATTCTTAAATCCATACAGAAATATCTGGCGGAACCCCCAAGTCAGATTCTCCCGGAAAGGCGGATATCCCGGCCTTTCTTAACTGGGGACGTTTCAATAGAAGCGGATGTTTCCAGCCCCACGATTCGCGTCGCTCTTTTTTGCGGAGAAAAAGGGCGGCCTCATACCATGACGAGAGTTTATTTCATGACCAACCGTTCGTTTAAGATCGTGTCTCACAACGGCGAAGTCATTCGCGATGCTGTCGCGCCTTATAATCAATGGCAGATTTCTTTTGAATCAGAAAATGGTTTGGTCGAAGTTCGCGACACCGAGGACAATATCGAGTATACAAGCAAGGAACCGTTCAAAATTATTCCTTCTTCCGGATCCCTGGGTTCGATTCTGCTTAAAAGCGCGCATTTCTCAAATACGGTCGGATTTGATTCCGGGGATCGGGAATTGCGTGGCACGGTTGAGGTCTTTCCTAATCCCGGCGGCTTTAAATTGGTCAATGAAACCGGAGTTGAGGATTATCTCTATGGGGTGGTGGGGCGCGCCATGGGCGGGCAAAGCCCGATGGCGGCTCAAGAGGCTGAAGCGGTGGTCGCTCGCACGACGGCCTTGTGGTATAAAAGTTTAGGGCGTCCCAATCTGGAGAAAACCGATATTTGCGATTCTTCCGCTTGTCAAAGTTATCGGGGCGTCACTTCTGAAATGAGCCGGGCGACCAAGGGCGTTCAGAAAACATTGGGGGAGGTTTTATCCTACGAGGGGCGCGTAGCCAAGGCTGAATGGAACGAGGACTGTGGAGGGTTTACCGAGGACGGGGCGGATTATCCGGATCCGGCGCTGAAACATTTGGCTTCTGTTGCGGATGCGCCGACGGCTCTCATTTCGCCCGCTTCTCCGGCGGGTTTAGAACGCTGGATTCACGGGTTTCCGCCCGACAGTCTTTTTTCAAATGCGGCGGCGGTAAAGCAGACTTTTTCCCGTTGGGTGAGAATTATCCCCGCCGATTTTATTCGGCAAAGAATCAAGGCCTTTAAGGACATTGGTAAAATTAAGCGCATTCAAATTGACCGGAGATCAAAAACCGGCCGGATTTTAAAAATAACGTTTATCGGAGCCAAGGGGCGATGGACGGCCGATGGGTTTTCTCAAATTCAAAAAGCGTTGTCTCCTCATTCATTGCGCTCGAGTCTTTTTACCGTGACTCCCGTCAAAGACGGTAGATTCGTCCAATTTTTTATTTTGTGGGGAGCGGGAACCGGAAGCGGTCTTGGGCTTTGTAAAGACGGAGCCTTAGGCCAGGCGAGTCTGGGGCGGGATTGGCGCGCGATTCTCGCCCAATATTTCCCTAATTACCAGATTCAGAAAGCCTATGGCCCTCCTTCCGTTAAGAAATCTGTTCAAAACCCAAAGAAACAATCTCACCTGGGGAAAAAACGCCCTAAAAACAAGAATTGGAAAAAGCGTAAAACGGTCAAGAAAAAGATGAAGAAAAAATCTTCCGCGCCTCCTTCATCAAAAAGTTAGCGAGCGCTGGGGCCGCCGTCAATGAAAAGAAAGGAGACGGGAAAACCGTAGCGGCGGCTTAAAATGGGGGCCTGTTGTTTAAGAAACTCCATCAAATCTTTTTGCCGACTGATTCTTTCGGCCTGTTTGCCGTGACTTTTCCCTCCATTTTGAGAGACGCCAAGGTCCATGGCGAAAACGACATTGAGAGGCGCGCCGGTTTCTTTCTCGATGAGAGCTTGATTTTTTTTGTAGGTTTCAAGCTTATAGAGAACTTTGCCTTCCAGGACGCGTTCCTTGGTTAAAAGAACGCGAGAGGATTTAGCTTCCACGAGATAGGTCGTTCCTTCAGGGCTTTTGACGAGAGCGTCGATCTCGGTGATATAATGGCCCTCGGGGTTAAAAAGTTCATGTCCGCTTTGGAGTATTTGGTAGTTTTCCTTGTGGTAATGTTCAATCGTCTTGAGCTCCAAAAGAAGCCCGGTGTAGCGGCTGTAGATGACTCCCTCCGATATTTTTTGCAGAGAATCTTTGTTATAGTGGGCGGTCAAATCATTCAAGGCTTTACGCATATCTTGTGGGTTTTGGGGAATTGAGGCGATATCGTCTAAGTAAACAAAGCGGAAACGGTTTCCGTAAGATTGATTAAGTTTTTCTTCCTGTGATTTTAAGAAATTCTTGATCTCCTGGTATCCGCGCGTGTCAAAACCCAAAACAACCCGGTCAATAGGGCCAAATTGACGTTCCGCCGTTCCGCCTTTTTTAAATTCTGTTTCGACTTCCTTTAGATAGCCGGATACGCGACGGATTCCTTCTTCAATTTCCGATTTTGGGTTGGGCGAGGGATGGAAAAAAACTCGATGGGTGTAGATTGCGGTTCTCTGCCCATTGATGCGGGTCAGAGCGTCAATCCAGGTTAAAGTTTCATCCATGTGTTCATTGATGTTTTCCAAAGGTTCTTGGGGCGCGACGTGGTTGATGACCTTAATTTTGGCCCAAACGTCCGCATAGGAGTCGTCCATGACGCCCAAGCTTTCACTGAGATCCATTTTTCCCTGGTATTGATCAACCAGACGGTGCACTTCACGGTAATACTCCGCCGCTTTTCCTGAAATTCGAACTCCGTCATCATTAATGACAAAAGGCGGTTTCTCTTCGGAAGAATGCAATGAGAGCGTTTCTTGTCCGGGGTGGGCAACATTTCCGTCAAATAAAGAAGAAGAGGAGAGGCTTTCCGGTTGTTTTGAGTCTTTCTTGGATGAAAAATGAAGAGAAGCGTTGCCTAGAATCTGTTTGATTTGGCGAGAAACTTTCTTCGCGGAATCCTTGAGGGTTTTAGGGAGTTTCTTGGTGGAAGGCTTTTGAGCAGGCGCTTTCTCTTCGGTTTGGGGTACAGTGAAATCTTCTCTTAAGTTTAGAGAAGGGGAAAGGGCGCTTTCAACAGCGGGAGAAATTTCCAGTGGGTTTTCAAGGTTAAGATTTGCGGGAGACTGAAAAGAAAGAGCCGGCACTTCTTGAGGCAGGGAATCTTGAGAACGCAGGGTTTCGCCTTGAGATGTTCCGGCCACAAGGGTCAGGGATAAAAGAATGGAGCTCGCTAAAAGGCTTGTTTTATTTTTTCGAGGCCGGAAAGTTTTTAGGTTCATAATATTGTTTTAACATTCCAGAAACCTTTGTGTATGGGCCTAAAGGCCTAGATGGCTTCCGGCAAAAGGCCTAATATTTCAAAATAGCGGGAAAAAGAGTTATAGTATGGATAAAGACAGACATTTAAAATACAGGTGAATTTCAATGACTACTCAATCTAAAGATGCGCCCCAAACCCAGACCAAACCCGTGGAAGAACTTGAATCCGTCACCATCCGTTTTGCCGGCGATTCCGGGGATGGAATCCAGTTGACGGGTATGCAGTTTACGACTTCGACCGCTTTGGCCGGAAACGATTTATCCACCTTGCCGGATTATCCCGCGGAAATTCGCGCTCCTGTTGGGACGCTCCCGGGCGTTTCCGGATACCAGATTCATTTTAGTTCCAGAGAAGTGCTGACCCCGGGAGACGCGCCTGATGTCTTGGTCGCGATGAACCCGGCGGCCTTAAAAGCCAACATTAAGGACCTTAAAAAAGGCGGAATTTTGATTGCGAATGTAGACTCATTCACTCCCCAGAATTTAACGAAGGTCAGCTATGAGAAAAACCCGCTTGAAGACGGTTCGTTATCGGATTTTCGGGTTATCAAGGTTGACTTATCCCGCATGACCGGAAACGCCTTAAGCGGGCTCTCGTTGACTAAGGTTCAGGTGGAGCGGTGTAAAAACTTTTTTGCCCTAGGAATGATGTATTGGCTTTATGATCGCCCTATGGATGGGACGCTTAAATGGATTGAATCTAAATTTAAAAAGACCCCTCTTCTAATTGATGCGAACAAAAAAGCCCTTTTAGCTGGGAATGCCTATGCTGAAACAGCCGAGATATTTGGGTTTCACTACCGAGTGAGAAAAGCGTCCTTGGCGCCCGGGCTTTACCGAAATATTACCGGAAATGAAGCCACGGCCTTGGGTTTTATCGCGGCGTCCCAGGCTTCGGGATTAGAATTGTGGTATGGTTCTTATCCCATTACTCCGGCATCAGACGTTTTGCACGAACTCTCCAAGCACAAGGCTTTTGGAGTTAAGACCTTCCAGGCGGAAGATGAAATTGCGGCTATTGGCTCCGCCATTGGCGCATCTTTCGGCGGACGTTTGGCGGTGACGGGAACCAGCGGCCCGGGGATTGCTCTTAAATCCGAAGCTATTGGACTGGCGGTCATGACGGAACTCCCGGTCGTCATTTTAGATGTTCAGCGCGGAGGCCCCTCAACCGGCCTTCCAACTAAAACCGAGCAGGCGGATCTCTTGCAATGTCTTTACGGCCGAAACGGCGAAAGCCCGGTTCCCGTGATTGCGGCCTCGACCCCCTCGGACTGTTTTGACGCAACGTTAGAGGCTTGTCGTATCGCGATTAAATACATGACGCCCGTCTTTCTCCTGACTGATGGATATCTGGCCAATGGCTCTGAGCCGTGGAAAATTCCGAGCGTTTCCGACATTAAAAAATTCGTGATGCCGTCTCTTCCGGCGAAAGACCAATTTAAACCGTATCTCCGGGATGAGAAGACCTTGGCGCGGCCTTGGGCCGCTCCGGGTCTTGCGGGTTATGAACATCGAATTGGGGGAATTGAAAAACAAGAAGTGACCGGCAACGTCAGTTACGATCCGGAAAACCACGAGAAAATGGTCCGCTTGCGGGCGGCTAAGGTCAATAAAATAAGCCAGGAAATTCCCCAGACCCAGGTTCTTGGTTCTCCTAAAGGAAAAGTTCTGGTCGTCGGATGGGGAAGCACTTTTGGCGCTATTTCCGCCGCCGTTAAGAATTTGCAGGCGAGAAAAGAATCAGTGTCGGCGATTCATTTACGCTATTTAAACCCGCTTCCTTCTGATTTGGGAGATTTGCTGGCGGGTTTTGAGAAGGTGGTGGTTGCGGAGATGAATTTAGGGCAGCTTCTCAAAGTCATTCGCGCTAAATTCGCCATTCCGGCGATGGGATTGAATAAGGTCAAGGGGCAACCATTTAAAATCGCGGAAATCGAAAGTTTCGTTGAGACGGTCTTAAGAGGATCTTAAAATGGAAAACGACAAGGAAATTGAAAATCTTCCGGCCTCGGGGCCGGTTTTATCCCGCAAGGACTTTGTTTCCGACCAGATGGTGCGCTGGTGTCCCGGTTGTGGAGACTTCGCCATTTTGGCCACGGTTCAGAAACTCATGCCAACCTTGGGGATGCCGCGAGAGAAAATTGTTTTTGTGTCGGGAATTGGGTGTTCGTCGCGGTTTCCCTATTATATGAATACCTATGGTTTTCACTCCATTCACGGCCGCGCTCCAACCTTGGCGACTGGGCTTAAATGCGCTCGGCCCGATCTCATGGTTTGGGTCGTCACCGGAGATGGGGACGGGCTTTCGATTGGAGGGAACCATCTCATCCATGCTTTAAGAAGGAACGCCGATATTAAAGTTCTCCTATTTAACAACCGCATTTACGGATTAACCAAGGGGCAGTTATCCCCGACTTCGGAGATGGGAAAAAAGACCAAATCAACCCCTTATGGTTCGATTGATTATCCGCTGAACCCGATTGCGGTTGCCCTTGCCTCCGAGGCCACGTTCGTAGCCCGGGCCGTGGATACGGATCTGAATGCTTTGTCTTTGGTGTTGGATAAAGCCGCCAAACATAAAGGTTCCGCGTTAATTGAGGTTCTCCAAAACTGTATTGTCTTTAACGATGGGGCGTGGACGGAGGTTTCAGACAAAAGTCTTCAAAGCGAGACGAACCTGGTTTTGGAGCACGGAAAACCCCTTGTGTTTGGGAAAAATAAAAATAAAGGCATTCGGCTGAAGAATTGGAATTTGGAGGTCGTCGAATTTGAGCCCGGCAAAATACCCCCCGATATTTTGGTTCATGATGAGACTTCAGCTCCCTTAGCCTATCTTTTATCGCACATGGAGCGGCCGAACTTTCCGGTCCCCCAGGGGGTGTTTCGCAACGTTTCTCGACCGGTTCTTCATGAGATGATGGAGGGGCAAATCTCCGAGGCAAAGAAATCATCTTCCGTAGATTTGGAAAAGTTGATCAAAGGGTCTGAGACGTGGACCGTGGCGGCATAGAGGAAAAGAGGAAACTATGAAATTACTGGAATACGAAGGAAAAGAAATTTTAAGAGAGGTTGGAGTCCCACTCCCGGAATTCGGCGGAGTGATTGATAAACCGGCGCAAATTAATTCCATTCTCAAACGTCTTAAAAAAGGGCCGTGGGTTTTAAAGGCCCAGGTGTTGGCTGGCGGCCGCGGGAAAGCTGGCGGCGTTAAATTGGCGAAAACCCCGCTTGAAGCTCGCGCTTTTGCCAAGGCGATGGTTGGAATGAAGATGGCGACTCACCAAACCCATGGCCAGACGCTTAAAGTTGAACAGGTTTTGGTCGAACAGGGCGTTAAAATAGAGAAAGAATTTTATTTTTCCGTCGCCATTGACAGGAAAATCGGTTCTCCCGTTTTGATTGCCTCTTCTCAAGGCGGAATGGAGATTGAGACCTTGGCCGCGGAACACCCGGAAGCGATTATTAAAAAGCCCGTCGATCCGGTCTTCGGGCTTTTGCCTTTCGCGGCGCGGGCCTTAGCCTTTGAGTTGGGAATTCCGGCGGAACACATTTCTTCTTTTACAAAAGTAGCGACGACCTTGGTCAAACTCTTCATTAGTAAAGATATGAGTTTGCTTGAGGTCAACCCCTTGGTTTTGACTCCGAAGGGGTTTGTGGCCCTGGACGCTAAAATTGTGATCGATGACAACGCTTTGTTTCGCCACGAGGATTTTGCCTCAAGAGACGATATTGAGTCTTCTCCCGCCGAAAAAGAAGCCAAAAAACACGATATTTCTTATGTGGGGCTTGACGGGAATATCGGGTGCATGGTCAACGGTGCGGGGCTTGCCATGGGCACCATGGATACGATTGCCTTAGCCGGCGGCAGCCCGGCAAATTTCTTGGATGTGGGAGGCGCCGCCAATCAGGAGAGAGTTGAGCGGGCTTTTAAGATTATTCTTAAGGATCCTAAAGTCAAAACAATCTTAGTCAATATCTTCGGCGGCATTGTTCGTTGCGATATGATCGCCGAAGGCATCTTGGCCGTGCTTAAAAAGATGAAACTGAAAGTTCCCTTGGTAGTTCGTCTGGAGGGAACTAATTCCGATAAGGGTCGGGAAACTTTGGACCGTTCGGGAACTCGCTTAATGACGGCCTCTAGTCTTTGGGATGCCGCGCAGAAAAGCGTTCAGGCCGCTGGGGGAAAAATCTAATGCCTATTTCCATGAAATATAAAGAGGACATCTTTCCGTCCTTAAAATCTTGTGAGGAGAGGGACCAATGAGCATTTTATTGAATAAGGATTCGCGAATCATCGTTCAGGGGTTTACCGGTTCGGCGGGCTCTTTTCACGCGCAAAAGTGCATGGAATACGGCTCTCAAATCGTGGGCGGAGTCACTCCCGGGCGGGGTGGGACGACTCATTTAGACCGCCCGGTTTTTAATACGGTCGAAGAAGCGGTTAAAAAAACCGGGGCGAATGTCTCTTTGATTTTTGTTCCCGCGCCGGCCGCCGCTGATTCCGTTATGGAAGCGGGAAAAGCCGGGATTTCTCTCATTATTTGCATTACCGAGGGTATTCCCGTTTTGGATATGGCCAAAGCCAAACAATTCTTAAAAATTTATGCTCCTCAAGCGCGACTCATCGGCCCTAATTGTCCCGGGGTCATTACGCCCGGGGAATCCAAGGCGGGCATTATGCCGGGGTATATTCACAAGCAAGGCCCCATTGGAATTATCTCTCGTTCGGGAACTTTGACTTATGAGGCGGTCCATCAGCTTACTCAAAAAGGACTGGGTCAATCAACTGTCGTTGGTATTGGCGGCGATCCGATTCCGGGGTCGAATTTCGTGGATATTTTAGATTTGTTCGAGCGCGATCCCAAAACGGAAGCTATTGTCATGATCGGGGAAATTGGGGGGTCGGCCGAAGAAGATGCGGCGGCTTTTTATAAAGCCCACATGAAAAAGCCCCTCTTTATTTTTATCGCCGGGAAAAGCGCTCCTCCGGGACGCCGTATGGGGCATGCCGGGGCCATTGTAGAGGGTTCTTCCGGCACCCATGCCTCTAAAATTGAGGCTTTAAAAAACGCGGGCGCGGTTGTCATTGAAAATTTAAGCGAAATCGGCTCAACCGTCGCTCGAAATTTTAAATCCGTCGTGGTTTAAGGTTGGACCAAAAGGCAATCAGCAACACGATCAAGGCCTCTTTGATTGTATTGCTTCTTTTTGAAACTTGGAAATCTTTTTATCCGCCTAGATTTCATCAGGGAGATTTTAAACTTTACTTTCCCTGCGAACAAATCCTGGCTCGCGGGGGAAATCCCTATGACGCCTCCTCGCGAATGCCTTGCCTTTACTCTCCAATCGTCTTAAAAACCCTGGGGGCTCCGCTTCTAAGGTTTTCTCCGACAACCGCTCAATATTTATGGGTCTTTCTTAAATTGTTGGTAGTCGTGGGCCTTATCTTCTTATGGAAACGGTATTTTTTCAATCTATCGCTCGGCGTCTTTGAATTAATTTTTTTTGCGTTGGCCTACGGCAACCCGTTCTTGATCGATATTGGAGCGGGAAACATCTCGGGGTTTGAACAATTTTTTTTATGGTCAGGTTTTGCGTTTCTGTTGGCGGATCGGCCATTTTTATTTGGATTGTGCGTCGCCTTGGCGGCGCAGGCAAAATTGACCCCTCTTCTTTTTCTCTCCTTGCTTCTAATCTGGAAAAAACCGCGTTGGGGCGCCTTTCTTGGCTCTCTCGCTTTTTTTGCCGCGCTTTTTGGCCTTAATTTTATTTTCTACCCTCATCTGATGGATTCTTTCTTTAAAACCTTGCGCGCCGGACAAGGAAGTTGGTGGTATGAAGTCGGAGGAATCAATCCCTCTTCCTTTGCGTTCTTTGTTCAACTCTCCCAACTTGAGTGGCCCGGGAACCTTGCGCGCGCGGCAACGTTTGCGACGATTTTGACTTCCGGTTTCATTGGGATTTTGGGAGGTCTGAGCCTTTGGACCTATATTAAAAAAATACGCCCGTATTGGGCGTCGGATCCCGCGATGCCGCTTAAAGTTATATTTTGGTTTTGCGCGCTTTATGCCTTATCCATGCCGCGTTTTAAAAATTACAGCTACATTCTCATGCTGGTTCCCACGCTTTACATTGTTAAGTCCATAAGTTTGGCTTGGCAGGTTCCAATTCTTATCTGTTGCTTTTTAGACAGACGCGCGGTTCTCCATGGTGTTCCAGCGGCGTTCTTTTTAGCTTATTTTAACCTCTACGCTGTCTTGCTGGTTTGGGCGGCTTATACGGTCTATTTCAAGAGAAACGGAAATTTATAGTTAGTCCTTGGCTATTGTCCCGTTGGGGCCGGGACGGCGGGTGCGCCGCCCGTTTGTTGGGCAGATTGTTGAATCATCTGCTGAACATTAGCCGGTACGCCTTGCCCTTGGGGCATATTCTTCATGATGTTTTGAATCATTTGCCCGGCGTTCGGGGGTTGGGCTCCTCCTCCAACAGATGGAATGGGGCTTCCGCCTTGAGCCGCGGGGTTTCCAAACGGACTGGGCTTAAGGTGGGGAATGGAAAAGGGCTGAACTGTTTTTGAGGGCTGGCGCGGTTTAACTTGGGCTAAGGATTTAGGCTTAGAAGTTTTAAATGGTTTTTTAATCTTTTTCTTTGCCTCGGGAGGCGGAGGGGCTTGCTGACCTTTATCTCCTACAATCAGATTGAGCGAGCTTTGGTTTGAGGCCGGAGGAGGGGTGAGGCTAGGGGCGACATTAGATGGCGCGGGCGTTGGAGCCGGAGTCAATTTGTCTCCGACTTTGACTGTGCGGGCGTAAAACATACTTCCGTTCATTTGGGAGGCCTGGGTTCCATGCAGCGCCGCAAGTTTGTAAAGGAGGATAATTAAAAGAGGTAAAATTAAAAGCGCGATGCCGCCGATTAAAATAAGGCGGCTTTTTTTATTGAGTTCTTCCGCTTTTGATTCTTCCCCGGAATTCTGTTCGGCGCTCATTTGCTATTAGTGTAACAGGTTGCAGGATTAATTTCAAGATAGCGCCCGGTGTGGGAATGAGGATTTTTGGCGATTTCTTGAGGAGTTCCTTCTGCCATTAAACGGCCGCCTCCCGCTCCTCCTTCCGGTCCCAAGTCAATAATCCAATCAGAATTACGAATCACATCGAGATTATGTTCGATAACCAGGACCGTGTTTCCATGATCCACGAGCCGATGAAGAACATTGATGAGTTTATCTACATCCGCGAAATGAAGCCCGGTGGTGGGTTCATCTAAAATATAGAGGGTTTTACCAGTGTCCCGCCGCCCAAGTTCCGCGGCGAGTTTAACGCGTTGGGCTTCTCCTCCAGAGAGAGTCGTCGCGGCTTGTCCGAGTGTGATATAGCCGAGCCCCACGTCTTCGATGGTTTTAAGAATTCGAGACAAGAGAGGATGATTTTCAAAAAATATTCGCGCTCCTTCAACGCTCATCGCCAAGACCTCGGCGATATTTTTTCCTTTATAACGGATGGAAAGAGTTTCCTCGTTAAAGCGCGCCCCCCGACATTCCTCGCAAGGGACATAGACATCCGGCAAAAACTGCATTGAAATCTGAAGGGAGCCGTCTCCGGAGCAGTTCTCGCAGCGGCCGCCTTTGACGTTAAAAGAGAATCGCCCGGGCTTATATCCTCGCGCCCGCGCTTGAGGAAGCTGGGCGAAAATTTCCCTAATGGGAGACCAGAGTCCGGTATAGGTGGCCGGGTTTGAGCGCGGAGTTCGTCCGATAGGAGATTGGTCGACGACAATCACCTTGTCTATATTTTCTATCCCCGTGATGGCCCGGTAAGCTCCCGGTGCGTCTTTGGAAGCGTAAAATTTTTGGGCGAGAGCTTTGTAAAGAATTTCATGAACCAGGGTTGATTTTCCCGAGCCCGAAACTCCCGTCACCGAGACGAAAAGACCGAGGGGAATCTTGACGTCTATATTTTTGAGATTAAACTGCTTTGCGCCAAGGATGGATATAAACTGTTTCGCGCTCGGAGAGCGTAAGGCGCGCTTTTGAAGGGTTTTTTTGTCTCCTCTTAGGTAAGCCCCGGTGAGAGAGTCTTTAGAAGCTAAAATTTGTTTTGGCGTTCCCTGGGCGATGATTTTACCTCCGTGAATACCGGCTCCCGGGCCAAGATCAATAATCCAGTCGGCATTGAGCATGGTTTCCTCGTCATGTTCGACCACAATTAAAGTGTTGCCAATGTCGCGGAGGCGTTTGAGCGTGGTGAGAAGCCGGGTATTGTCTCGCGGATGAAGGCCGATAGAAGGTTCGTCAAGCACGTAGAGAACTCCGCTGAGCCCCGAACCGATTTGAGTGGCCAGATGAATTCTCTGCGCTTCTCCGCCGGCCAAGGTTTCAGACGTGCGGTCCAAGGTGAGATAATCAAGCCCGACATTGGTCAAAAATTCAAGCCGAGAGAGTATTTCTTTCAAAATCATTTTTGCGATCGCTTTTTCAGTGGCGTTTAGATTGAGGTTCTGAACGAAGGCATACGCCTGGGAAATAGAGAGAGTGGTGACTTCTCGGATATTTTTCCCACCGACCAAAACCGCCAGGGCTTCAGGTTTAAGACGGGCTCCATGACAATCAGGGCACTCCCTTTTGCGCATGAACCTCTCGGTGATGGAGCTCTTCACAAATTCCGATTCGGTCTCTTTATATCGGCGTTCAAGATTGGGGATGATTCCTTCGAATTCCTGGTCATTTTTTGCCCAGTGAGGCCGGTAATGCCCGCCGCCATAGAGAATAATTTCCTTCTGTTTTTGAGGCAGGCTTGACCAAGGCGTTCTTGGGTTAATTCCATGTTGTCGGCAAATCGTTTCCAGAATTTCCGCATAATACCCCGACCAGGATTTTTTCCAGCGATTGGTGCGGGTCGTCACAGGGTCATCCCAAGCGACAATGGCGCCGTCTTGAATGGAAAGAGAAGGATCAGGAATGACTAAATCAGGGTCAACCTCGGTTTTTTGTCCGATTCCATCGCAAGACGGACAAGCTCCATAAGGAGAATTAAAAGAAAATAGTCGAGGTTCTAGTTCCGGAAGGCTAAGGCCGCATTCCGGACAAGCGTGGTGTTCGCTCATAAGAACGCCTTTGGCCGCTTTTTTGGAGGGTTCGATTCGAACCAGTCCCCGGGATTCCTTAAGCGCGGTTTCGATGGATTCAAAAAGCCGGTCTTTTTCTTCTTTCGCCGCGGCGACCGTATCAATGAATAATTCGATGACGTGTTTGGCGTAACGACTCAGTTTAGGGGCTGAATCGAGGTCTGAAATTTTTCCGTCAACTCGAACCTTGACGTAGCCAGAGCGCTTGAGGCGATTAAAGAGTTCTTCGTAAGTGCCGGTGCGGCCCATGACCAGGGGAGACCAGATGGAGACCGGTTGTCCGGGAAATAAATTTAAAGCTTCCTGTGTGATGGCTTGGGGAGATTGTTTTTTAACGGGCCTCTTACATTTCGGGCAATGCGGGCGCCCGATTCGGGCAAACAAAAGGCGCAGATAATCATAAATTTCAGTCGTGGTCGCAACGGTTGAGCGCGGATTATGAGACGGATTTCTTTGCTCGATGGCAATCGCGGGAGACAAACCCTCGATTAAATCCACATCGGGTTTTTCCATGAGCTCCAAAAATTGCCTTGCGTAAGCCGAAAGGCTTTCAACGTATCGGCGCTGCCCCTCGGCATAAAGGGTGTCAAAAGCGAGAGAAGATTTTCCCGATCCCGAAAGCCCGGTAATTACGACCAGCTTATTTTTTGGGAGTTCCAGGGAAATATTTTTTAGGTTGTGCTGGCGCGCGCCGCGGATGATAATTCGGTCCATGTCGCTTTAATGAAATTGTTGAAAAAGTCTCAAAGCCGTTTTTTGATTGATGGAGGCGTCTTTTTTTTGAGATGGGACGGGTTTGGGATAATCGAGCGTATAATGAAGCCCGCGGCTTTCTTTCCTTTGAAGAGCGGAGAGAATGACGGCGCTTGCCACATCCGCTAAATTTCTCAATTCAATTAAATCCGGCGTCAGGAAAAAGTTCCAGTAGTAATGGTTGATTTCCGCGTTCAGAAGTTTCATTCTCCTGAGCGCGCGCTCAAGTCTTTTAGTCGTGCGAACAATTCCGACATAATTCCACATAAGACGCCTGATCTCATCCCAGTTTTGAGTGATGACGACGGCTTCATCCAAGGCCTTGGCTTTTCCCGGGTTCCAATTTTTAGGCTTAGACGGTTTGAGGTTCTGAAGCGCGGGATTGTCTTTTACATGAAGAAATAGACGATGAGCGAAAACGCAACCTTCTAAAAGAGAATTAGAGGCCAAGCGGTTTGCGCCGTGAAGGCCGGTTTGAGCTGTTTCCCCAACGGCAAATAAGCCGGGGATATTGGTTCTGGCGGAGGAATCGGTCTTAACTCCCCCGCAGAAAAAGTGGGCGGCAGGGACGACCGGAATGGGAGTTTTGGACATATCGATTCCGTAGCCTAACAAAGTGCGATAAATATTGGGGAATCTTCGGGAGAGAAATTTTCTTGACTTATGCGTCATGTCCAGGTAAACGCAAGGTTCTCCTGATTTTTTAAGCTCATAGTCCACGGCGCGGGCGACGATGTCCCGTGGCGCGAGTTCTGCTCGGGGATCATGTTTTTTCATGAAGGCCTGGCCGTTTTTTAAAATCAGCTTTCCACCTTCGCCTCTTAGAGCTTCAGATAAAAGAAAGGATTTCGCTTGCGGATGATAAAGGCAGGTCGGGTGAAATTGTACAAATTCCATATTCGCGAGAGTCGCCCCTGCCCGGTAGGCCATGGCTATTCCGTCTCCGGTCGCGATGTCGGGGTTGGTCGTAACAAGATAAACCTTTCCGGCTCCTCCGGTCGCCAAAACGACGGCTTTAGCGGAAAAGGCTCTAATTTTTCCATTTTTGCGACTTAAAGAATAGAGCCCGCGGCAACGGCCAGTCTTATCGAGAATCAAATCAATGCCGATTTCATTTTCAAAAATATTGATGCGCGGGTTCTTTTTGCAGGAGTGAAGAAGAGCCCGTTCTATCTCATGACCGGTAATATCTCCGGCGTGGAGAATGCGCCTTTCAGAATGACCGGCTTCAAGCCCTAAATCAACGGTTCCTTTTTCTTGCGAGAAGCGAACTCCGATTTCTTGAAGTTCTTTGATTCTTTCGGGAGCGTCCTGAATCGTCAAGGCGACTATTTTTTCATCGCAAAGCCCGGCTCCGGCGATCAAGGTGTCCGAGATATGTCTTTGAAAACTGTCGAACTCGCTGGTTACGGCGGCAATTCCCCCTTGCGCGTAATTGGTGTTGGATTCAACCGCCTCTTTTTTGGTGAGAACCGCCGTTCGTCCGAGAGCCGAAAGTTTATGGGCGCTGAGAAGGCCCGCGATGCCGCTCCCAACAACAATAAAATCAAATTCCTCGTAGTCCATGAAGCTCTAGGGCTTGCCTCTCTTGATTTGATTTTATCATAATCAACAGAGGGTCTATGATTCGAGCGTTTCTAAAAGATAAGCCAAGGATTCATCAAACGGCGTTTGTTCATGAAACAGCCGAGGTCATCGGCCGCGCTTTGATTGGTCCCAAGGTTTCCCTTTGGCCCTATGCTGTTGTTCGCGCGGATGTATGCCCGATTAAAATTGGAGAAGCCTCCAACCTTCAGGACGGGGTCTTGGTTCATGGGCGGGAAGAATATCCCACGCAAATTGGTAAGGGCGTAACGGTAGGCCACGGCGCGATTATTCATGGGGCCAAAATCGGGGATCTTTGTTTAATTGGCATGGGGGCGATTGTGATGGAGGCTGAGATCGGACGAGAGTGCGTTATTGCGGCCGGAGCCTTGATTCCCAAAGGCTTTCGCGTTTCTCCGCGTCATTTGGTCATGGGCCTTCCGGCTAAAATCGCAAGACCTCTGAGCGATGAGGAAATCAGATTTTTAAAACAAAGCCGGGATAATTATTTAGAGCTGGCTCAAAAACATAAAAATTCAAAAAAGGCGATTTCTCGATGATCTATTTTTTTTCAGGTGCGCTATTGGGCGCTGTTCTTGTGATGGTTGCTGGTTTGCTCATTTACCGGCGAACGCGGCATAAAATTTCCCGCTTCCTGGCTTTTGCCGGGCATGAGATGAATACTCCGGCGACAGCTCTTCGTTTGACCACGCTTAATTTTCTTGAAGGGATTTTTGGCGATTTGACCGCCGATCAAAAATCTTGGCTCGAAATCATGAATGAGCAAACGGGCCGTTTGGCGTTTCTTGTTGGCGAATTGAGGGATTTTGTTCATCTGGAAATGGGGGATGACTTGTCCTTGCGCTTGCAGCCTTCAAAAGTCAATGAAATTGTATCGGAAGGAATACTTTCAATTAAAAGAGGTTTGGAACAATCGGGGATTCCGCTGGAAAGCGTCATTTCAGACAATTTGCCGGAAGTGTTGGTTGATCCGGATAGGGTCATTCGGGTCTTATCAAGCCTTTTGTTTTATGCCAGAAAATTTCGCAAGGAAGGGCCCTTGCGGTTTAGCGCGGTCGTCAACGGCTCTTGGGTGGATGTGATTTGTCGGTTTGTCGTTAACCCCATGACTCCTCAAGAACTGGACAAGAGTTTAGACTTGTTTTATCCTGCGCAACTGGCGCATAGCCCCATGATGCAGTCGACCGGTTTTGGGCTTGGTTTTGCGCGGCATCTCATGCAGGCCCAGGGCGCGGATATGATTGCGCAATTAAATTCGGGTGGCGAATTATCGTTAACCTTGCGTTTGCCCCAAGTGGAGGCCCCTCATGGCCGTTAAAATATTGATCGTTGAAGACGATCCGACAATTCTGGAAAGTTTGAAGGCGTTACTCGCGGCTAAAGGATATACGGTTTCCACGGCGATAGACGGAGCCGAAGGGGTTGCCGCGGCCAGGCGGGAAAAGCCGCAATTGATTCTTTTGGACGTGATTTTACCGAAGATGGGAGGCTTTGACGTCTGCCAGATTCTTAAGAAAGATCCAGCGACCAAGTCAATTAAAATCGTCATGACGACTGCCTTGGGACGGATGGGGGATGTGGAATCGGCTTTTGCCAGCGGTGCGGACGACTACCTGATTAAACCTTTTGACTCCCAGAGGCTTTTTTCCAAGATTGAAAAGGTTTTAGGAACAAAGAGCTGAAATCACGCAAGCCCACGCCGCTAACGCCTTCCCCAAAGCGCGGCATGGACGCTCGGCCTCCGGCCTGGACTGCGCCCACGCCGCGCCTCGTTTATCGCCGTCTCCTTAAATCTTACGGTCCTCAAGGCTGGTGGCCGGTGACTCCTCTTCATGAAAAAACTCCGGTCTATCGCCCGGGATTTTGGGGAGATTTAAGCGAGAAAGAATGCTTGGAAATTTGTTTGGGCGCCATTCTTACTCAGAATACGAATTGGGAAAATGTTCGCAAGGCTCTTATTCGTCTTAAGTCAGCCGGGGTTTTGGATTTGAAAAAAATTCTTGAGCTTGAGTTGCGTAAGCTTCAGTCTTTGATTCGCTCTTCTGGATACTTCCGGCAGAAAAGCCGGAAAATTAAAATATTTGTCGAGACTGTTTCAAGTCGCGGCGATTCTTTAAAAAAATGGCTTTCCGGTTCCCTGGATAAAACCCGAGAGGAATTGTTGGACCTGTGGGGCATCGGCCCTGAGACGGCGGACTCCATTCTCCTCTACGCCGGTCATCGCCCGGTTTTTGTTATTGACGCCTATACCATGCGCATTACTCGCAGAATGGGGTGGATGAAAAACCCTCAGTATTTTCGTCTTCAAAAATTTTTTGAGAAAAATCTCTCGAAAAAAAGTTTTCTTTATGCTGAATTTCACGCTCTTTTGGTTGCCTTGGCCAAGAATCATTGCCGTACCAAGCCGGTTTGCTCGGGATGTCCCGTTCTTGATATTTGCGCGCATGGCCTAAAGGCGGTTCGTGTTCGATGAAACGGATTAAAGTCGTTCATTTGATTACGCGCCTTGATTTCGGCGGAGCCCAGCAAAACACTTTATGGACGGTGGGTCGTCTCGATGCGGAAAAATATGAGGCGGTTTTGGCTTGCGGAAAAGGCGGCGAGCTTGACCGGCAAGCCCGGGAAAACTCGGAAAAGGGGCTTTGCCGCGCCGTCTTTTTTTCTTCTATTCAGCGAGAGATTAATCCCGCGTGGGATTTAATCGCTCTTTTTGCCCTGTGGAATTTTTTTAGGAAAGAAAAGCCGGACATCGTTCACACTCACAGCTCTAAAGCCGGCATTTTGGGGCGCCTGGCCGCTTGGGCGGCGGGAGTCAAAGTCGTCATTCACACCTATCACGGCTTCGGCTTCAACGATTTCCAAAACCCAATCGTCAAGAAAATCTACGTATTTTTGGAGCGTCTTTGCGCCGTGAAAAGCCAAGCCCTCATTTTCGTTTCTCGCGCGAATTGGGATTACGCCTTGAAAAGCGGAATTGGCCCGGAATCGAAATTTCATTTAATCCGCTCGGGGGTCGATTTGTCCCGGTTTCCCGCTTTGGTTTCGGATGCGGCTCTTAAAAAGAAAGAATTGGGCTTTGAGCCCGACGCGCCGCTGGTCGTATCCATCGGCAATTTAAAGCCGCAGAAAAATCCGCTGGATTTTGTCTTAATGGCCGCGAAAGTCGCGTCTAAAATTGCGCGAGCCCAATTTCTCTTCATCGGAGACGGACCCTTGAGGGCCGCGGTCGAAGAACGCGCGCGGGAACTTGGGGTTGACGGTCGAATCCGTTTTCCGGGCTGGAGAAAAGACGCGGCGGAGTGGCTGGCCATGTCCGAGGTTTTTGTCCTGACGTCCTTGTGGGAGGGGCTGCCGAGAGCCTTGGTCGAAGCCATGAAAAGCGGTCTTTCTTGCGCGGTTTACGCGACGGACGGCATTCGCGATATCGTTCAAGACGGCGAGAACGGCTTTTCCGTTTCTCCCGGGGATTGCGAAAATCTTGCGGATCGGGTCATCGAGCTTCTTGAGAATGCCGATCTGCGCCGGAGTTTGGGTCGAAAGGCGGAGAAATCCATCGGCCCTGAATTCGACATCAACGGCATGGTCTTGGCCCAGGAAAAGCTCTACGAGCAACTTCTTGGAAAAGTTCATAGACCCTAAAGGCCTAGGAATTGCCTGGGCCTTTTGGCCCTATCGCGGCTCTTCTTTTTGTCCTACCATGAAGGTATGATTAAGCTCATTGTTTTTCTGAGACTTTTGAGTTTGAATTCCCATGCCGTTAATCGCGCGGAGAATTCTCCTCAATTTCAACAATCCCTTCCCGTCAATATTAACGTTTCAATTCCTTCTGCTAATGAGGAAGGCCTCAATTTAAACAACACCCTTCTTCAGAAAGATGAAATTTCAACTTCCAAGATAGAAGATATTCCCGGTCAAGATATTCTTTTACAGAAAAACCCGGTTTTAATTCCAGCAGAGCAAACCGAAGGTCTCGAACAATCCCAGCTTGCGTCTGGAAATTTAACCACTCCCCGGGTTTGGGCTTATCAATCCGGCCAACAAAACCAACATTCTAAAATCCATTCAAAAACATTCCTGAGCCTTAAGTCTCTCGCGTCAAAATTCTTAAGCCGCAACTTGCGCCAAACGTCTTCATCGTTGTGGGATGGAGAAAGTTTTAAGGGTGACGACGGGAAAAGCGCTTCTCTTCTTTCCCGTGGGCCGCCGAACATCATTGAAGTTCAGAACGCGGGAGAAGTCTCTCGGGCCATTCCCAATAGCAATGCCGCGCTTGAACACTTCCGCGAACAGTTAATGGGGGCTTTTTGGAACGGCAAGATTAAATCTCTTAGGGTTTATCATTATCCCGGAGGCAAGGGCGGTGATATTATTACGGTGGATGTGTCGCATTCTCCGGCCTTGGTTGAAATTTTGCCGGATTTGTTGCCGCATGAAAGAGTTCTATTAGAATCTCTCTTGAAATCAGGAGTCAATCAACTTCAGGTAGTCTTAATCGAGGGGGGAGTGAGAGAACAGTCAACCCCGGATTTGGTTTTAGATGGACGCATGGCGGAAATGAAGACGGTCCATTCTCTTTCGGGGTTTCCCTTGTTTCTCAATAAAGCCAATTCTCAGATTTATAAACACGCCGAGCGGCACGGGCTTGGGTGGGGAACGGCGGTCCTTAACTTAACCGACCATGAGACGGTTCCCGTCGCGGAAGTATTGGATGCGATTCATTGGTGGCAGGCCATTCCGGCCGGGGATAAAATTGCTTCTCCTTATCGGGATAAATCTCCGATTGCAAAATATCCGTTGGCCCTGGATCGGATTGAAGTGTTTTCCCGGCATGACCATAAAGTCTTTGTCAAAAAAGCGGACGGGACTTTCGAGGTTTTGTAAAATAACCAAACAGGCGATGGGGTTCGCCTAAAAGCCTTGGCCTCTCCAAGGATGATAACTCCTACCAAAAAACTTAATCGGGAGATTATTCTGATGAATAATAAGTGGCTGATTCTTTCGGTAGGAGGAATTTTAGGAACCTTTCTTCGCTACCTCGTTTCGAGCTGGGTTCCGGAATTTGCCGGAACAGGTTTTCCTTATGGAACCTGGATTGTCAATCTCACTGCGTGCCTGATCGTGGGCGTTTTGGCCGGAATGGGGTCTCGTGGGGCTTTGAGGCCGAATGCGCGACTGCTTCTCATGACGGGCTTTTGCGGGGCTTATTCCACCTTCTCAACCTGGATCCTTGAAACTTCCAATTTGGCCGATAACGGCGAAATGATGCGTGCGGGAGCTAATTTAATTGGGAACTTGGGAGCCGGGCTTATTTTTTACCGCGTTGGAGTTTTGATTGGGACAATGGTTTAGGTTGGGGAGGTTGAAATGAAACTTGAAGGTGAACAAAAACTATTGAGGATATTTGTCGGCGAACAGGACCAGTGGCAGGGGCGTCCTCTCCATGAAGCCATTGTCAATGAGGCGAAGTCTTTGAAAATGGCCGGGGCCACCGTATTAAGAGGTATGATGGGTTTTGGGTGCAAGGCCCATGTCCATACCGCCAAGATGCTTGAGCTTTCCTACGATCTTCCCATCGTCATTGAGCTTGTTGATACTGAAGAAAAGATTAATCAGCTTTTGCCTAAACTTGATGAGATGGTTCGTGAGGGATTAGTGACCATAGAAAAAGTTCAGGTGATTCTTTACCGCGCAGATTCTTCTCGTCCGCGCTCAAAACAGGCGGATTAAAATTAGCTATAATAAATTTGATGGCCCTCAACGCGGAGCATATTCGACGTTTAATTGACCTTCAGACTCATGATCAGGCGATTGACGCCGTTGATAAATCCTTGGCGGATATTCCCGCATCCATCGCGGATTTAAAAAATAAAGTTGAAGCCGCTCGCCAAAAGGCTTCCCAGGCCAAGTCTCAGGTTCAGGATTTCGAGAAAAAGAAAAAAGAACGGGAGCTTGAACTCGCCCAAAAAGAAGAGGCGATCCGTAAACATTCCGGCGAGCTTAATACCGTTAAGACCAACGAAGCTTTTAAAGCCCTCCAGACTGAAATTGACCGCGCGAAGTCCGAAGTAGGCGATATCGAGACGAAGATTTTGGAGTTAATGGAGCAAATCGACGGCGCCCAGCAGGAGTTCAAGAAGGCGACGGCAGATTTTGGAGTGGAGGAAAAAGCCTTTTTGGCTCAAATCGCGGAAAAAGAAAACGAGCTGGCGGTTGTCAAGACCAAGAAAGAAACCCTGATGGCCGAGCGCAAGAGTTTGTCGGAGCCTATTCCCGAGGATATTCATAAGATTTACGATCATATCCGTTCTCGAGGGAAGCGTGATCCGGTTTCAAAGGCGATAAAAAAATCCGACGGTGGGGCAGTCTGCGGGGCTTGCCGGATGAATCTCGCTCCCCAAATGGTCATCGAGGCCACGAAACTCAAAAATTTCGTTTTTTGCGAAAGTTGCCAAAGAATCCTTTACATTCCCGAAGTCTTAGAGAAAGCTTTAGCTGGTAAAGCCTAATCAGGAGGTCTTTATGCCCATTGCCGCCGCTTTGGAAGTTCATCCGGATCTTCAAAAATTTTTGTCAAAGAAAAGCCATCCTCTTCTGATTGGCGGACGTTGGGTTGAACCGGTGTCTGGGAAATTTTTTAAGACTTATAACCCGGCGACCGGGGAAGTCTTGGCTTCCGTTTCCGAGGCCGATTCAAGAGATGTTGACGCCGCCGTTTCCGCGGCGCGTAAGGCCTTAGAGGGACCGTGGTCCAAAATGAGTCCGGCAGAAAGAGAAAAAATTCTCAACAAAATTGCCGATTTGGTTGAAGCCCATGCGGAAGAACTTGCGCAACTAGAAACCCTCAATAATGGCAAAACCATCCGCGAGGCAAAAAATGGGGATTTGCCCTTGGCGATCGGCCTTTGGCGCTACTTTGCCGGTTGGCCGACCAAAATTCACGGGGAGACGATTCCGGTCTCGGTCCCGTATTATCCCGGAGCGAAATTTTTGCATTATACTGTGCGCGAACCGGTGGGAGTTATTGGCGCGATTATCCCCTGGAATTTTCCTCTTCTTATGGCGGTTGAGCGTTTGGCTCCGGCCTTAGCGTGCGGAAATGTTGTTGTTTTAAAACCCGCCGAACAAACGCCTCTTTCGGCTTTGCGCTTGGGCGAATTGATGCTCGAAGCCGGTCTTCCCGAGGGAGTGGTCAATATTATCCCGGGTTTTGGTCCGACGGCCGGAGCGGCCTTGGCTTCTCATTCCGGAGTCGATAAAATCACTTTTACGGGCTCGACCGAAGTGGGGCGCGAGATTATCAAGGCTTCGGCGGGAAATCTCAAACGGGTGACCTTGGAGTTGGGCGGTAAATCTCCGAACATCGTTTTTGCCGACGCGGATTTGGAAGCCGCGGCCAAGGGAATGTTCATGGGCGTTTTTTATAACCAGGGCCAATGTTGCTCGGCGGGTTCACGAATTTTTGTCGAAAAATCAAAGTATCAGGAAATGGTCCAAATTTTGTCCGAGCGGGCGAAAACTGTTCGCCAGGGGCCGGGACTCGACCCTAAAACCCAGATGGGGCCGCTGGTTTCAGAAGAGCAAAAAAATCGAGTTTTGTCTTATATCGAAGCCGGAAAGAAAGAAGGCGCCAAACTATTGGCCGGGGGAGAAGCTACGTCAGGACCGGGTTATTTCGTCAAACCCACGGTGTTTGCGGATGTTGGTGATTCCATGACCATCGCGCGGGAGGAAATTTTTGGGCCGGTTGCTTCCGTCATGCCCTTTGAGTCGGTAGACGAAGTCGTTTCCCGGTCTAACGCCAGCGCTTATGGGCTTGTCGCCGCGGTGTGGACCAAAGACGTCAAAAAAGCCCATCAAATGGCCCAGAAGATTCAAGCGGGGACGGTGTGGATCAACTGCTACCACTTTGTGGACGCCGCCGCTCCCTGGGGCGGCTTTAAACAAAGCGGATACGGGCGCGAAAAAAGCCAATACGCGATTGAATCCTACACCCAGCTTAAAAGCGTGTGGGTGGACCTTAATTGATCTTGGATACAAAGCCTTCCGTCATTTTTGAAAAGAAAGGCGCGGTGGGGCTCATCACGCTTAATCGTCCGGAAGCCCTCAACGCCTTAAGCCATCCCTTGATGGATGAAGTTGAAAAAGCCTTGGATGATTGCGCGTCGGATTCAGCTGTGCGCGTGGTGGTCTTGACTGGTTCCCCAAAAGCTTTTGCCGCCGGGGCGGATATCTCGGAAATGGAAGGCTTGAGCTCAAAAAAAATGCGATCGGATCCGCATTTATCCCGTTGGGATAAAGTTTCTAACTTTCCCAAGCCGACGATTGCCGCGCTTAGTGGTTACGCTTTAGGCGGCGGTTTGGAACTAGCTTTAGCCTGCGATTTAAGAATCGCTTCTGAAACCGCGGTTTTAGGCCAGCCCGAGATTTTGATTGGAGTCATGCCGGGAGCCGGCGGGACTGTTCGGCTTGCCCGACTTTTAGGCCGCGCAAAGGCTTTAGAGATGCTTTGGACGGGGAAAAAAATATCGGCTCGTGAGGCGCTTGAACTTGGAATCGTCAACCGTGTGATTCCCGTGGAATCATATTTAGATGAAGCGATGAAGTGGGCGAGTGAGATTTCCCAAATGCCGCCCTTGGCTGTTCTTGCGATTAAAAAATCAGTTCTCTCGGCCTTGAGCCCCGATTATCCGAGTTATCCCAAAGCCTTGAAATTGGAGCGGGAGCTTTTTTACGATTTGTTCGATACCGAGGATCAAAAAGAAGGGATGAAGGCGTTTATTCAAAAGCGGAAGCCGCAATTTAAAGGAAGATAAATATGGCCTCAACGGTTGAAACTAAAGCTCTTCTCACTCAGATAGACGGCGGGGTCATGACCTTGACCTTAAACCGCCCGGAAGTGCTTAACTCCTTAACCCTTGAAATGTTGAGTGGAATTTCAGAAGCGCTTAAAAAAGCGGAAAAAGACCGTGAGATTCATTGCGTTATCTTAACCGCGGCAGGGCGAGCGTTTTGCGCCGGAGCCGATTTGGGAGATTTGAAAAAACGGCAGGCGGAAGCCCCTTTTTCCTTGGGAGATGAACTGCGCCGGCATTTTAATCCTTTGATTTCTCAAATCCGAAAACTGGAAAAGCCGGTGGTTGGGGCGATTAATGGTCTTGCCGCCGGAGCCGGAGCGAGTTTGATTTTGTCTACGGATATTAAAGTCGCAAGCCGCGAGGCAAAATTCATCAACGCTTTTTCCCGGGTAGGGCTGGTTCCAGATTCCGGAATGACTTATTTCATGCCCCGCTTCTTGGGGCTTTCCCTGGCTTTGGAATACGCCTGGACGGCCAAACCTATTACCGCAGAAGAAGCGTTTAGGTTCGGCTGGGTTAATCGTTTGGTAAGCCCCGAAGAAGTCGGGCCGGCGGCGCTTGAGATTGCGAAAGAAATTCTAAACGCCCCGCCTTTGTCAGTTGCGTTAACCAAGAGGGCGATGAACCGCTCTTTTGAGAATGATTTGGAAACCCAGATGGAGTATGAAGCTCAGTTGCAGGAAATACTGGGAAAAACAGAAGACCATGGGGAAGGGGTCGCGGCTTTTTTAGAAAAGAGAAAACCGCATTTTAAAGGGAAATAATTATTGGAGGCTTTATGTCCAAAGAACCGGAGCGCGTTAAAGAAGAAAAATTGCAGACCAAGCTTGCATCGGGAAAAAAGATTGAGACCCTCGATGAAATGACGGAGGAATACCGGGAAAATCTGACTCATCTCATGATGATGCAGGCCGATTCGGAACTCGCCGGGGCTTTTGGATACGTTCCGTGGATTGCGAAATCCCCGGATATCAAGGAAACCCTTCAAGTCGCTCAAATTGTTAAAGATGAAGTGCGCCATGCGCGGGTGATGTACCGTCTTTTAGAAGGAATGGGAGTTAATGTCGATGATTATTATCAAAGTCATAATTTTAACCTGCGCGTTCAAGACGATGATATCGGAACTAAGCGCGTGGCCGAGGACAAGCGGGTGAATATTTTTTATTATCCCATTGAAACCTGGTATGACTTTATCATGTTTAATTTCTGCATGGATCGGGGAGCGGGGCATCAACTGGAAGACGCGATGGACTCATCCTATAAGCCTTGGTGCGATGTCATGGACGGAATTTTTAAGGAAGAAGGAATGCACATGGCGCATGGAGATCAGTGGACCGAGAAATTGGCGAAAGATGATAAGACCCATGATGATCTTCAAAAAGCCCTTGATAAATGGTATCCGCGCACGATGAATATTTTTGGCCGTGCGGAATCCTCTAAAAATAAAATTTACCGTAAACTCGGGCTCAAAAAAAGAGACAACGACCAGGTTCGCCAAGCCTTTGCCGCCGATGTTAAAAATAAATGCGGGCAGTTTGGGCTGAAGGTTCCCGACTGGAAGCCGGAAATCTCCAAGATGACCGAAGAGCCCTTCATCCCCGGTTGAATTGGGGACTGTCCCTAATTCTTTGACCATGATTAGGAAGGTTGGAATTCTTGGCGCGGGAACGATGGGCGCTGGAATCGCGCAACTTTGCCTTCAAAACAAATTTCCGGTGGTTTTGTATGATGCGGTTCCGGAATCTTTATGCGCGGCCGCCGGCCGAATTAAGGAAGGACTTCTCAATGCCGCCGCCAAAAACCGTATTTCCCGAGAGACGGCGGAGTGGGGAAATCAAAACATAATTTATGCCAAAGGTCTTGATCTATTTTCTTCCTGCGATTTGGTGGTTGAGGCGATTATCGAAGATTTGCCCGCCAAGATTAAGATATTAGCCGATATTGAAAAAATTTGTCCGCAAGGGGTTTTAGCCACCAATACCTCTTCTTTTTTGGTTTCCAAGGTTGGAGAAGGTCTCAAAAATCCCGGGCGATTTTTGGGGCTTCATTTTTTCAACCCGCCGGTCGCGATGAAGCTGGTCGAAATGATTCGCACGCCTCAAACAAAAGAAAAAATTTTAAAACAAGCGCGAGATTTTATCGAAGAAGGATTAAAAAGGCGTCCCGTTTCGGTTTTAGACACCCCCGGCTTTATCGTCAACCGCGTCATGCGGCCCTATTATCTGGAGTCCCAGCGCGCGGTTTTAGAGGGCGCGGATTTTCTTGAAATCGATAAAGCGGCGAGAGAATTAGGCCATGTCCCCATGGGTCCGTTTGAACTGATGGATTTAATTGGCTTAGACGTTAATCTTGCGATTACTAAAAGTATTTATGACGCCTTGGGTCGCCTCACCCGGTTTCAACCTCAACCGATTCAAGAACGTTTGGTGGTCTTGAATCAACTTGGGAAAAAAACAGGGCGCGGGTTTTATCTTTACGAGGCGGGAAAAATCATCGCAGTCAACCCCACGGCTTTGGAAATGCAGGGGAAAAACAAAATTTCCGCCCAGAACTCCTGGAACAAGATCGTCCAGTCGCTTATTCGAGAAGCGGAACTCGTTTTTCAAGAAAAAATTGCAAGCCAAGAGGATATTGACCTAGCGATTAGGCTCGCGATGAATTTCCCGCAGGGGCCTTTTGAATGGAAAAAAGAAAACGAAAGCCCGCTTTAAAAAGATCCAAGAGAAATAGAGCGCAAAAAAATATCTCAAAGATTCGGCTTTTTGATTTAATTGGCCGTCATCCAGAGATTCTGCGGGTTCTTGATCGCCATGGAATCTCTTTTTGCGCCGGATGTTTTCTGACCCTTGAAAAAACTCCTGAACAAGCCGCGGCTTACCATGGAGCGCCCAACGCGCAGAAATTTATTGATGATTTGTCCCGCGCGATATCCAAGAAGGCGTAAGCCTTATTGGTTTCCCGTTCTCATTCGAGGGTCAACCACGGCGTAGAGAATATCCGAGACGAGATTAGCCAGGACAAACAAAAGAGCGGCCAGCAAGGTTGAGCCCAAAACCCCGGGAACGTCCAGCTGCTGGGCCGCGACGACGCCCCAGTGCCCGATGCCGGGATAATCGAAAACGGTTTCCGTGATGACCACCCCTCCCAAAAGGCCGACAAAGAGAAGGCTCGACAAGGTAATGACGGGAATGAGCGCGTTTTTAAGCGCGTGTTTGACGATGACGGTTTTTTCATCCAAGCCCTTGGCGCGAGCCGTGCGGACATAGTCTTTTCCCATTTCCTCGAGCATCGAGGAGCGGGTAATCCGCAGAATCAGGGCGATTTCAATATAGACCAAGGTCGTCGCCGGGAGGACCAGATGCTTGAGGATGTTTAAAAAGGCGCCCCATTGGCCGTTGAGAAGAGCGTCCAGGCTCAAGAGCCCGGTGTAATGATGGAAAGAAGCGGAATGAACCAAGATATCGACGTTAATCGAATAGCGTCCGGGCGGGAAAAGGTGAAATTCGCCGTAGAAAATCATGAGGAGAAAAAGGCCGAAGACAAAACTCGGAAGGGAATAGCCGGTAATCGCGATAAAGCGCATGAGTTGGTCAAACCAGCTGTCTTTATAGACCGCAGACAGAACTCCAAACAGAACGCCCAAAAAAAGAGTCGGAAAAAATGCCGCGATGGCCAATTCCGCGGTCGCGGGAAAAAAGGCTTTAATCGCGTCTAAAACCGGCATCTTGGCCGTTTCGCTGTATCCCAAATCTCCGTGCAAAACGCCTTTAAGCCAAATGACGTATTGAACCGGCATCGGCTTGTTAAGCCCGTATTCCTGGATGATTTCGTTGAGATGAGACATTTGCCTGGGGTCTTTAATGTAGAGGGCCGCCCGCATATCCGGAGACAAAAATTGGAGGATGGAAAATAAAAGCGCGGTGACGCCCAGCATCACCAAGGGGAGCATCATCATTCGTCTGAGTATAAATTTAATCATTGTTGCGCCGTTAGATTTTTATTTTTTGGAAGCTCTTTATAAATTGAATAAAAATAACTGCCTTGCGGAGCGTCGGGGAAGATGGGATTGTAGACCCAGCCTTGGACCCAGTCTCTCTGAACGCGGACATCGGAGGGCTCGACGATAAGAATGTGGGGAACGTCTTTGTATTCGATTTCCTGGATTTTCCAATAGAGCTTTTTTCGCTTGTCCAGGTTGAGTTCCCGCGCGGCTTTTGCGATTAAGCGATCCGCTTCGGGATTTTTATAACCCTGTACGGCGGGATAAGCTCCCCGGGAGTCCATCAGCGGAAAGGCAAAGTCATCCGGATCGGGATAATCCGCGACCCAGCCGATGGGAAAAATAGGAAGCCGGGAAGAGTTCAGCGCGTCCAAAAAGGCCGGCCAGTCCATGGGCCTTAAATCGAGGCGAAATTTCGGGTTTAGACTCTCCACGTTGTGCTGAAAAATATGGGCGACCGCCATCGAGGGGCCGGAAGCGGCTTGATATTCCATCGTGAAGCGAAATCCCTTTTTCCAAATTTGTCCGCCTAGGGCCTTCTTGAAATAATCCGCGGCTTTTTTTAAATCAAGATGATAAGTTTTTTGATTAGGGTTGTGCCCCAGCATTCCGTTGGGGATGCAGCCGCTGGGTTGACGGCCTTCTCCGCCTTCGATGTCCCGAATGTAGCCCTGATAGTCGAAACTATAAGCGAAAGCCTTGCGAATGTTTTTATGCGAGAAAAAATCCGGCGGAATGCCTTTGCCGTCGAGTTTCCCCGAGCCGATAAAAGGATTGGCCTCCGTGCTGATATGAAAGGTGAAAAACGCGGAGGGATTGGTCCCCATTTCCGGAGCGGCGATAATGCGGATTCCGGGAATATTTTCCATTTGGGATAGATGCTCGCGGCTTGCGCGGATCGAATCGGCGCGGCCCGATTCCAACAGGAGCTTTTGAGTCTCGAATTCGTCCACCCCGCGAATGACGATTCTTTTCAGCCGAGCCGGTTTGCGCCAGTAATGATCGTTTCTATCGAGGATCATTTCGTGGGTCTTCCGGTTCCATCTTTCCAGGGAGAAGGCGCCGGTTCCGTCGGCTTTTTCAAAAAAGGGCGAATCTTGTTTTTTAGGGCTGTTGAATTTTTTCCAAGTTTTAAGGCTTCCGTTCCAGGCGCCGTGAGCGATGGCCCATTTTTCCGAAATAATCGGAGCCCAGCTCGCCAAAATGGATAGAAGCGGGGCATAGGGCCGAGGGAGAGTCAGGATCAGATTGTTTCCTTTGATTTGAACCGCTTTAAAAGCTTTTTGGCCGATTCCGGCAATGATTTTGCCGTTGTCATCTCGCGTTCCGGGAACTCCTAAAAGGGGCTGTAAAAGAAGCGCGGAGGGCCCGCCGTCGCGGTCGTAAAGCATGAAGCGTAAAAGGGAATAGCGGACGTCTTCCGGGGTCATCGGCGTTCCATCCTGAAATAAAATCCCGGTTCTGAGGGGAATTGTATATTTGCGGCCGTCTTTGGAAATAAGGCCGTTTTTCTTGGAAGGAACTCGGTCCGCGATTAAAGGATCAAGCTTTTTAACGGAAGAACCGTGGAAAAAAAAGAGCGGTTCATAGATGTTTAAAATAATCATGTCGCTGGCCGTGTCGTAAGACCAATCCGGGTCGAGACTGTCGGTTCCCGCGCTGGTCAAATAGGTGTAGGTCGTCGGGTCAAAGACCGCTTGAGACGGCGTTTTGGAACGGCAGCCGGCAAACGCGAGAAGCGGAAGGAGAAGAGCGAAACTTATTTTTTTAAAATCATGCGCGGCCATTTTTCCCATTATGCCATTTTAAATTAAACGCTAATCTCTAAAAGCCTTTAAGATCGCAATCCAAAGAAAAAGAACCAGGCCCAACAAGACGAAGGCGAAAACGTATTCATGCCCGGTAGGGATTAAACGCGCCGGATACCAAGTGGTTCCGCCCCAGACGCCTGTTTTGCCCATTAAAATCCTCTTTCCTGTTATTGTATGGATTTAATAAGTCCAACTCCAGATTTTCTTAAACGCCGATTCTTATTTTAGGTTATCCGTTTTCTTGATGAAATTGGAAACGGTCGCGTGGAGATCCTTTATAGGCCGTTTTATCGTTTCGTTGTCCTTATTTTTCTTTTTTGCTTATTTTTTCTTTGTGAACAGAATGTGAATGCCCGTGGATAAGCGTATCATTTTTCCCTCCCAACTTTCCCCTGAAATATCCGCGCACCAGCCATGAGAACCAAGCGAGATAGAGCTTGGTTCTCATGGCTGGTGATTTGGCCTTAGAATCTTCATCCCCGCGCAACAATTTCCTATAATCGGTTCATGCGAGAGCCCGCGCCTGCTATCCGCCTGCCATGGCCAGCCGATCGCTTCGAGGCGATCACCTTCGACTGCTACGGCACGCTGATCGACTGGAGGCCCGGTATTCTGAAGGCCGTTCGGCGCGTGTTCATCTCGCACGGCGTGCCCGGTTCTCGAATCTCGGATCAGGAAATCCTGGAGCGCTACAACCAGCTCGAGAGCGAGGCGGAGCATCCGCCGTACCGTCGCTACCGCGAGGTCCTGGCCGCCGTGATGCAAGGCCTCGGCCGCGCGTTCGGGTTCTCGCCGACCACGGATGAGCTGGATGCGCTCCCCGATTCCCTGCCGGGCTGGAAGCCCTACGCCGATACAGTGAACGCGCTGCGCGCGCTCAAGACGCGCTACCGGCTGGGGATCATCTCGAACATCGACGAATCCCTATTCGCCCACACTGCGAAGCTCCTGGAGGTCCCCTTCGACTGGGTCGTCACGGCGGAGAGCGTCGGGTCCTATAAGCCGTCACAACGGAACTTCGAGGCGGCGCTCAAGCGCATGGGGCTCGGGAGGGAGAAGGTCCTCCACGCGGCCCAAAGCCGCCGCCACGACATCGCCGCCGTCAAGCCCATGGGATGGGCGACGGTCTGGGTCAACCGCTACGGGCTTGAACCCGATCCGGCCGGCTCGGGTTCCGCGCAGCCCGACATCGAGGTCCCAGACCTGCGGACCCTCGTGGAGCTCCTCAACGCAGGCCGATAAGGATCAGCTTCGCGCCGAGGCCCAAGAACAGCGACGCCAAGACGCCGTCCAAGGGACGCCGCAGCCGCGGCCAGTTAAGCGAACCATGAGCGTTTTTCCCTGTAGCTCGCGCATCGATTACGGCTTGATATTATCCGTTTTCTTGATGAAATTGGAAACGGTCGCGTGGAGATCTTTTAAAGAGGGCTCATGGGCGTAGACCATGTGTCCCGATTGATAGAAATGAAAGGAAATGTTTGAAAACAGCTTTTGGGGAAGCGGGAGGTGCCGCATCTCGTAAATGCCCTCGTAGAAAGGCGTCGCCAAATCAAAATAGCCGGCGTTCAAGAGAATTTTGAGGTTGGGGTTTTGCTTCATCGCGTCGGCTAAATCCGGCATGACGTTGGTCGTGTTGGGATTGCCTTTGTGGGTGAAATCCCAATGCGGAATATCGATCTCGGGCTTAAAGATTTTATTTTTCCCGTATTGGAGGGTTTTGCGGACGTAATCATTGAAGACCGAAACGTAAGCGGAACTAATCGCCGCGCTTTGAGGGTCGTAGCTGGCTTCCTTGCTCAAGGGGTCCAAGGTCGGGCCGGAGAAACGGGTGTCCAGTCTTCCGGTCGTCATGCCTTCGGCGTCCTCTAAATTTTGCTCGAATTCGCCGCCGTCGATTCGGAGATTGGCTTTTTTAATATAGGAGATGGGAAGGCCGGTGTAATCGTGAAGTTTGTTCGCGACGGCCTCTTTTTCCTTGGGGTCAAGCGTCAAGCCTTGGGTCAACGCTTGGGCATATTCCGTCATCGAAAAATTCTCAACTTCCTTAATCAGCTTGTCCAAATTTTTCCGAGGAGCGGGGAGCTTGTGATGAAACCAGGCTGTCGCCGCGTAGGTGGGGAGAGCGAGTTCATAGGGAAGGTCGACCGAGGGGTTGGACTCCGGGCCGTCGATGCTTAAATCGAAATTGAGAATTTGAGACAGGAGAATCACCCCATTAAAATCAATGGCCTCGTCGTTTTCGAGTTCGTCGACTAAAACGGCCGAGCGGGTGGTTCCGTAGCTTTCCCCGAAAAGATATTTAGGGGAGTTCCAGCGTCCGTATTTGGACAAGAACTGTTTGATGAATTCCGCGAAAGCGTGCGCGTCTTGGTCGACACCCCAAAAGGCTTTGGCGGCGTCTTTCCCGGCGATGCGGCTAAAACCGGTTCCGGGCGCGTCGATAAACACGAGATCGCTGGCGTCCAAGAGGCTGTAGCGGTTGTCAATGAGGGAATAGGGCGCGGCGGGCGTGTGCGTATCGTCTAAAGTGACCACTCTTTTGGGGCCGAAGGCGCCCATATGAAGCCAAACGCTGGATGAGCCGGGGCCGCCGTTATAAAGGAAAGTAATCGGGCGCGCGCCGGGCTTTTCTCCTTTTTTAAAGTAAGCGACGTAGAAAATCGAGGCTTCCGCCTGGGGAATCTTAATTTCGTTTTTGAGCGCTTTGGAACCCCGGGGCGGGAGAACGTCGTCGTAACCCGCGGGGTGAACGACTAGGGTTCCGGCCACGGCTTGATAATCGATGCGTTTTTTCCCTATCGTCACGGAGCCGGTCGTGATTTTTTGAGCGGGCTTGAAAAACCCCACGGTTTGCGCGGCTTTAGGGGGTTGGTTCGCGCCTTTTTTCTTATCTTTGTTCGCGGCAAAAACGGGCGGAGTTATAAGCGCTGCGCTGATGAGAAGAGATAGTATTTTTTTCATATTAGACCTCGTGTCCCAGAATTTTTTTAAGAGGTTGATTGGCGCCAAAGAAAATGAGTCCGGCGCCGATCCCAAGGCCGGTCATCAAGGCGAAAAAGGTTTCTTTCGTCATTGTTCCGTAAAACCCGCCGATGAACCCGGAAAGATAATCGCCGAAAAAGCTCGATAAAAACCACATTCCCATCATCATGGAAACCATCCGCGCTGGAGAGACCTTGGTGACGAAAGATAATCCAACCGGAGAAAGATAAAGCTCGCCGAGGGTCAGAATCGCGGAACTTGAAACCAGCCAGAGAAGGCTTCCGCGCTGCGCGGGCCCGACGACTCTTGCGGCGGCGATCATGACGACAAAGGATAGTCCCAATAAAACGCAGCCGATGCCCATTTTGTTGACGGTCGTGGGCTCTCCGCCGTGAGAATCCTGCCACTCCCAGAATTTATCCAAAAATGGGGCGAAGAGGAGTATGAAAATAGAGTTAAACGACTGATACCAGCTGGAGGGAAAATTAATGCCGAAGAAATTCCATCTCGTATTTTGATCGGCCCAGAGCTGCATCGTGTTTCCTTGCTGCTCGTAAACGGCCCAGAAAACGATGTTGATGATGCAAAGAAAAATCAGGGCCGCGATCGCTTTCCATTCCTTCGAAGTGATTTTTTGAGGTTCCTCGTCTTTGGCGGTTTCGGACTTTTTCATGATGCGGTCATCCGGCAGAAGATGCCGTCCAAAATGGTAAATCAAAAGCCCCGAGACCATGCCGACTCCGGCCGCGCCAAAGCCCCAATCCCAGCCGACCCATTGGCCGAGGGTTCCGCAAACCAAGGGCGAGAAAAACGCGCCGAGATTGATTCCCATGTAGAAAATGGTAAAAGCCGAGTCGCGGCGAGGATCTCCCTCGGGATAAAGATTTCCGACCTGGGTTGAAATGTTCGGCTTAAAGCAGCCGTTTCCTAAGATCAAAAAGAAAAGCGCGAAAAAGAAAAAGCGTTCGCTGGCCATCAAGAAGTGCCCGATGCTCATCAAAATTCCGCCGATATAGACGGATTTTCGCTGGCCGAAGACCCGGTCGGCCAAGATTCCGCCGAAAAAAGGCGTGAAATAAACAAAGCCGGTGTAGAGCCCGTAAATTTGGGACGCCAAGGCTTGAACCGACAAGGGGTTATGGACCCCGAAAAGCCCGACGGACCATTGAACGAAATGGCGGACGGAATGGTATCCGAAAATGGTCATTCCCTTGTTGGCGTCCAAAATTAAAATCTTGACCATGTAGAGGACCAAGAGCGCGCGCATCCCATAATAGGAAAACCGTTCCCACATCTCGGTAAAGAAAAGAACGTAGAGGCCTTTGGGGTGACCGAACCACTCGCCCGGTTTTTTATGAGAGTGTTCGGTCGGTTGTACGGCGTGAGCGGCGGGGGCGGTTCCTAGTTCATCCATTTTGAGATTATATCTTATGAGGAAACTTTTGCGAGCGGGCGAACAGGGCAAGAAATCATGTGGCTTGGGGAAACTTCCGCAAGTTCGGGAACCTTTTCACGACATGAGCTTTCAGCGTAGCGGCAGCGAGGGTGAAACGCGCATCCGGATG
Source organism: Elusimicrobiota bacterium (assembly GCA_027371715.1). Taxonomy (GTDB): domain Bacteria; phylum Elusimicrobiota; class Elusimicrobia; order UBA1565; family UBA9628; genus JAKAQV01. Next base: position 17,175 of record DAHXMM010000014.1, on the reverse strand, counting down.
GAGGGTTGAGCGGACTTGGAATATCTCCCGAGAGAATGATGCGCTTTCGCAATTTTTGTTTTTCCGGGTCGGTTAAGGGAATGGCCGACAACAGGGCTTCGGTGTAAGGGTGCTGGGGACTTGAGAAAATTTCATCGGCTTTCGCGGATTCGACGATTTTCCCCAAATACATGACCGCGATTTCATCGCAGAGATGCCGAACGACCGAAAAATCGTGCGAGATGAAAACGTAGGTGAGGCCCATTTCTTCTTGGAGGTCTTTGAGAAGATTGAGAATTTGAGCCTGGATGGAAACGTCCAAGGCGCTGACCGGCTCATCGCAGATGACCAGGCGCGGGTTTAAGGCGAGCGCGCGGGCGATTCCGACTCTTTGCCTTTGCCCGCCTGAAAACTCATGCGGGTAGCGGGAAAAATGGCTTTGGGCGATGCCGCAGGTCGAAGCGAGCTTTAATAGGCGCTTGGGAGTTTCGGCGGAATTCCATTCTCCATGAATGATGAAGGGTTCGCTTAAAATATCGGAAATCGTCATTCTCGGATCCAAGCTCGCGTAGGGGTCTTGGAAAATAATTTGAACTTCCTTTCTAAATTTTTTTAACTCCCGTCCCTTTAGATTTTGAACTTCGCGGCCTTCATAGAGGATTTGCCCTTCCGTGGGGGTTTCAAGCGCCGCTAGAATTCTTCCCAAAGTCGTTTTTCCGCATCCCGATTCGCCGACGATTCCCAACGTCGTTTTCTTCTGGACCGAAAGAGAAATTCCGTCGAGAGCGCGGACGGTCTTGGGATTTCCAAAAATTCCCTCCTTGGCCGAGAAAAATTTTCGGATATTTCTCGATTCGAGAATGGGAGAGTTTGAAGCGGTCATGCGGGAGGGACCTTTTCGGCTTCCATCAGCCAGCAGTTGGACTTATGACCCTCTCCGATATCGAAAAAGGGCGGGTCCTGTTCTCGGCAGCGAGCTTGAACCTCGGGGCATCGAGGGGAAAAGGGACAGCCGCGGGGTCTATTCTTTAAATCCGGGGGGCGCCCTGGAATGGCCTCAAGGCGATCTTTTTTTGAATCAAGAGACGGAATTGCGCTCAAAAGTCCTCGGGTGTAAGGATGGGAGGGGTGACTAAAAAGATAAGTCATGGGGGAAGTTTCCACGGCGCGCCCAGCATACATGACGATCATTTGATCGGCCATGTCGGCGACGATTCCGATATTGTGGGTGATTAAAATCACCGCCATGTGGAATTCTTTTTGCAATTCTTTGATGAGTTCAAGAATTTGGGCTTGAATCGTGACGTCTAACGCGGTCGTCGGCTCGTCGGCGATTAAAATTTCCGGGTTGCAGCTTAAGGCCATCGCGATCATCGCGCGCTGGCGCATTCCCCCGGAAAATTGATGGGGGTAATTGTTCAGGCGGGTTTTGGCGTCCGGAATTCCCACCCGGTCCAAGAGTCTTGCGGCTTCCTTGAGGGCGTCGGCTCTACTTTTTCCCTTGTGGATCATCAAGGGCTCGGCGATCTGTTCTCCGATGGTCAAGACCGGATTTAAGGAGGTCATCGGTTCCTGAAAGATCATCGCGATTTTATTTCCCCGGACTTTCCGCATTTCTTTCGGCGGGAGATTTAAAAGATTCTTGTCGTGAAACAGAATTTCTCCTTCTACTTCGCAATGAGGCGGGGGCGGCAGAAGCCTCAAAATCGAAAGCGCATGGACGCTTTTTCCGGATCCGGACTCTCCCACGATGGCCAAGGTTTGATTGGCGTTAAGAGAGTAACTTAAATTTTCAACCGCCCAAACCGGGCCGGAATCGGTCGAAAAGCGAACTTTAAGATTTGAGATGGAGAGAATCGGAGGCACCGGCGAGCCCTAAATCGCGGTGGTCACCAAGCTTTCCGTCGAGAGAACTCCCGGGGTCGAGCGGATACCGCGGACGACGACGTTGGATAAAGTGACGATGTCTTCCGTTTCGACGTCTAAAACTAAATCCCATCTTCCAAAAACGGCCGTGACATGCGCGACGCCCTTGATCGCCTTGATTTGGCTGAGCGCCGATTTTTCCTTTCCCGCCATCAGTCTGACCAAAACAAGTCCGGTAACCATAAACCCTCCCTTTGTCTTTGTCAGTATACCAATTTGTTTAATAATATATATCGCAAGAGAGAAAGTAAATTAATGCTTAAAAAATCCTTTTTAGTTTTCAGCTTGGCCGTTGTTGGTTGCGTGGAAGCCTCCGCTTTTGCGAAGGATGGACAAGCGTTTCATGCGACTCGTCATGCCGTCATCAGGTGTCTTTCAGGAGCTAAAATCAAAGCCGACATCGCCGACACGCCGAAAGAGAGAGAAGAAGGATTAATGTTTAGAAAAAAGCTTCCTAAAAATTATGGGATGCTTTTCGTTTTTCCCAAAGAGGACTATTTCGAGTTTTGGATGAAAAACACATGGGTGAATTTAGACATGGTCTATATTGGTTGGGATAAAAAAATTACTGCTTTGTATCCGAATGTCGCGGCCTCAACGCCTAAGACTAAAGATTCCGATGTCGCGCGGGTTGGCGGGCAAGCTCAATACGTTTTGGAATTGCCGGCCGGTGCGGCAAAAAGAGATCATTTGTCTGTAGGGCAGAGCTTAAAATTTAAAGTCAAAATACCGCGAGAATAATAGGGTAACAATTATGGGAGATGGCGTGATGAACAAGCGGATACTTGTCGTTGAGGATTTGGCGGTAGCCCGGGATTTTTTGTGTCAGGTCATTCAAGGTTTGGGGTGTCTATTGGTCGGAACCGCCGATACCGGAGCCAAAGCCATTGAAGCCTATCAGTTGCATAAGCCTGATTTAGTGACTCTCGATGTTTCCCTTCCGGATGTGGATGGCTTATTTGTGCTTAAAGAAATCAAAAGACTCCATCCTGAAGCGAAGGTCCTGATCGTGACCGCCAATAGCCAGGAGATGCTTAAAAAAGAAGTCGTCTCCTTAGGAGCCTTGGGAATTCTCCTCAAACCCTTCGGGGTCAAGGAAGTTAAAGAGGCCTTTCAAAATGCGTTTTCCGTATGAGTCTGTCGGAAACCGATGCAAGCGTCGTCATTAGTAATTTGAAATTCAACTCTCGAGGCGATACCCAATACCGCGCACGGGAATAATTTTTTCGGCCGCTTTTCCCAATTTTTCTTTTAAGTGGGAAATTGTCACGTCCAGGACCTTGGTCGTTAAATTAAGGCCCGCATCGTAACCCCAAACCCTTTGGAGAATAAAGTCGCGGTTGAGCGCCGTATTTTTATGCTCCATAAAAAACCACAAGAGATCAAATTCTTTTTCACTGAGAGGGAGCGCTTTGCCGGAGAGGGTTGCCTTTCTGGCGGAGAGACTGAGTTTGATTCCCTCCCAGCTCATTTCGGTAACGTCCAGTTTGTATCCCGCTCGTCTCAGAAGTGCGTCTACGCGCGCGTCGAGCTCTTGGGTATTAAAAGGTTTGCCCAGATAATCATCGGCCCCGCCGCTGAGCCCCGCGACGCGCTCTTCGATCTCATTTTGGGCGGTCAAAATCAGAATGGGGACGGTGGGAGAATGTTTAGAAGAGCGAACTTCTTTGGCGAAATCAAGTCCGTCCCCGTCCGGGAGACCGCGATCTAAAATTAATAGGTCAAAAGTCATTTTTAAAAATTCCTCGCGCGCGTTTTTTAGAGAAGAGACCAGCTTGACTCCCAAGTTTTTTTCCTTTAGGACATGGGAGATGAGACTCGCGGTCGACGGCGTGTCCTCGACGACGAGTATTTGGGCGCGTTCCATATTATTTCATTACGGAGCCTTAAAGCGGGATGTTCCTTGAAACTAAGTGCTGTCCCGGCAGGCGCTTGTTTTTGAGAAGCCTTAGAGCGCGAATAATTTTGAGACGCAAATCGGCGGGTTCGATGACCTCATCAATGGAACCTGAAGCGGCGGCGGGATAAGGAGAAGCGAATTTGTCGGAATAGTCCTTGATCAGTTTTTCACGCAAGGATTTCTTTTCTTCGTCGGTCTTGGCGGCGGCGATTTCTTTGGAGAAAAGAATTTCAATCGCTCCTTGCGGTCCCATGACCGCGATTTCAGCGCAAGGGAAAGCGAAGTTGAAGTCGCTCTTGAGATATTTGGAACTCATTGCGATATAGGCCCCGCCGTAGGCTTTTCTAAGAATAACCGAAATTTTAGGAACCGTCGCTTCGCTATAGGCGTGGAGAATTTTCGCTCCGTGCCGAATAATGCCGCCATGTTCTTGATCGAGTCCGGGCCAGTATCCTGGAACATCCACTAAGGTTAAGATGGGAATGTTAAAGGAGTTGAGAAAACGGATAAAGCGCGCGGATTTATCCGAGGCATTGATGTCTAAAGCGCCGGCAAAATGCCCGGGATTGTTGGCAATGACCCCGACCACGTCTCCTCCCAGACGAATAAAGCCTATGACGATGTTGCGGGCGTAGGATTCCTGAACCTCAAAAAATTTGTGTTCATCGGCGATTTGCCAAAGAATGTGGTGGACGCGATAGGGCTTTTTGGGGTCCAGATTGCAGAGAGTTTCCAAGAGCGGCGTTTTTCTACGAACTGGGTCGGGGTTGGCGACGCGGGGCGAACGTTCCCAACGGTTTTGTGGGAGGTAAGACAGAAGTTCGCGGACTTGCCTAAAACAATCAGGCTCTGATTTCGCGACGAAATGGCAAACCCCCGATTTCGCGGCGTGAACGGAGCTTCCGCCCAAGGCCTCAAAGGAGATTTCTTCTCCGGTCGCGGCTTTTACGACATCGGGGCCGGTGACAAACATGTGACTGGTTCCCTCGACCATGAAGACAAAATCCGTGAGTGCCGGAGAGTAAACGGCTCCGCCTGCGCAAGGGCCGAGAATGACTGAAATTTGAGGAATGACGCCTGAGGCCATCGTGTTTCGATAAAAAATTTGAGCGTAGCCATCGAGCGAATCAACTCCTTCTTGAATACGGGCGCCACCGGAATCAAGTATTCCGATAACAGGGACCCGGCTTTCCATGGCTAGATCCATGATCTTGACTATTTTAGCGGCATGGGCGAGCCCTAAAGAGCCCCCTAAAACGGTAAAATCCTGGGAATAAACCGCCACTTCCCGTCCGGCAATGGTTCCAAACCCGGTAATGACGCCGTCAGCGGGAATATCTTTGTCCTTAAGCCCAAAATCAGCGGCGCGGGTTCGGACCAAGAGATCGGTTTCCTGGAAACTTCCGTCATCAAGCAAATAATGGATGCGTTCTCTCGCAGTCAACTTTCCACGAGCTTTTTGCGCTTTAGTGCGCTCGGGGCCGCCGCCTGCTTCCGCTTTTTGAACAAGAGCTTTGAGCTTTGAGACGGCATGAGGGCTTTGGCGGGGCTTTTGGTCTTCTTCCAATGGGGAATCGGTTTGTGGGGTCATTAGAATTATTATAAAACTTTTTCATAAGCCGCTATCATTTTAGATAGGGGAAATTTTTCGCGCGCGGTTTGATAAGCGTTTTGGACGAGCTGACGTCTTAAATTCTCCGGCGTGGCGGCTAGTTCCGCGATTTTATGAGCTAACGCCTTAACATCGTTTGGCGGGACAAGAAAACCGTTGATTCCGTCTTCAATCATTTCGGGCGTTCCATCCACATCAGTCGCAATGACCGGCGTTTTTGCCGCCATCGCTTCCAGTATAACCGAAGGAAAGCCTTCCCAAAGGGAAGGGAGAATAAAGGCGTCCAAGGCTGGGAAAAATGAAGCGGCATTTTCTCTTTCACCCGCTAAAAGGACGCGGTCTTTAAGACCGAGTTTGGCGATTTGAGATTCGATCTCCGCGCGTTCCGGGCCCTCCCCGAAAAGAACGCAGCGCAGGTTTTTCCGGTCTTTGAGAATTCCCACCGCGTCAATGAGAGCGGCGTGGTTTTTTTGCGCGTGGAGGCGTCCGGCCGTTCCGATCAAAAAGGAATCCCCGGGAATGCCGAGCTTTTTTCTTAGAGCGGCTTTTTCTTCTTGATGGGGCGGGATCGCGATTCCATTATGGATGACTTGGACTTTGCTTCCGGGATAGCTTTGTCGGTTAATTAAGAAAGAAGCGGAGTCCGCGCATTCGGCCACGGTGAGATTATCTTGAGATTTGAGTATTCGATCGACTAGCAAGGTCGAAAAAGAGCGTGCGCGCGGGTTGACGCGGTGGGAGGAAATGAGTTTAAAAGCAGCGGGGGATGTGAGTTTGACTAAACGGCAGAGTTGAATAGCCTGATACATAAAGGCCAAAACGATCTCCGGACTTTTTTCCCGGATGATGTTTTTTAGATGAGTGGCAGCTGAAAAAATTCCCCGGTGTTCGATCTCAAGGCTCTCAATAGGAATGTTTTTTTCTTGGAGAAGCGAGGCGTAAACGCCCGGAGATTTAAGGCTGACTAGTCCCAAGACTTCAAATTTCTCACGGTTGAGATGAGTAATAAGCGTGTAGAGTATCTTTTCCGCGCCGCCCCGGGTTGTTGAAGTTGAGACAAAGAGGATGCGCCGGCGCGTCATTGGTTATGAGACGGCCGACGCTCGTTTTTGTTCAGGTTTTGGGCGTGAGCCTTTGAAAAAAGAACTCACGGCCTTAGCCACCTGATACATTTCCTTTTTAGAGAGAAAAGGGTGCATGGGAAGGGCTAAAACTGTTTGAGAGGCTTTTTCAGCATTGGGAAAAGCCTCAGGTTTTAGATTCAAATGCTGATAACACTTTTGCCTGTGAAGCGGCAGCGGGTAATAAACCCCGCAGGACACCCCTGCTTCTTTGAGATGATTGGCCAGTTCATCTCTTTTTTCGGTTCGGAGGATATAAAGGTGAAACACCGACTGCGTTGCCCCGTCCCCGATGGGCGGCAAGATTAAAGGAAGTTTCGAGAATTTTTTTTCGTAGAATTTGGCGATTTCGATTCTTTTATCCGTTCTTTCCTTCAGTCCCTTGATTTTAACGCGTAAAAGAGCCGCCTGGATTTCCGCCATGCGACTGTTTCCGGCCACTCGGGTATATTCGTAGGTCGGCCCCGTGAGACCGCGTCCGGCATTTCTTATTTCTAAACAGATATTAGCCAAGGCCGAGTCGTTGGTGATGACCGCCCCGGCATCTCCCAAAGCCCCTAGATTTTTAGACGGGTAAAAACTGAAAGCCGCGATGTGGCCAAAGGAGCCGACCGGCTTTCCCTTCCATCTGGCCAAGTGGGCTTGGGCGCAGTCTTCGATGACAAAGAGTTTCCGGCGGACGGCTAAGTCCATAATCTCGGTCATGTTGGCCGGAGAGCCGTAAAGATGTACCGGAATAATGGCCTTGGTCTTTGGGGTCAGAACGGCTTCTATTTCTTTCACGCCCATGTTTAAGGTTTTTGCGTCGACATCGCAGAAAACCGGCGTTCCTCCAACCATGGAAACGGCGGCGGCGGTCGCGACAAAGGTGAATGTCGGCACGATGACCTCATCTCCGGGCCCCACTCCCAAGGCTCTTAAAGCGACTTCCAAGGCATCGGTGCCCGAAGAAAGGCTGATGGCGTGCTGGGCTTCCATGATGGAAGAAAATTCCTTCTCAAAGGCGCTTGTGTGAGGTCCGAGAATGTAATGCCCGGAGTCGAGAACCTCTAATGCGGCTTTTCTTAAATCTTTGCGAAGTTTCTTGTATTCTTGGGATACGCCGAAAACTGGGATCATGAATTTATCTCCTACCCAGATTATAACATCTTGCAAATCTTGGGGTCGCGTCTTAGTCTGTAGTTTGAAGCACGAGATAGCGGGAAGCGGCCAAACTCCATCTTTTGATGAGAGGGTTTCCCACAAGCTTATGATTGAGATAAAGGCGCGTCTGGTCTCTTTTCCCGCCTTTTCTTTTGGCGCTTAAGACAAATTCCACGGCTAAATGCTTGGGTTTAATGAGACGCACGAGGACCTTCATTAAATCACCATAGGCTAGACCGTTTTTGCTTTGTCCTGTGATGAAATTGCGGACGTTTTGCGTTTCCTCTTCGGGGTTAATCTTTGATTTTCCGCGGGGGTTTCCCAGATGCGGTAGTTCCGCTGCCAGATTTTTCATTTGCTCGAATTGATCCTTCTCGGCATGAAGATAGGAAATGCGGCGAGTTTTTTCCGGGCTGGGTTTTCCGGGAGGATAAAGCCCGCGAATTTTATGGTCAAGGAATGCTTCAGGGGTGACGCGCTCTTTCGCGGCTTTTGCGGCGATGGACAAAAGCTCTTTTCGATTATCTTGGGCGTTTAAATAGGAGTTGAAGATGAGGTTTTTAGATGCGTGTTTAATATCTGAGATGGCATTGTGGTCCAAAACGACGGTCATGGCCGAGGAACCGCCCTTATAGGCGTCTTTTTTGTTCTTGGGAATTAAGCCATCCAAGGGGAGGGCCAATTTTTTATTCCCATAACTTGGGAAGAAAGACCGGGCAAGCTCGGTTAAACGCAAGGGGGCCTTACTGTTTCTGGTGAGGCCCGCATTTTGGGTGTAGAGAATAACCGGCGAGGACACGCGTCCTTTCTTGTCGTAGTAGAGGAAGGTCGAGACGCCTTCTTGGGAGTCTTGTTCAAAAAGAGAACCGAAATAAGGGAGCTGTAATTCTCCGTTTTGGTTTCCGTGAGAGGCGTCAAAGGCTTTAAAGGTTCCGCTCACCTTGAAAGCCCCTCCTGAAGGGTCGAATATTTTCATTTGTTGATGATCATGGGAGTCTTGAGCGGAGAAATGAAAGATAATCGGAATCGTGAAATTAATTGAGCGGCTAATGCCGATCGATTCTTGGGTTCCAAGAAAGTTGACCGGGCTCTTAAGGCGCAAGCTGTTTTGGCGAGCATTTTGAATCACGGATTTTTCCGTGAGCTTAAATGAATTTTTCGCCGAATCCGTATACATTTTCATGAGCGTTGAGAGCGTTCCAAATCTTCCGCCCGTGGCGAGTTTTTGAAGTTCCAACATTTGTTTGTGGTCCTCGGGGTTGAGAATAAATTCAATCAAGGCCTGGTTTTCCCCGCTCCAAGAGATGGAAACTCCGAGTTTGGTGGTCGTGTAGTTGATGAGTTGGGTAATCCAAAGCTGGCTGAGTCCTTGCCCGACGTTTCTGCCTCCCAGGGAATCTCCGACCACCGGAACTTCTTCCGAGAATATCGCCGACAGCATGGGGCCGGCCATGCTAAAAAGGGTTTGTCCCGAAGCGTTCAAGAGTTTGGCGTGGTTAAAGCGCAGGCGCACGCGTAAATGGGTTTTATCCAAGCGTCTTAAGGTGAGTCCATAGCCGCCTGTTTGAGAGTAAAGAAGGTTAAGCCCGATGATGGCGGGCCCGAAAATAGGGGTGAGCCCTGGTCCGGCTGCGATTTGAATTTGAACCGGCAACTTCCAGATTTCCCCGATTTCCATTTTCTCAATGCGTTTTGCCTTAAGTGGGAAAACGGTTTTTGCGTCCATGGGGTTAAATATCCGAAAAAGGCTGTTGCAGGCGCTGGCTTGATTGAGGGGAAGCGGGCGGATCACGGTCGTATTGAGGCTGGTGTTCATTCCTAATGTGAGAGTGAGCGGCGCTCCGCTAATACTGGTGGGGACAAAACCGTAATGATATTCGGGAGCCGGCGTATAAGAATCCAATACCGCGAGACGTCCGTTGGCGTAGGGAAGAGCCAATATCGCGCGATGAATGGAGCCTGATATTCCCAGATTCCCGAACCAGTAGGCTCCGGATCCATGCAGGTCAAGCTTGCGGCAAGCCTTACTGGTGTCTCCGACTTGATTGTCTTGGTTCATTAACTGATCATTAAAAGTGATTTCGCTTTCGTAGCCGGGGTCGTCCTCCGGGCTGAGGTCTCCGTTGGCCGCTTTTTCCCAGTCGCTTCCGGGAATCGGAATAAACCGAGGTTTTTTGGCTTTGGGCTTTGAGGGCGTTTTCGTGGAGAGGGGCTTTTGCGCCCGGGGTTGAGAGCCGGGAGAAGAAGGATTTGCGTTAAGAGGAGTTTGGTCCGGGGAAATTCGTGAAAAGCGGGTTTGGACCGCGGCCGGAGAAATGAGTTTTCCTGTCGCCTCATTGAAATCGGAAGCGGCGACGTTTTCATCCGAGGGAGCCGCATGGTCAAAGGCTGTTTTCGCCTTTCCTAGGAAATCGCGGACATGATGGGAGGCTTCTTTGAGGCCGCGCTCTTGTTTGGGGCCGCGGCGGAGGGATTTCCCGATGAAGAATGCCGCGTGATGATCGCAATTTCCGGACAAAATCTCATTTTGCCGGGAAGAGGTCAGGGATTCAAACGCGCGCGGGGTCATTTCACAGGCTTTAATCGCCTGGATATCCTTGGGAGATAAAACTCGCGCGCCGGCCCCCGGGGTCAAAGCAAAGAAAGCGCCGAGCGCGAAAGCGAAATTTTGAAGCCAATGATTATCTTTTGGCATTGGTATATCTTAACAGGAAACCTGAATGGGGGCCTGGGCCTAAAGGCCTAGAAAGGTCGTGAAAAAGGGCCTAGGGGTAAATGGGGACTGCGCCTCTTCTTCATAACTTTTGCGGGTGGCGCTGTCCCGACCTTAAGATTATGAGGGAAGGGACTGTCCCTATTTATTTAGCGGCAGAATTTTGTCCAGGAGTTGATTTCCTGGGCGATTTGAGGAAAACCGTAGGACTTGGCCATATCCGCCGCGGTTTCGCCGTCTTTGTTCTTAGCGCAAAAATTAGCTCCGTGAGCATGGAGCATCTTGACGATGACGTCATTTCCTGTCGCGGCCGCTTCCATGGCCAGGGTCCAGCCGGTCGCGCTTTTACCGTCAAGCGCGGCTCCGTGCTCAAGCATAACTTTGACCATGACCGTATTTTGAAAGCCGACCGCGCACCAAATGACTCCGGCGCCGTGGTGGCCTGCCAAATTGTCGTAAATATGATTGACCGCGCCTTTGGGCATGGCGTTAAGAATCTTAGCGACTCCCGTCGCGTCATTTTTGACGCAGGCGGCCGTCATGAGAGCTTTATAGTTTTTGCTTTCGGCGTTTGAGGCTTTAGCCGAGGCATTAATTTCTTTGAGAAGGGGAGACTCAATGACCGCTTGCCTCCCAGCGCTTAACCGCGCTCCAAAATTTTGGGCTTTGGGCGATTGAGTCGCCGCGAAAACGAGGATTCCTGCCAGTAAGGAAATTTTTTTCATTTTTTGCCGCCTTTAATAATAATGATCTCGGGCTTGACATCTTGGGACGGGTGGCTTGCGTGTTGAGAGGCGGATTTTTGTTTCTTATGCTTTTTGTCGCGGCATCCCGGCATAATGACGTCTACGGATCTTTCGCAATGAACGCCGTAATCATCCGAAATATTAGACTTTTTGTTTGGAGTTTTTTTCTTTTTGAGGCTTTGAATACCCCCCGGGCCCATACCGCCGGGAAACCCGCCAATAGGGCCGCCGCGAGCCAAAATTAAATCGAACATTTTCCCTGATTTTGCGGACTGCGTCTCAATGCTGTCTTGCGCTCTTGAAGACGCGCTGAAAAACGTTAAGCCGAGGACGGCAAGAATAAAAATTTTCATCGTTGATGTTTTCATTTTTCTATTCCTCTTAAACTTTACTCTATCATAGCATAACCGATTACGGCTTTTTTTCCATTGTGCGCAAGGCGATCGGGAGAAGCGGCGCGTCGCCTCCGCCTAAACTCGTTTGGATGTGTTGTTTTGTCGCGGAAATTTTTTTCGCTTCCACGATAGGGAGGCTTGGATGAATGAGGGTATTAACGGTGACATTGACGCGAAGGCCCGAAATCCTTAAGTCGCCGGGCCCTATAATTTCTTCAATGATGATCCGATCGCCGTCAAAAGTAAAGGGATGTCCGTGATACTGGAAAGAGGCGTAGTCGGGGTTGGTAAAGTTAAAACCATCCTGATCCATAAACATCACGATTCGGCCGTTCCCAATCAACGCCATCTGCATGTGAAAGGGCAGCCCGTCAACGTCTTGGCCGTTGACGGGAATAAGAGAGTGGAGGTTATATCGGGCCATGACCTTAGATAATGTCTCTTGCGAGAAATAATAGGAATGCGGTCCTTGCCAGGCAGGATCGGTGAAGAAATCCAACGCACTCATTTTTTGCCGGACGCCCTCCGCGAGCATCGCCTCGGCCGCTTTTAAAGGAACTTCGTGGATGGTGCTCGTGTTCCATTGAGGAAAGCTGGCCTCGATAATCTCAAGCGAGGTCTCATCCGGAGCTTTTAGGGAATTCCAAAGACCCGGCGGAACGATTACTGAGCGTGTTGGATTGGTTTCAAGCGGAACGGGAATGGGAGGTAGTTTTAGGGTGTTGGAAAAGCCTTGAAGAATGAACGCTTTTCCAGGATCATCAAAATTAAAACTCGTAAGGACGGTCTCCGTTCCTCCGGCGCGAGAAACTGAAGATAAGAAACACAAGCTTGCAACCAATGTCCCAATGATGGATTGTCTTCTCATTTTAAGTATAAAGACTTCATACTTTTATACTAGTATGATTTCTCATCGGTAATCATGGGCCAAAAGGCCTAGGAAAGTTCTGGCAAAAGACCTAATTTAAAAAAGTTTTGGGCTGCGGTATTGTGTTTGGCACGCTTATTTGGAGGAGACAGGCTTGATAACGACCATGAAATCCAGGGCGGACTTCCAAGCGCGCAGAAAGGTTTGTGCTTCGACGAAGCGACCGCCTTCTCCGGTCCCGCTGTCGTTGATGTAATATCCCAATATCTTATGAGTCGTTGTGTTGATTTCTTCCCCCGTGACGTAAACGACATGATCGGGCTGGATGGGCAGGTCTTTTCTATGCCAAAGAACCGCCGAGGACACGCCCATGAGAGCACCCTTATCGCGCCGTATGGCCTTATCCAACTTCATTTGATTTTCCTGCTGAGTTTTTTTCGCGCTTTCGCCCCAGCGTCCCAGGCCCCAACTTCGGGAAACTCGATAACCATAATATTTGGCGGTTTCGCCTACGCTCCAAAAAGGGGTAGGGCCGCCTCTCATGTTCCAGCTTGTCGCATTCACGGAGTCGCTAAATTTCTCCGGGAAATCGGCAAGCCCCTGATCCCGCGCTAGTTTGGAGACGTCCTCAACCGTTACTTTTTTGCCATAGGCCTGCAAATATTGAGTCAAGGCGGCGAGGGCGCAAGTGCCGTCTTTCTGGGTGAAGGCGAGCGGAACTCTCCGTTCTGGGTTCCCGATCGTTTGGGTCATGCCCAGCGCGTGCCAAATCGCGACCTGCGCCTCCTCCGAGATGCGCCGTGCGCCTTGGGATATGGAAAATGAGTCCTGCGCGAAATAATTGCGCTGGTGAATCTCGTGGAGATTATTTGGTAAAAACACGAATGGCTCGGGCGGCCGCGTCTCGGCGGACTTCGGAGGCGGCGCTTTCTCGCGGAAACGCTCGGTCGGAGTATTTTGATTCGGAGCGCCTTTTGAGGCCTGGGCTTTTGTCCGCTTGGGGGATGAAAGATGCGGTTTTTGCGCGCGCACCGCATGGTTGTATCCAAGCTCGCGGGCGTTTAGTGCGTTTTCATCTTTGTTAAAATCGGCTTGAAAGAGATTACCGTATTTCTCTCCCAGGTTTTTTGAAATTTTTTTGCGCGTCTCTCTCAACATCGCAGCCGTATTCCCGTCCTCTGTTGCCCTCAGTTCCGCATTTCTCTTTTCATAAACGGCAAGATAGGACTTCCAGTTCCATGTGTTTTGCCAAGGGCCTTTCCTTGGATCGGAAACATAGAAAGCATTGATTTGTTTCCCAAGAAACGGTCTTAAAGTAATTAAAAGAATATCACCATCCGCTTTTCCCCATCCCGGCGGAGAGAGCCAACGATTTTGTCTAATATCGTTAATCATTTTGGCTGTAAACGTCAAATAGCCGCTTAGCGTCCCAAGATAAACTTGATAGTCTCTGTCCGCAGATTTGATGTCTCGCTTTTGGCGGGAATAGTCCTCGTCATTGAAGTTGCTGACTTGCAGGGTGGCCCACCAAGACCCATCCGGGGTTGGGGAGTAATCTTTTGGGGATGATAGATTCACCCCGATATAATCACAAACGTATTGGGGAAGAGGCTTTAAATCTGTTTTTTGGCCGCAAGCAAGGTTGGAACTTGAAAGATTTTTTTCTGTATCCCGAATTATGGAAATTTGGCAGGGGTAAAGGCGGTCAATTTTATAATGAAAACACCCACGTCTTGGACTATTCGGTCCGGCAAGCGTTGTTTGGGCCCGAGTAAGGCTTAAAAGCAAAAACGTCAGAGCAATTTTCGGCCAGGGCGACGCCTGTTTGTTTTGGATCATGGGTCAGATGCTCTTCCATATTTTATCCTGACTCAGTAAAAAAAGTCTGGGCCAAAAGGCCTAGAAAATCGCCGGCAAAGGTCCCAATTTTTCGCGCTTGTGCGTCAGGGCTCTAAGCCGCGGCTTCTTCTTTTCCGCTTCGACGGCGCTCGGCTTCGCTGAGGGATTTCTTCCGAAGCCTGAGGCTTTGAGGAGTGACCTCGAGAAGTTCGGTTGAGTCGATAAATTCGAGAGCTTGCTCCAAGGTCAGGATTTTGGGAGGTTCGAGTTGGGATTTTTCGTCGGTGGACTTTGTCCGCATATTGCTCAAGGCTTTCGCCTTGCAGGGATTGACGACGAGATCGTTTGAGCGGGAGTTGGTTCCGATGATCATGCCCGCGTAAACCTCAACCCCGGGAGCGGTGAAGAAAACTCCGCGGTCTTGGAGGTGATCCAAGGCGTAGGCGGTGACGAGGCCCGCTTCTTTCGCGATTAAAACGCCGTTGGGGCGCGGCGCCGGATCGGGGCCCTTAGGCGCGTAGCCGTCAAAGGAATGGTGCATGAGCCCCAAGCCCTTCGTGGTCGTCAAGAGTTCGCTTTTGAGTCCCATCAAAGCCCGGGCGGAAATAACGTATTCCAGTCGCAAACGGGAATTCCCCTCCGGCTGCATGTGGGTCATTTGAGCCGCGCGTTTCCCCAGAATCTCGATGACCGATCCTTGAAATTGATTCGGGACGTCCAGAATCAAACGCTCGTAAGGCTCGAGAATTTCCCCGCCTTCCCGTTTTTCAATGACCACGGGCCTTGAGACGGCGAGTTCATAGCCTTCCCTGCGCATCGTTTCGATAAGGACGGCCAGATGGAGTTCTCCGCGTCCGGAAACGAGAAAACGCCCTTCCCCGCCCAAGGCCTCGATTTTAAGCCCAACGTTGGTTTCGGCTTCCTTTAAAAGGCGCTCTTTAATATGACGGCTGGTGACAAATTTCCCTTCCCGGCCAGCCAAGGGGCTGGTATTGACCATGAATTCCATCGCCATCGTCGGCTCGTCGATATGAATGGTGGGAAGAGGAGCCGGAGATTCGGCGGATGAAACCGTGTCTCCGACATCGATGTCCTCAAAACCGGCGACCGCGACAATGTCTCCGGCCGAGGCTTTTTCGACTTCGCGGCGTTCGAGCCCGAAATATTTTTCAAGGCGCGTCAACTTGCCGTTGGTGATTTTCCCATCGCTTTTGACGAGAGCGACCGGCTGGTTTTTAGCCATTTTTCCGTTGCGGATGCGCCCGATCCCGATGCGTCCGATATAAGAGCTGTAATCGAGCATGGTAATTTGCATCTGAAGGGGCTTGGATTCATCGGCTTCGGGCGCGGGAATATGCTTGAGAACGGCTTCAAAAAGAGGTGAGAGGTTTGTTCCCGTTTTATCAGTTTCAGTCGAGGCCCAGCCTTGCCTTCCGCAGGCGTAGATGATTGGGAAATCGAGCTGCTCTTCGGAAGCTTCCATCTCGACGAAAAGATCGAAAACCTTGTTGACCGTGTCTTGGGGCCTGGCGTCCGGGCGATCCATTTTGTTTATGACGACGACGCATTTAAGCCCGGAAGCGAGAGCTTTTCTCAAGACAAATCTAGTTTGCGGCATGGGGCCCTCGGCCGCGTCGGCGAGGAGAATACAGCCGTCGACCATGCTGAGGGCGCGTTCGACCTCGCTTCCAAAGTCCGCGTGTCCCGGGGTATCGACGATGTTAATCGTGATTCCTTGATAAACGACCGAGGTGTTCTTGGCTAAAATCGTGATTCCCTTTTCGCGCTCCAAGGGGTTGGAGTCGAGCACTTGTTCCTGGGGCTCGTCCATCTTTTTGATGAAAAGCCCGGTTTCTTTAAGCATCGAATCGACCAGGGTCGTTTTTCCGTGGTCGACATGGGCGATGATGGCGATGTTGCGCGTATCGGTTCTGCGTTGAGTAGTCATGAGTTCCCTTTGTTTTATGTTAAACGCGGACTCGGTTATTTACCTTGCGGGTTATTGGAGGCTCGCGGACTGCCGTGAATAATAAGTTCGTTATATTCTAGCAAATAATAGGGGACTAGCGTGTGCCGGTTTTCCCCGGTTTTAAGGACAACGTAAAAAAGCCCGATATTGGCGACTTCTCCCATTTTTCCGGCGACTTCGATGACGTCTCCGATTTTAAACGGGCTTTGCCACCTCAGAGAGACGGCTTGGGCGATGTTGGCGAGGATATTGTTCGAGGCCAAGGTAAACGCCGCGGCGCCGACCCCGAGCCCCAAGGCCAGGCTTGTCATATGAATTCCCAAAGCGCCGATGGCGAGGCTGATTCCGATGATGTTGGCAGTGAGTTGAAGGGCCAGACGAAAAAGGGCGGTGGTTTCACCATCCCAATGGGCATATTTTCCAACGAGTGGAATAAATTCTTGTAAGGAGCGAGAAATTGCGCTTGAAACTAAAAGGGCAAACAGGCTTTGCGTGTAGGGGAGAATAGCGCCGATGAAATGATATCCCTTGTGCGCTTTTAAAATAGGCAAGACTTCTCCAAATAGAAAAAGGCCCAGGCCCCACAACGCCGCTTTGAGATCAGACGCGTAGGGGAGTTCTCTGAGCGCCTTCCAAAATGGAACCAGCCCGAGGCTGAGGAGCGGCTTAAACGAAATTTTATCGTCCGGATCATAGGCGCGGTAAAGTTCCACGGCTTTGTTGCTGATCTGAGAATAAGTGAAATAAACGATTTCCGGGCCGGGATCGGCTTGTTCTAGGGCGTCAGGGGCTATCTGGATGAATTTCAGCTTGACATATTTGGGTTCGAGGTCGATGACCTGATAGATTTTATCGTCAATGCGAATTTTTTCGCCGAGATTGAAGGGGCGGTTTATGACAAAGATTGTCGCGCGCAAAAGATTTGAAAGAGTTTTGTTGATGGCCAGTCCCAGGGCAATGCCTC
>DAHXMM010000010.1:0-26892 GCA_027371715.1 Elusimicrobiota bacterium | reverse complement strand
CCCGCCCTTTGGGTTTTGCAAAATTCCAGCATATTGAGCGTTCCCTCTAAATTGTGCTCGATGAGCTGGCGGCTAGAAGTTTTTCCGTCAATTCCCGCCAAGACGCTGGGGTTGGCGGCGGCGTCAATGACCCAATCAACCAACGGCAAGGCCTCAAAATCGCTGGGAATTCGGATATCGCCGTGATAAAGTTTAACGCCCCAATTCTTAAGACGTTCGCGATTTATTTCGCTTCCCGGTCGGATTAAATTATCAACTCCCGTGATTTGATATTTCACGCCGGATTCCACCCAAGTTTGAATGAGTGAGCTTCCGACAAAGCCGCAAGCTCCGGTGACGAGAATTCTCATGCTGGGGTTTCCGTTAAGCGCTTGCGCCAGGATTCCACGATTTCGCGGAAAATATCATCCAGGGATTTCGTAACATCCCAATTGGGATAGTGCTTTTTCATTTTTCTTAAATCGCTGTAGTAGCAGATATGATCCCCGATGCGATTCTCATCCAGATAGATATATTTTTGCTTTTTCCCGCTTAAGGCTTCGGTTTTGTCGAAGGCTTCAAGTATGGAACAGGCGTTTGGTTTCCCGCCGCCAAGGTTATAAACTTCTCCGCATCTGGGGGATTTCGAGAATTCATGGATGAAAGCCGCGACGTCTTCCGAATGAATGTTGTCTCGAACCTGCTTTCCTTTATATCCGTAAATCTTATACTCGCGCTCTTCTAAATTGCACTTGATGAGATAACTTAAAAAACCATGCAGTTCGACGCCCGAGTGATTGGGGCCCGTTAAACATCCGCCTCTTAAAGCGCAGGTCGGCATATTAAAATAGCGTCCGTACTCCTGGACCATCACGTCTCCGGCCACTTTTGAGGCCCCGAAAATAGAGTGTTTAGACTGATCAATAGAGAAGGTTTCCGGAATTCCGTTATCATATTTTGGATCATCGTAATCCCAACGCGTTTTCATTTCCTTGAGTTGGATGGTGTTGGGAAGATCTCCATAAACCTTGTTGGTGGACATATGAATAAAGGGAGATTCGGGGCAGGCGCGGCGCGCGGCTTCAAGCAAATTAAGAGTTCCAACGGCGTTAGTGTCAAAATCGTCAAAAGGAATGGCGGCGGCGCGGTCATGAGAGGGCTGGGCGGCGGTATGGACAATAATATCGGGTTTTATTTCGGCAAGCAATTTTAAAACGCCTTCACGGTCGCGGATATCGAGTTCATGATGGGCGAAATCCGGAAGAGTTTTTTCAAGCCGCTTTTGGTTCCAGCGCGTGTCGCCCAAAGGACCAAAAAACACCGCGCGTTGATTGTTGTCTAAGCCTTCGACTTTAAAACCTCGCTTTCCAAAATAAATGCAAACCTCGGAACCAATCAACCCCGAGGACCCTGTCACAAATATTTTCTTTGGTTTCATAGTCTTTACGATATCTAACGATATTTGCCCGCGTTTTTGCTAGGATTTCTTGATGCCGGCCATAGTTAAAGATAAAGTCGCTTCGCTTAAGAAGTCTTTAGAGCTTCAATCTTTTCTCCATAAATCCATTGTTTGGTGGCTTCCGCTTCTCTATTTCTTAATTTCTTCTTTATTTTATTTGAGAACCTATGACTCCGCCCAGGTCAAAATATCCATCATGCAGATGGGGGGCTTAGCGCTTCTGACCCTATGGCTTAGTCGCCTGATTGAGTCCGGCGGCGCCGCTCTTAGCCGAGAAGATTTGGTGTGCTTGTCTCCGTTTTTGGCTTATCTTTTAGTTGGAATTCTTTCCTTTATCCATGCGCCTTATCACATGGCCAGCGTTGATTTTTTCCTCCGGCATTTTTTCTTTATGGCGGCGGCACTCATTATTATTTACGAGTTTGACGCCGAGGCTTCCGAGCGGCTGACTAAAATTTTAATTTGGACGGCTTGGGTTGCGGTGGGATATGGGTTTCTCCAAGTCATTGACACTCATTTCTTCCCACCGGGAATTGGTCACGGAATTGATCCGTTTATTTGGCGCATGGCTTTTGGCGACCGTGTGTTTTCGACTTACGGCAACCCCAACTTTTTTGCGGACTTTCTTGTTATTATTTTCCCCGTTTTGCTCTTGCGTTACCTTAAAGGCCGTCGGATGTCTTTGATTCCACTTATGCTCATGCTTTTGGTGGATCTCTATTTTACAGGGACCAAGGGGGCTTGGGTTGGGTTTGGAATCGTGATCGTCGTTTTCTGCGTCATTGCCTTTATCTATTTCAAGGAAATTATTCGCCCCTACCGGAAATATTTAATTGGAGGAGCGCTTGCGGTCTTATTGCCGTTTTCATATATCTTCATGAAAGATTTTACAACGCGCCTAGCTTCCGTTAACTTTCGCCTGTTTACCTGGGAGGCCACTTGGGAAATGATTATGACGCAACCTTTTATTGGAACCGGTGTGGGGAGTTTCCCGCCGGTTTATCCCGCTTTTCGGCGCCCTCCCATTTTCCATATTGAAGGCAAACATAATACCGAGACCGATCATGCGGAGGATGAGTATTTAGAAGAACTTTTCGATAATGGAATACTCGGCTTTGGGGTTTTTCTTTGGCTTATTATCAGCACCTTGGTCGTCGGTTTTAAGTCTTTGGAGCAGATGCTTGACTCTTCTTACTCCTCAAAAGATAAGAAAATTCCGCCTAGAGTTTTTGATCTTTTGGGATACATGATTGCCTTTATTGGCATGTTGTGTCACAATTTTTTCGATGTGAGTCTTCGTTTTGTTTCTTCGGGGGTTTATTTGGGGCTTTTGCCCGGGATGATCGTCAATCTTTCCAGAGGAAAAGGATTGTATGAATCTCACTTGGCCGAAGAAAAAAATCTCAAGTCAGAAGAAGCAAAGCCCGAGTCATTTTGGAAAACCTTGTCTGAATTTTTAATCTGGCCGGTTCGCTTAGCCGCCTGGGGTGGGCTTTTTTATGTTATCTTTCTGATTTTGACTCAATTTAACATTTTACAGGGGCCTATCGATCGCCTAACCATGGGCGGAGAAATTCTCCAGTGGTGGTTGTCGTGGGGAACCTTGCTCGCCTGCGTCTTTGGTTTGGGTTACATTTTTTTTCGCCTTATTCTTTTATCTGAAAATCCTTTCGTGGGGGCCCTGGTTTTGTCGGTTCTCCCAATTCTTTATACGTTCTGGGGCTATTTTAAAGCCGACATTCATCACAATATCGCTATTTATTTTTCAAAAGAGCATGATTGGGACAAGGCTTTATCTGAATATCAAACGGTGCATCGCCTCGACCCCAATTTCGCAATGGCGCTTTATTTCATGGGAAATGTTTTTAACGATCGCTTTAATATGCAGAAAACCTATAATCCCGCCTGGGGGGATAAAAATAATGTTTCTCGGGATGATTATGAGCGCGCCCTAGATGCCTACAATGAAGTCCGAAAACTTTCTCCTAATTATGTTCAGATGCATTATCAAGTGGGGGTTCTTCATCTTAAGCGCGCTCAGTGGGCCATTGACCATGGCCATCCTGAAGATGCGCAGATGTATTTAAATCGCGCGCTCACTCGCTTTAAGCTTTATAAGACGATTGATCCGGTTTTCGAACCCAATTTCTTGAGAATTGGGCAGATTTATATGATGGAACATCGCTACGCGAATGCGGTCAAAGCTTATCAGGAATATATTTTGGCGCAAAAATGCGCGGTAGACCCGTCTCTCATCGTCAAACCTTTTCTTAGAAAAACGATTCTCAGTTATCAAACCTATGTTCATGTTCCCGGGATTCCTTATCCGGTGCATCGTCATCCTGAGTTGGATAAGCATGCGGAGGGGGGGGAGATTTACACAAGTCTGGGAAACGCTTATTTTATGATGAATAATTTTGAAGAGGCTAAGAACGCCTATCAAGAAGCTCTTCAGTTTGACCCCAATTTTGCCCAAGCTCAACATAACCTCGCGGCCGTGGAACAGAGACTGAAAAATCCAAAAGGAAAGCCCCTTATTCAAAGTCCTTCTGAAGTTCCGGCGCATTCTTCCGGCTATGAGATTATTCAGAAAAAATAGCCGCAATTTACCTCTTCTCATTGCTGGTCTTATTTGTTTGGGCTCTCCTATAAAAGCCGTGACTTTTCCCGCAACGGATGAGACTGTTTTTTCTCCAATGCAAGAAGAAATGTCGCGCTCGCTTAAAGATTTAAAGGAAGGCGATTTTGGACCGCCGTATTTTATCGCTTACCGGATGGTGTCCAGGCAGGGAATGGATATTTCCGCCTCCTTTGGCGGGGTTGTGTCTCAAAATCAATACCATTCTCAGACTCTTTTTACGGAGGTTCGCTATGGGAATAAAAAAATGGACAACACCTCCATCCAGTATAGGGGCTTGAGTACGGAATCCCCGCTGACAGGGAAAGAATTGCGCGAGAATTTATGGATATTGACTGATCAAGCTTATAAAGATGCGGTGGCGGGATATTTGGATAAAAAAGCTAAGCGCGTGACGGAATATAGAGCGGAAAATTTGCCGGATTTTACTGTTGAGACGGCGACTCGTTCTTATGAGCCCCAAATCCCGCCGGATTTCAACGAAGAGAAGGCTAGGGCCTTGGTTAAAAGTTTAAGTAAGATTTTGCGCTCTTATCCCTACATCTATCATGGAACTGTTGTTCTGCATTTGGGGTGGGCGCGGCGCTATCTTTTGACCAGCGAAGGAACGAAAGTCGCAGGTCCTTATGAAAATTTACCCAATTCTCTTAGCATTGAAATTAATTCACGGGCCAAAGACGGGCTTAAGGTGAGTAATTACGGAGAATGGGTTTTTAAAGACATGAGGGAACTTCCTTCGCGAAAGCAGTTGGCCAAGTCCGTAGAAAAATTGGCTCTTGAACTTAAAGAGTTGCGAAAGGCTCCTCTCCAAAGTCCGGTCGCCGCGCCGGCCATTCTCGATCCGGAAATGACGGGAGTCTTGTTTCATGAAGCCTTGGGGCATAAACTAGAGGGAGAAAGGCAAAGAGATCCCTTGCAAGGACAAATATTTAAAGGAATGGTCGGAAAAAAAATTATTCCGATCTTTTTGTCGGTGATTGACGACCCAGCGATGAGTTTCTTTAAGGGAATTTTGCTTCATGGACATTACCAGATTGACGATGAGGGCGTGCCTGCCCAAAGAGTAATTTTGGTTAAAAACGGCATTTTAAAAAATTTTTTAATGTCTCGTTGGCCTCTTAAGGGTTTCCCGCATTCAAACGGGCATGGACGGGCTTCTTCGAGCTTGCGTCCCTTGGGGAGGATGGCCAATTTAATGATCGAGGCACAAAATCCTATTAGTCCCAAAGCGCTTAAGAAGAAATTGCTCAAACTCCTGCGCCAGGAACACAAACCTTACGGTTTTAGAATTGTGGGGGCCTACGGCGGTGACAATCCCAGCGAGCGAACTCAGGCCCAGACCTTGCAGTTGCGGCCGCGTTTGGTTTACCGAATTTCAGCCAAAGACGGAAAAGAGACCCTGGTTAGAGGCGTTAAAATTGTGGTCACGCCCTTGGTCGTTTTAAATCGTATTCTCGCGGCTTCCGATGATGAGACGCTTTCCAATGCCTATTTTTGCGGGGCGGAATCGGGTTGGGTTCCGGTCGATCAAATCGCGCCGAGCGTTTTGGTTTCGGAACTTGAGTTTGAGCGCCTGCCTGAAAATCGTTTAAAGCCTCCTATTTTGCCCTCTCCGCTGACGCATTTACTCAAGCGCGAAGAGGACGCTCGGCCTTGGGCCTTGACCGCGCCCTCTCCGCTGACGCATTTACTCAAGCGCGAAGAGGACGCTCGGCCTTGGGCCTTGACCGCGCCCTCTCCGCTGACGCATTTACTCAAGCGCGAAGAGGACGCTCGGCCTTGGGCCTTGACCGCGCCCTCTCCTCTCACCAGCGAAGGAAACTGATATGGAGCAATCCGCTTCTTTAACTTTGGAGGAAGTTCTCTGTAATTTGTGCGGGTCTAAAGAGAACTCTGTCCTATATCAAAGACCTTACTTGACTCCGCATGATCAGGAAACCGGGACTTTTGCCGCGACCACCGATGAATTTCATAATTATGGGAGAATCGTTCGTTGCGTAAAATGCGGTTTGTGCTATACCAATCCTCGTCCTAATGCCTCGGCCATTCTTTCCGGCTACGGAAACTGCGTGGATGAAAGTTATCTTCTGGAAAGCTCCAGCCGTTCGATTAACGCGCACCTAAGTTTAAATACCATTCGGCGATTTGTTTCCACTGGTTCGCTCCTTGAGATCGGTTCTCATGTCGGTTATTTTCTTAACGCGGCCCGAACTGATTTTGAAGTGACGGGCCTTGAGCCTTCCCGTTGGGCCGTGGAAGAGGCGCGGAGAAGATTTAGAGTCGAGTGTTATCCCGAATCTCTCGAAAACTCAACCAGTATTCAGGGAAAGAATTTCGATGTGGTTGCTCTATCGGATGTTATCGAGCATCTTTTGGATCCCAACTCCGCGATTGCTTCTTGTCGGAATTTCTTAAAGCCGGGGGGAATTCTCTACATTTTGACTCCTGATATCGGAAGCTTGTCGGCCAAGATTATGCGCGGCTATTGGTGGGGGCTTCGTCCCGCCCATATTTATTATTTTTCAAGACTGACGCTGACGCGTATGCTCATTGAAAACGGATTTGAAATATTGACCGTTAAATCCTTCGGACGAATTTTCTCCTATTCTTATTGGCTGAGCCGCTTGAAAAACTATCCCAAATCCGTTTTTTTGACGGTCGGCGGGGCGATCAAGGCCCTTGGCCTTGAAAATAAACTCGCCTATATTGATACCCGCGATTCCATGGAAATATGCGCGAGAAAAAGGTAGTCCAAAAGTCTTTTAAAATAGTCTTTCTTCTTTTCTTTGCGTTTATTTTAAGGGCATCCTACGCTTTTTACGCCTATTTTCATACTTTCAAAGAATATAAGACCGAGATTCAGCAAACATCTGCTCTTGACCCGGATGGATACAATCGTCTTGCTCTTGGCCTTGTTGAGCGCGGAGAATTGTCCCTGACTCCGGGTCATCTTGAAACCTCTCGCGAACCTTTTTATCCTCTCTTATTGGCGACCGCTCATTTCTTTATCGGGCTTTCGCCTTTAGTGGGAATAGGGCTCAATGTCTTGATCGGCGTTTTTTGCTGTTGGATGACTTATCTTGTGACTCTTTCTATTTTTAGAAATGAACGGACTGCATTTTTCGCTCTTTTGTTTGCCGCTTTTTTCCCGGAATGGATTTATTTTTCCGCGACCATGTTTCGAGAGCCTCTCATCACCCTTTTGAGTTTGATTTGGATTTTTCTCTGGCAAAAATATTCGGCTTCACAAAATGTATGGCCTTATGCCGGCATGGGAACGATTTTTGGACTTTTGTGTCTCACCCGTTCTCCTTTTATTCCCATGGGGGGCGCTTTTGCCATACTCTCCGCTTCCAAAATTAAACCGAAGTATTGGGCCCGCACGATTGGAATTTTCCTTTTATGCGCGTTTATCCTAGAAGGAATCTGGATGTACCGCAATGAAAGAATCTTAAAGCGATGGGTGGCGGGAGCGAGTATGGGGGGATCAGTCATGTATTTGTCCCTTCTCTATGATTATTCGCGCCCGGATATTCCACTCGAATACCCTCTGGGCGCGGGAAAAGATCCTGTTATTTCTGCAGTCAACGCTCGGCATTTGACCTTGGCCGAGGCCGAACCTATTTTTTACCATGCTTGTTTCGAGATTTTTATCCATCGCCCGCTGACTTTTTGGGGCGCTTTTATTCATAAAGTTATGAAACTTTGGCGGCCTTATCCCAATCAGGGTTGGAAATATCCGCACTCGCTATTTTCATTTTCAGCTCTTTCTTTGGTTGGGTTATTGACCGGCGGTGGAATCATGCTTTTCGGATTTCTGGGGAGCATCTTGGCTTTAAGAAATGGTTATCCCATCGGGTTTTTAATTCTATTTCCAATAGTGATGTCGGTGGTTTACGGGCTTTTTTGGGCGGTGATGCGCTATCACACGACCTTGATGGTGGGGGTTATCCCGCAAGCAGCCTATGCTTTAGATACGCTTCTTTCAAAGAAGAATCATGACCGAGCCTAAGCACGGCCGCTGCTCTAAACGGAATTCGGAAGCGGCATTCCCTCATTTGCATTCGGTCGGAAATGGTCGGTTCAAAATCTTGTACGAAAGGAAACCATGAAAAAATTACTTTGCATCGGGCTTTTAGTTTTTCCTTATCGTTGTTTTGCTCAGAATTCTACTATTGATGTCGTTGTCTCTTCCGAAATTACCAATGCGATGGCTCATTTGCAGGAGCCGGGATATCCGCTCCCCTATTTTGTTTCCATCAATGTGTCGGATGTAGGTAACTGGGATTCGGAATGCGATATGGGGGCGCTGAATTGGGCCCAGCATTGGCGGGGGCGCTCCCTTTTCGCGGATATCCGGGTCGGCAGTTACGCTTTGGATAATCACTTAAATCCCGTTCCACAAGGGTCTCTTGGATCGTGGATTTCGGTTGATGATAATGCGTTCGCTCTCAAACACGATCTTTGGTTGAGTCTGGATGAATCTTATAAGTCGGCCGCTGCCGGTTTTTTGCGGAAAGAAGCCGAGCGGCTGAGAAATGGAAAAAGAGAATACGACACCGATGATCTTTCCCATGAAAAACCAGTCGTGAGCGCAGCGCCGTTTAAAGCATCAGACGATGGTAATTCTTTCTTTCATCAGATGAACCATCTTTGCCGGGGGGCGAGCTCTATTTTTACCCAAAAGCCCTCGCTAATTCAAGGAAACGCGTCCGTGGAGAGAAGGCGCGTTCTTTCTCGTCTCTATAATTCCGAGGGAAGCCGCATCCATTCATCGCAAGATATTTTTCATGTCGAACTTGAGATTGCGGCGGTCTCCCATGATGGAATGCGGCTTTATGCCGGACGCAGTTTTATCTCTTTGTCGAGCGCAACTCTTCCGTCTTCTTCTCTAATAAAGAAAGAAGCCAAGAAGATGCTTTCCGAAATAGATGAACTTTTGGTCGCGCCGTCTACTTCTCCCTTTAACGCTCCGGCTTTAATTGACCCTTCGGTCACTTCCGCCATTGTTTCTTCTTTAGGTCTCAATTTTTCGGGAGAATCTTTGCGCAATCCCGCCGGCGCGCAAATTCTAAGAGGCAAAGTAGGAAAAATTGTGTTTTCAAGAGAATTGACCTTAATTGACGATCCCTTGGCCCATTATTTTAAGAAAGCTCCCTTGGTCGGTTTTTATTCTTATGATGCGGAAGGGGTCAAAGCCCAAAAAGTAATTTTAGTCGAAAACGGACGCCTTAAAAATTTTCTTCTGTCCCGTTATCCGGTTATTGGCTTTCCTCATTCCAATGGACATGCCCGTGGGGATGCCGGGGCTTATCCACGAGCAATGCCGAGCAATCTTTTTTTAGAGACTAAACATGGCTATTCCCATGCGCAGCTTATGAAGATATTGCTCAAAGAGTTGAGAAAAGAAAAAAAACCTTATGGTCTTTGGATTCGAAAGGTGAGGTCTTTGACCAGAGAAAACAGCGCGGCCGGAGAAGAATCTTTGCGAATTATGCCGGAACTTGTTTATCTGGTGAACGCCAAAACGGGAAAATTGACCTTGGTACGCGGTTTGGATTTGGTCGGCACGCCTCTTGGCTTTCTCAATCATGTTTTGGGAGAAGGGAAAGATATGACCTCGGCTAATCACCGAATCGGCTGGGTGCCCATGTCGGTTGTCGCGCCAAGTTTGGTTTTATCCCAGGTCGAACTTCAACGTTCGAAAGAACCTCCGGTCAAGCCGCCGATTCTGCCGCCGCCCTCTATTCGGTAAGAGTTTATGCCTCCATTTTTTCAATCATTCTTCCCACCTACAACCGCGCAAAGATGCTGAGAATTGCGCTTAGGGAATTCATGAGTGCGGTATTGTAGTAAAATGAATGTTCATGGTGGAAAGAAAACGTAATCGCGCCGTTTTTGTCGACCGGGACGGGGTTTTAAACGAGGAAGTAGACTATTTATCTCGAATTGAAGATTTAAAGCTTATTTCTGGAGTTGCCGATGGGATTGCCAGTTTGCGCGCCCATGGTTTTAAAGTGATTGTAATTAGTAATCAATCGGCGGTGGCGCGCGGACGTCTGAGTTTCTCCGGACTTCAAAAAATTACCCGCGCTTTACGTAAGGAGCTTAAAAGGGAAAATTCTAAGGCGCGTCTTGACGCCGTTTATTATTGCCCTCATCATCCGGATTTTGGCAAACCCTGCGCTTGCCGGAAACCCCAGATTGGTCTCATCTTTAAGGCGCAAAAGAAATTTAATATCGATCTGAAATCCTCTTATTTTGTTGGGGACTCAAGCGCGGATATCTTGGCTGGTCACCGTGCGGGATGCGTGCCTTTACTGGTTAAGACTGGGAAAGGAGGAAAAGACGGGATATATAAAGCAAAACCTAAAAAAGTATTCAGAAATCTTTTAGAGGCTTCTCGGTGGATTTTAAAACAATGAAAGTGGTGATTGTCGCGGGTGGGTTGGGAACGCGGATGCGAGCAGTCGCTCAAGAAATTCCCAAACCGATGATTAAGATTTTTGGGAAACCAATTTTAGAGCATTTGATTGTGTGGCTTAAGTCTTCAGGGTTTCAAGAAATTTCTTTTTGCTTGGGACATAAAGCTGATATTGTGCGCGATTATTTCCGAAAAGGCGAGACATGGGGGGTCCATCTTGAGTATTATATTGAGACTGTGCCTCGGGGTACGGCTGGCTGCGTGCGGGATGCGTGCAAAGATTGCAAAGAAGACATTTTAGTGGTTTATGGGGATTTGTTTGTTGAAATGAATTTAAAACCGTTTTTAGACTTTCATGCTGAGAATTCCTCGGCTGCGACTCTGGTTCTCTTTGAAACGGATCATCCTCATGACTCGGATTTAGTTCGGCTTAAGGGAGATAAAATTTTAGGTTTTTATCGAGATGCCCATGCGCGGCCTCCGGCGCATTTAGCCTGCGCGGCCATTTGGGCGATTCGAAAATCAGTTCTGGAGTTAATTCCAAAAGAGCGGCCTTCGGACTTTGGGCGAGATATTTTTCCTCAAGCGCTAAAAAATGGGTTTAACCTTTCAGGTTA
The DNA here is from genome assembly GCA_027371715.1 of Elusimicrobiota bacterium. Classification (GTDB taxonomy): domain Bacteria; phylum Elusimicrobiota; class Elusimicrobia; order UBA1565; family UBA9628; genus JAKAQV01. The sequence goes on along the minus strand of DAHXMM010000010.1, from coordinate 15,775 downwards.
CGTAAGTCATGAAACCTTAGCGGATTTGGGAACTCCGGAGCGTTTTTCCACCTTTGAACAGGAACGTTTAAGATGATTATCTCCCGTACGCCTTTTCGAATCAGTCTTGCTGGTGGTGGCACAGATCTCAAAGAATTTTATCGCCATGAACACGGCGCCGTTTTGTCTTTTGCGATTGATAAATATATGTATATTACCGTCAATCATTATTTTGATCAGGAGGTTTTCCTTAAATATTCAAAAAGCGAATTAGTTGATTCGGCTTCTCGGATTCGGCACCCTTTATGGCGAGAATGCTTGATTCAAAGCGGGCTTCATCGCGGCATTGAAATGACTTCGATGGCCGATATCCCAGGCGGCACGGGGCTGGGTTCTTCTTCGAGCTTTACGGTTGGCACTTTGCATGCTTTATCGGCTTTTAAGGGCGAGTTTCGCACCGCCGAGGAATTGGCTAGAGGAGCCTGCCGGATTGAAATTGAACGCCTTAAAGACCCCATAGGAAAACAAGATCAATACATCGCGGCTTACGGAGGTTTTCAATTTATCGAATTTTTACCGGATGAAAGCGTGAAAGTTAATCCCGTGATTCTCAGCGAGAAAACACGGGAAGCCCTTTTTAACCGAATGATTTTATTTTATACCGGAATGCGTCGCAAGGCCGGAACCATTCTCAAACAAGCCCGTAAAAACTTTTCTCAAAACATGGAGAGTCTCAGGCGTTTAAGGGAACTGGCTTATTGGGCTAAAGACCGAATTCAAAAAGGGGATGTGGATTCCGTGGGTCCGGTTTTACGCGAAAGTTGGGAAATCAAGAAATCTTTGACTGGGGATGTCACCAACGACGAAATAGACCAAATTTATCGCAGAGCGCTTAAAGCGGGAGCAGTGGGCGGAAAAATCTTAGGCGCTGGCGGCGGAGGTTTTTTGCTTCTTTTTTGTCCGCTCTCCAAACGATCTTCCGTTGTTGAGAGCCTTAAGAATTGGCGTCAAATTCCGTTTAAGTTTGAGCCTGAGGGATCGAAAATAATCCATGTCAGCCGCTGAAAAAAAGATTAAAAAAATAAACTCAATCCGTCCAGGATCTTTTCACCTAGTCGGTCCCGGAAAATTATCCGCTCAAGATTTCGCAAAATGGTATCGTGAAGAATCTCTTTTGCAATGGGGAAATCTTGATTTAAACGCTATTGCTCGATTAGCTGATCAAATTGTCATCGCTGAGAAAAAAGGCCGCGAAATTTTTGTCATGGGAAACGGGGGATCAGCTGCGACCGCCTCCCATTGGGCGACTGATTTGTCGAAAACTGCGTATGTTGCGGGACGTCCCATGATTCGTTGCCGCTCTTTATCTGAAAACATCCCTTATTTGACGGCGATTGGAAACGATCTTTCTTTTGACGATATTTTTAGCCGCCAGCTGGAAAATATTTTAACTCTCGGCGATCTAGTGATTTTAATTTCGGGGAGCGGAAATTCAAAAAATCTCATCAAGGCTTGCCTTTGGGCTAAGAAGAAAAAAGCTCAGACTGTTGGTATCTTGGGTTTTGATGGGGGAAAACTAAAGAAAATGGTTGATTTGCCGATTATCGTTCCCTCGACTCAATACGGCGTTATTGAGGATATGCACATGGCAATCGGCCATATATTGACCTTTTATTTAAAACAGAGATAATCCAAAATATGCGCGTTTTAGTGACAGGTGGTGCGGGCCTTGTGGGAAACGCTTTGACAAGGCTTTTTCTGAAACAAGGCGCGAAGGTTTTTTGTGTAGATAATCTCTCCTTGGGAACGCGTCGTCATATAGAAAATTTTCAAGATAATCCCGATTTTGAATTTGAAAAGCTGGACGTAAGCGATGCCGGTTGGCACACAAAACTCAAAGGCCGGAAGTTCGATTTATTGGCGCATTTAGCGGCCAATTCCGATATTTCTTTGGGAAACTCCCATCCTGAAATGGATAGAAGTCGCACCTTTGACACAACTTTTCAAGCCTTAAGCGCGGCCCGGGATATGAAGATCCCTCATTTTATCTTTAGTTCGAGTTCCGCGGTCTATGGTTTAAATCCCAAGATGCCGACTCCAGAGTCTTCTGCCAACCTTCATCCCGTTTCCATTTACGGGGCAGGGAAACTTGCTTCCGAGGCTTTTATCAGTGCTTTTGTTGAAAATTACGGGATCCACGCCTGGGTTTTTAGGTTTGGCAATGTCGTCGGCGAAAAATTAACCCATGGCGTCATTTATGATTTCATTGCGCGTTTGCGTAAAAATCCCAAAGAACTCAAGGTTTTAGGAAACGGGTTTCAAACTAAAACCTATATTGACGTGGAAGATTGCGTTTCCGGAATTCATCTGGCTTTTGAGAAAAGCCCGCCTGGGAATACGCATGCGGAGAAGTTCCAGATTTTTAATTTAAGCACGGAAGGAACTACCTCGGTCAGGCAAATTGCCGAAGAAACGTGCCGGGCTTTAAACCTTAAAAACTGCAAGATTAATTATCAGGATTCTTCTGTCGGTTGGGTGGGAGATGTTCCCAAAACGAGCCTGGACGTCTCGAAAATTAAGAAATGTGGATGGATGCCTCGGCTCGATTCAACCGCCGCAGTGTTTAAAGCGATTCATGATTACGCCGAGTGGTCCATGAACTCCAAATCATGATTTCAGGGAAAAAAATCAGCTTGATTTTGCCGACCATTAACGAGGCGGAAGGTCTGGGTTATCTGAAAGAAAAGATTCCATCTACAATCGACGAGGTTCTAATAATCGATGGCGACAGCCATGACCAAACCCGCGAAATTGCCCAAGGTTTCGGCTGGAAAGTAATCGTTGAAAAAAGACGCGGTTATGGCCGTGCTTACAAAACAGGCTTTGAACAGGCGGAAGGAGATATTATCGCAACCGCTGATGCGGACGGAACCTATCCGGTCGAAAATATCGAGCCCTTGGTCCAAGAGCTTCTAAATTCCAATCTTGATTTTATTTCATGCTCGCGTTTTCCTTTAATCGATACTCAAAGCATGGATAAACTCAACCAATTTGGCAACCTCGTCATTACGGGCGCGGCTTCAGCTTTATGGCTTCATTCTTTTCGCGATATTTTGTCTGGAATGTGGGTTTTTAAACGAAATATTCTTAAAGAATTCGTTTTGGAAAGCGATAATTGGAATTTTTCTGAAGAAATTAAATTGCGGGCTTATCAGTCTCTCAAAAATAAGTTTAGAGAAATTCAAATTCCATATCGAAGCCGCTTGGGAGAAACAAAACTCATGCCCTGGAGGGTGGGTCTGGAAAATATTCTCTATATGTTGGCCATGAGATTGGCCAAAAAGTAGCTAGACCCTAAAACTAAAAACGGCATCACCGGCAAACGGTAGCGCATTTGGCTGACACTGAGCATGTGAATGAAAAATGTCGCTGAGACAAAGAGAATCATCGGATAAATCGCTAGGTTAATTTTTAAAAGTTTGACCAAGCCCCAAAGGCCAAAAATAATAAGGAACGGCTCCGTTAAGAGACTAATTAAAATAAGCCCATTTCTTTTGAGACCTATGTTTGGGTGACTAGTCAAACTCTCCGTGTAAAGCTTGTCACTCCGGGGATAGAATCTCCAAAAATTGATAGTTTTTTGCCCCCATTGCCGGATGACTTGATTTGGATGTTCTCGCATAAACTGAAAAGCCGCTTTCCAATAAATTTGATCTTGTTTGCTTTGCGGTAAGTTTTTAATATTTGCGAATTCAGGCATTTGTTCAATGACATGATTGGCGACAAAGGTGTCTTGTTCATTTACGTCAAAAAGAAGCGTGCCATAAAGCAAATTGACTCCTCCATGAGTATCTAACGCAAAAGAACCTGTTTCCAGACGGTTTCTCAGAGACCATGAGCCTAAAATAAATGCCCAGCAAGAAAAAGAAATCAAAAGCCCTTTTAAGAGACGCCAATTTCTACGCGAAAAAATAAACGCGATAAACCAGAGTCCCAGCATAATGACCGCGCCTTCAGGTCTTGAGAGGCCAGCCAAGGCCAACGAGATTCCTGAGACGCTCGCGCGTGCGCGATTTTTTCCTTCCTCAGCCAAAGTCTGGCACAATTGCCAAATTCCAAAGGTCATGAGAACAAGATACGGAGTTTCAGAAAGCATCATGCCTCCGTAGTAAATGAAAAAAGGATAAACGGAGGAAATAGCAAGAGCAATTTTACCGGCAAGCTCGGATTGACAAAGTTTTTCTGTCATCTTCCACATAATCCAGACAAGCATCAGGTCGGGAATGAGCAGGCCTAATCTTACTGCCAAGGGGTGATCTCCAAAAAAGCGAAGGCAAATGGAAAAATAAAACGCGGGAATAGGGGCTCCGGCCGAAGCCTGAGTTTGATTACCAAAGACGTTAAATTTCGCCAGATTGAGAGCGGCCGTATGATATCCCGATTCATCCAGCTGATAAAAACCATTCCCGAGCTTCAAGGCAAAGATAGCTCGCAATAGAAAAGCCAGAGAAAACCAAAAAATAGGGGAAGACTGATTGAGGCGTTTAATAAGACTTCTCATCGCATTTGGTATATCAGCATTATATAGAATAATACTGCTTGAATTTATGAATGAGAACCGCCCTATTGACCTTAAAAAAATTTTTTTTGCCTTTGCTTTGCTGTTAGCCGTAGGATTGCGCGTTTTAGGCATAAGATGGGGGCTTCCCAATACCTTTAATGGAGACGAGCCGCATTTTCTGAATCTCGCGGTTTCTTTTGGACGGGGCTCTTTAAGACCTTTTGCTTTTAAATATCCGACTTTGTGGCCTTATTTTTTATTCGTGTGTTTTGGGTTCTATTTTGTTCTATGGTCTGGTTTTGGGCTCTGGCATGGAATTTCGGCTTTTGCCGGGCTTTACGCATGGCATCCAACGGGGTTTTATCTCATCGCTCGTCTTGCGGCTGGATTTTTTTCAATGGCGGCTGTTTGGGTTCTCTATCAGACGGGAAAAGAAGTAGCGGAATTTTCCTGGGCTTGGGCTTTCACCGCTTTTTCGCCGCTTCTGATTTATTCTGCTCATGAGGCGAAAGCCGATAGTCTTATGTTTTTCTTGGTTTGTCTTGGTTGGCATTACGCTGTCAAATTTTTTAAATCTGGAAAAAGAAAAGAACATTTTTTTTCCGCTTTCTTTTTTGGGCTTGCCTTTTCCAGTCAATATACGGCCCTTCCGGCTTTAAGCGCGCTGGTCGTTTTGGACTTTATTTCTCCGAAAAATATCCCACGTATTTGGGCTTTTGAGGCCATGGGGATTTTTTCTCTCGCGTTTGTCTTGGGATCCCCTTACGTGGTTCTTGATTTCCATAATTTCTGGTTTTGGATTCATATGCACAATCCCGAAGCGATGAACTCTCTTAAATTTTGGACAAGAATAGGCGTGGCCAAACATATCGGGCGTAATTTGCTGGGCTTTGAAGGATTTGATTGGGGAGCGGGTTTTTTGGCGCTTTTAGGCCTCTTTTCATTTTTTTACATCGATTTCAGGATGGCTTTATTTCTTACGCTTCCAGTCGTGATTTCTTTTATTATCCTGGTCAATAATCCAGATGGTGGAGTTCCAAGATATTTAACCGCTATTTTCCCGGCGCTTAGTTTTATGGCTTCCGCTGGAATTTTTTTCTTGCTTAAGAAAAAAAGCCAATCTCGGAATATGTTTCTTGGAGGGCTGATCGCTTCGTTTATTTTTTTTCCAGCGATTTTTAAGGCTTGGGGGCGCGATAATTTCATGCGACTTCCAGATACCCGAATGGAGGCGGAAAATTGGATATCTCAAAATATTCCGCAAGGATCCGTTATTTTGGCTGATGAACCCGATACCGAGCCCCGGCTGTTTATGATTCAAAAAGAAGTCACGGCTTTAGCCGAACGCGCGCAAAAAAATAGATCTCCTCGAAGCCGTCTTTATTTTGCGATGGCTAAAACCCATCCTGGAGGGGGATATTGGGTTTACCGCATTAAACGTTCTTCCTGGGATTTGGATATCTTTTTTACGGACGAAGTTCGTTTGTCGCAAGAAGATTCCCCAATGCTGGATGTTTCTCAAGGGCTTAAAGCCGCCGAAGTGGCCGGAGTTCAATATGTGATTACTTCAAGTCAGGGAGTTAACCTCAAACGGGCCGTTGAGTTGAGAAAATTTTTCGATCAGCTTAATTCAAAAGCTGTTTTGCTTAAGGAATTTGATCCACTTCCAGGAAAATTGGCCGGCCCTATCCTCAAAATCTACCGTTTACCGAACGCCCCAAATGGGATGCCACTGCGGGATGAGCCGCACCTCTTTTAAGAGGGCTTGCGCCTGTTTTAGGAATTTCATCGCCAGGGCAGGCTTAATTGTTTTGACATCCCGAAGGGGGGTTGCCGGTTGAAGAATGAGGGGAATGTCGGGAGAACTTTCTTGTAAAATGCGGATCACTTGCCTCCATTCTGTTTCGGTCGTTTTTTCTGTCAAAATAACCTTCGCATAAGATTTCTTAGGAAGGAGGCGTAAAAATTCTAAGTGTTCTGACCAAAATTCTTTCCCGGTTGCAGAAGGCAGTTTAATATCCATGGCGACAATATCGCAAAGGTCTCTCACTTTTTTAAAGGCCTCAACGCGGGTTCCATTAGTTTCAAGATAATTGAGAAGGCCTTCTTTTCTGACCCAGGGCAGGGCGCTTAAAAGAAAAGGAACATGAAGGAGCGGTTCCCCGCCCGTCCAAGAAAGAGATTTATGTTTTCTTTCGCTTTTTAGCCTCAAAATTTCCGATTGAAATTGGCTGATTTTCATGATTTTCCCCGAGGGAATGGGGATTGTCTCTAGTTCATCACAGTAATCGCAATGGAGATTGCACCCGCCAAAACGTACAAAAATTTGTCGTTCTCCCAAATAAATTCCTTCGCCTTGAAGGGATGAGAAAATTTCGACAATGCGCGCCGAACGAGAATCGGAAAGTTTAATCTCCGTGGACATTTTAAGCCTTGAGGGCCGGATCGTGGGCCTTGGCGAGCAAAAAACCCTTGGCCCTCAGTTTACAAGAATCACATTTTCCGCAGGGATGTTTTTTCCCGGCGTAACAAGACCAGGTCAGTTCCAAGGGAACTTTGAGTTTGAGAGCCAAACGGACAATCTTTTCTTTATCCAACCGGAGAAGGGGTGATAAGATTTTGATGGAGCGTCCCATGGCCCCGATCTTGGTTCCAAGGCGGGCTGCGCGCTCAAAGGCGTTGAGGTAATCGGGGCGGCAGTCGGGATATCCGCTGTAATCAAGAGCGTTGGCGCCGACAACAATCGCCTGGGCTTTGGTTGCGTCCGCCAAAGAAAGAGCGAGGGATAAAAAAACCGTGTTTCTGCCCGGCACATAGGTAGATGGAATCGGCCCATGGCCGATTTTGGAGAGAGGTAAATTCGGTAGTTTTTTATTTTTGTCGGCCAGCGAACTTGTTTTAAGCCAAGGTAAATCGAGTCGAATCTCATGGGTTTTAATTCTTGCTTTTTTTGCTACGGCGCGAGCAGAATCTAATTCTCGCTCATGTCTTTGCCCGTAAAAAATGGAAAGCCCCTCGCAATCGTAATTTTTGGCCTTTGCCCAATAAAGGGCGGTCGAAGAATCAAGGCCTCCAGACAATAAAACAACAGCTTTTTTTTTCATGAGGACTCGGAAGAATTTTTAAACTCCCGGCAGAACTGATCGAGTTCAATGGGGTCTTTGGGCAAGCTGTCATAGCGCTTTATTTGTGCCCAGAAAACTTCCCAGGCTGCGCGAGTATCGTCTTCCGCTCGATGCGCTCCCTCTAAATTTTTTCCACAATAAAATTGATAGGCAGCGGAGAGGTTTCTGCGCTCCATTCTTCTAAAAATGATTAAGGCGTCTATGATATTTCTTCCATCCATAAAAAATGGAATTCCCGCGCGATTAAATTCCGCTTGGAGAATGGGGATGTCAAATTTAATGACTCCGTATCCGCCGATGTCTCCCGTTCCGATAAAATCGCGTATTTGGGAAGCCAGTTCCTTAAATGTCGGCGCGTTTTTAACCATATCATTAGAGATATGATGGATGCGAAAAGCGGGTTCTGGAATAAAAGTTTCCGGATTTATAAAGGAAGAGAATGTTTTCTCAACGCCATTGGTTTCCATTTTAATCAAGGATATTTCGATAATACGGTCATTTGAAGTTGAAAGTCCGGTGCTCTCAATGTCCATGAAAACCAAGGGTCTTTTCTGGTTTTTTAGCACAAGTCTCCCTTTAACTTCTCCGCGCATCTCTTTCCGTCCATAATCGCTTCTTCCATGAAAGAATATTTCCAAGCGCCGTAGCGTCCGATTGATTCTACCCCATTTTGAGCAAGATAAGGAAGCAAGGTCTTTAAAACTTTCGTCCTTTTAAAGTCATAAACGACATATCCACATTTAATTGGGAGCCATTCCTTAACGAGTATCTTATGATTAGATTTTAGTATTTTACAATCCTTGAGGGCCTGAAAAGCGATCTGTTCTAAATCAGATAGGTTTACCCGGGCCTTTGAATCTCTTGATAATTCGACGTAAAGAGAACTTGAGCCCGCGGGAGCGTTAGAAGGGGAGAATTGATGGTAAAAGCCGACACGGTAAAAGGGATATTTTTTTTCCGGGAAATAAATCCAATGTTTGCCCGGCATGACCTTCCCTGAAACGCCAAGGTTGAGGCAGTAGACGGAGTTGGAAGACAAATCGTTGGCCGCATTTAAAACGCGCGGGGGGGCGTTCTTTAAAAGAGAAATAAAATCATTTAATGGAATAGTGTTGACCAGACGCTTAAAAGAAACGATCCCTAATTCATTTACAAATGCTCTTTTTGTCTTTAAATCAATCTGGAGGACCTCATGGCCTAAAAGGAGCTGGTTTTTTTTGAGACGCAAGGAGAGGGCATTGGGTAAAGCTTGAATGCCGCCATTTTGAGGATAAAGAAAAGAAGCATTGTATCCAAAGGCTTTGGTTTGGTCCATCACGGCCCCGTAAAGGACTTCAGAGACCTTGGGCTTTGGCACAAAACGGCCCTGCCACTCGGTCGTCATTTCAGCAAGATTTCTTTGCCAGAGTTTTTCATTATAGGGGAATAGAAAATGCCGGCAGATTCCCTCGCCAAAAGTTTGAAGGGCCCAATCTTTAAAGGAGAGCGGATTTCGCGCTTTTACTTTTATGGGCGTAGAGTGGATCGTTTTGAGAAACCCCCAGAGGCAGTCATCAATGACAGAATCAGGAAGGCCGTAGGTGTTGGCCTGAAAAGGGTAACGTGTCAAAACCTTATGCGAATAAATCCAGGCGCTCCTCTTAATTTCGCGCAAATTTCCTTTTAATAAGCTCTGAATGAGTTTCTTTCCATAAGGATCATGAAGATGGAGAAGGTGTCCGGTAAAATCAAAGGTAAAGCCTTGTCTGGATATAGAAGCGGCGGTCCCGCCTGGATATTTTTCTTTTTCAACAATCAAAGCTGAAAGGTCGGAGATTTTTTTGAGATGGTAAGCGGTAGAAAGCCCGGCAAGCCCGCCGCCTAAAATCAAGACATCAGTTTTAGTCATCGTAGATGACAACGCGGGTTAAAGCGCGACTAAGCATAAAAATCGGAATAATCAATATTCCATAAAGGATAACGGCCCCTAAAAGATGGAGTTGTGTCGCGAGGAAACCGCAAAACCCAAGAAGACCGGCGATGCCCGCTGCGATGAGAACGATTTGAGGGCGAGAATATCCCATTTTTTCAAGGCGCAAGGCGAAATGGTCCTTTGAACCCATAAAGGGCGATTTCCCTTTCATGAGGCGAAGGATCATGACAAAAAGCGTGTCATACATCGGGACGAGCAAAATTAGAAGCGGGGCGTACACCCCAGCCGGGTTGATATCGGAATAGCGGGTTCCCAAGGAAACGCAGGCAAGTAAAAAACCAAGTAAAAGGCTTCCGGAATCTCCCATGAATATTTTTCTTTTTTTAGAAAAATTCCAGGGTAAAAACCCAAGGGCCGCGCCGGCTAATGCGGCGGAGGCAAAGTTAACGTAAAGCTCTTCGGAAGGAAGCGAAATCAAAAGAAACCCCAACGCGGCAATGGCCGCCTGGCTTGCGCAAAGACCGTCCATAATGTCGATAATGTTTAAAGCATTGGTGATTCCCACAATCCAAAGAAGAGTCAAAAATGCGGCGACGTAATTGGGAGAAATGAAGCGAATGCGAATGCCGTTGAGTAAGACAATGGCTGCGGCCGCGAATTCAATTAAGAATTTAACGCGGTAATCAAGGCCCTTGGGCTTATGAATGTCATCGAAAATTCCGCCCGCAAAAATCAAGCTTCCACCAATAAGAAGGGCTCTGAGACTATGAAGGGTTCCGGTGGGAAAGCGAGTCCAGAGGCGAAGGAAAATCAAGGTCAAGGCGTAGGCAAAATAAAGCGCAATTCCTCCGGCAACGGGAGTCGCGACTTTATGGGTTTTGATGGGAGAAGAGGGTGAATCAACCCAACCCAAGGTTAAAGCGATTTGGCGGACCAGAGGAGTTAGAAAAAAGGATAGAGCAAAAGATGAAAAAATAGCGATGGCATAAAGAATCCAATTGTCAATTTTGATCATTGAAGAGAAAAGAGAATGCAGCCTTCAGAGCGGTAAAGAATGGAGGAGTTTTGAAGAAGTTCTTTAAGATGGGCTTCCCCTTCTGGAGATAATTGGCCCAAAGAATCTCCCAGCCTCGCCATTTCATGCGGAACCCATATAATTTCCGTAATTTTCTGTCGCTTGAGTTGAGAGGCCAGCTCTTTTTCTTTTTTTGCGAGATTAGAGTCCAGGATGAAGAGGTTGGGCGAGAAAATAGAAGAGGCGACTGAACCGGCTGGAGCGTAATAACTGCGTTGATCTCCCATAATCAGAATCTTATCATTTCGCTTTGCCTGCTTAGCAGCGTAATGAGCGCAGGGGTAATAAAGGAGTTTTTGGGATAAATATTCCGTTCTGGTTTTCATTCCCAATAATACCTCTCCGGCGTCAAAGACGCCAAAATTGACGAAAAGAAATAGAAGAAAATGGGTCAGGATAATGATAAAAATAGCGGAAGTCAAAATTATTTGAGTTGGAGGGCTGAGGCGTTCTTTGAGCCTTTCAAGCGCATTTCCAGCCAACAGGCAAAGAAGGGGACAAAGAACGATTAGAAATCTTAAGACTACTCCAGTTAAAAACCAAATCAAAATATAGAGGAGCGAAAACGCCGTAAGGCGTTTTAAAAATTGGTTTTTCCTGGAGAACCAAACGGCCAGCGGGAAGGACCAGAATAAAATTTCCCAACCCAGTCCGCCTAAAACATCCATTCCGCGCCCGAAATGAAGGCTGTTGGTTAAAAGCATAATGGGGAAATCAATCCAGCGCTGGTAATTAAGTCCGCTTCGGTATTCGGCAAGGGCATTAAAATAATTATGGGCAATATTGCCGTTCCACCCGTTTCCTGAAGTTCTAAAGAAAGCGTTGAAAAATGGGAAAAAGGGATTGCCGCCCCAAAAATAGTTTTTGATCATCCATGGAAAAAAAAGAAGCGTAACAATCACGGTAAAAAGGGTGGCGTCTTTAAACGCTTTTTTTCGGGGAGAAGAAAAAAAGACTCGAATCCACAAGGCGCTTCCCAGTATCCCAGAGGTGATTCCTGCGTAATATTTAGTTCCCAATGCGAGACCTGAAAATATGGCAGATAAAATTAGCCAAGATCGAGAATCCGAGGAAGATGAGCGTATTTCCTCCCATCTAAGAAAAGCAAGCACGGAAGCGGTGGTCCACAGCATCACCAGGGGCTCAACATAAGAAGATGATGATAAAAGCATGACCGAGCTCTGCGTGACCAGAAAAAGAATTGAAAGAAAGACTGATTCCATCGGAATTTCAAGACGGGCGATTTCGAAAATCCACCAAGCGCTCAATAAAAGCGAAACCCACATAAACATTTGAGCCAAAATGTCCGATCTTAATAGAAGAGCTAAGGTAAACAGCATCTCGCCGTTTTGTGGGAAATGACTGTAGAGAAGCCAGGGAACTTGAACCAGTCCATGGGCTTTGGCATAGGCCGCGGCCAAAGGCAAATGATAGACCAAGGAATCGTATTGGTGCGGAGGAATTAAACAACACCAAAGGACTAAGAGAAGAGAAGAAAAAATAATCAAAGACTCAGACGGGCGGCTTAAAAGCATTTTTTTTGAGGAGTTAAATGAAGAAAAAATCGCCTTTAATTCCGTGAACCCTAAAATCCAAAGAAAGGCGAGAAATAAAGCTAAGGCAAAAAAATTAAGGATATGAAAGACGGCAAGAAAAAAAACGCCGAGGCTTAAAAGGCCAAGCCCAAGAGTCGCGCCGATAAGAGTTTTTTGAGAGGAGCTGATATCTGAAAAGCCAAGCCCAGCGACCATGAGGCGCCCGACTCCAGATGCGGCCAAGAGTATGATCAATAGCTCGGCAAAAGATAAAAACCCAGTCAAAAATGCGGGCAAAAAATAAGAGCAGAAGGTGTAGACCGTGAAAAAGAAAGTCAGAAAAGCCGCGCCTAAAAAAAGAGATTTCCCATCGCGCGTCATCTCGGGGTTGTTTCTAAATGGAGGGGTTGGGGCGAGAGCCAAGGAAAGCGAAGAAGCCCTAAACGATGAGGAAGGTATTGGATAAGAACTTTGAGCGTGGAAAGACCATAAACGACGCTTCTTTTGAAATTAATTGAGGATGCCTCGGGAAAATACCTCGCGGCCACGGGAATATCTCCAATTTTGAGATGGCAAGCCGCGGCCTGAAGCAAAAACTCTTGATCAAAAACAAAATCGTCCGAATTGTCCTGCCAGCGGATTGTTTCAAGACATTTACGGGAATAAGCCCTTAAACCCGAATGCCATTCGCCCAAATTTTGCCCCGTACAGGTGTTTTCAAGAATGGTTAAAAAACGGTTAAAGATGTATTTGTAAAGAGGCATTCCGCCCTCGATGGCCTCCCAGCGAGTCCGGATGCGATTTCCCAAAACGACATCGCAGATTCCGTTTTTAATGAGAGAGAGCATGACGGGGGTTAGCCGCGCGTCATATTGATAGTCCGGATGAATCATAATGACGACATCGGCCCCGCGAGAGAGGGCTTCCTTATAACAAGTCTTCTGATTCCCGCCATAGCCTTTATTTCTTTCATGGACAATGGTGATGAGTCCAAGTTTCCTGGCCAGGGCAGCGGTGCCGTCGGTGGAGCAATCATCCACGAGAATAATTTCGTCTACGCTTCCGTGAGGAATATCGCCCACGGTCTTTTCTAGGGTCTTTTCCGCGTTGTAAGCGGGTAAAACCGCGATTGTTTTCATGATTTTCGTAAAAAATTAGAAATATCTATCTGTGACGATTAAGTATAGGATAGCATAAGCTTTCCCCTCATAACTTTGGGAAGTCTTGCAAAAAGCGGGAGCTTCTGTTATAACTTTACTAACCTTATGGGACATTCTCAAGACTGGGATAAAATGAGAGTAGCGGGAGTCGATTCCATTAATAATCTGGATACGGCTCGCATGACCTTGCGCTGGGCTCTTGAACGCCTCAGAGTCATCGAGGAAAAAAACAATGCTCTTGAAAAGAAAATAAAAGAATTTGGCGATACTAAGGAAAAACTAGACGAAGAGAGAAGCGCTCTCAAACGCGCTTTGTCTGTTCGCGAGGAAGAAGAAAAATGGCGAGATGATTATTACCAAAGGCTTAGGCAAAGAATACAGAGTTTAGTCTCTGAGAGGCTTTCGGGGAACTCCGAAGCGGCTTCTCTGGCTTCCCGAGAGCTGGAACTCGCCCGGCTTGAAGAGGAAAATCATCAAAGGCGGCTTGCCTTAGAGAAAGAATACTCATCCAAGATGCGGGCTGCTCAAACGGAATATGAACGTCTCAAGGCCTCCTTGGATTCTCAAGCTAAAAGCCAGGCCGAACAATGGGAAAAGGCGGAAGCGGAGCGTCAAATTCGTTTTAATGAATTCATGACGCAACAGAGAAGTCTTTTAGAAATGCAAAGTCGGCAAGTGGAAACGGAAGCGGCGCGCGTAGCTTCTTGGAGAATGGAACAGGCCTCGGCATCCTGGTCAGTGGAAAAAGAAAGTCTTCTCAAAGAAATTGCGCAGCTTAAAGAAAGAGAAGGAGATTTGCGTCGTAAATTACATGAGACTTCTCTTTCTTTAGATAAAGCGAGAGAGGAATCCCTTGCTATTTCACGTTCTGGGGAAATTCGGCTTCGGCATATAGAGGAAGAACAAAAAGTTTTTGAAAAAGAAAAAGAAACGATTAAGGCCGAGTCCAATTTATGGCGCCTTAAATCCGGAGAAGGATGGTCTTTAGTTGCGGAGCTTAAGAAAAAATGTGTTGAGCTTGAAAATCAGCTTAAGGAGTCACAGGGTCTTTTAGCAGAAGAAGCGGCTAAAAGAAAGGCGGCAGAAGAGCGGTTTCAAGTTTATGAACGGGGTTGGTCAAAGAGGCAAACGGATTTAGATATGATTGAAGAATCTCTTCTTAAAAAATTTAAGGATTTAGAAGATGAGGTCTCCCGCAGGGACCGCGTTTGGAAAGACCGGGAAGATTTCATGCGCCGGCGCGATCAAAATTGGCATAATCGCATAGAAGAATGGCAGTCGATGATGCAGGAAAAGTCGGAAGGCGTTGAAAAACTCAGGTCTGAACTGCTTGAAGCCGTTCGCGGTTACATTAAAAGTAAAAAAGGGGAAAAACATGGAAATGGAGAATATGGCGAATTCGGAGGGCTTTCAAAATCCTCACCAGAGGCTTGATGAAATCTGGACTCGGCTCAACGATGTTTGTCGAAAGCTCTGGCAGGAAGATTCTCCAGCAGCGGTAGGCCTTGAGGCCATTACCGAGGAATTTAAAGGCGAGGTTCGCCGCCTGGGACAAGCCTTGTCCGCGTCCCAGAAAACTCTTTCAGAGCAAAAATACATGCTCTCCAAAGAGTTTAACGAATTTTTCTCCGATCAAATTCTGGAGTTAAAATCTCAGATTAGCCGCGGCTCGGTCCGCATTGCGGCTCTTGAAAAAACCTTGGCCAGCCGGGAGGCGGAAATTGACAATCTTCTCAAAGCCTTGGCCGATAAAGAGGCGGAAAATGTCAAGTTCCATGATGAATACCTAAAAGCCGCTTCTCAGTCCGATGAAATACAGGCTCGGAAAATGGAAGTTTTTTACCAGGAACTTAAAAACAAAGAAGCCGAACTTGAAAAGACCTGGGAAAGCCGAAAGAAATCTCTTGAGGACGATCATCGCCAACATATTGAATCTCTTCAGAAAAAAGAAAAAACGCTTGAAGAGAAATTTGCCCAGCGGGAAAAAGAGCTTCGCGATTTCCAGGAACGTTTCATGCAGGAGCGTATGACCTGGGAATCTCAGACTCTTCAACAGCGAGAGATTTTCAATAAACGAGAAGAGGATCTTAAGAAACAAAGTCAGGATTTACTGAGCGAATATAAGATGAAGCAAGACGAACTCCAGCGCATTAAGGACGGAATGAAAACTGAAATTGCCGAACTGGTTCGTCAATACCAGGCGAAGCTTAAGGCGCAGACGGCTTCAAGATAGTTTATTAGAGAAAAAGGACAAGGAATGACGACGGAAAATAGATGGGCTCAGAAGTGGACTCAAAGACTCGCTACCCTGGTTCTGGCGTTTACCGCCATGAGCTTGGGTTTAGGCCGGGCCTTCGCCTCTCAGCAGACGACCGCCTACCTCAACATCGATGTCACCGTCTCGGCGACACTGTCGGTCGAGGTCAAC
>DAHXMM010000034.1:0-12755 GCA_027371715.1 Elusimicrobiota bacterium | reverse complement strand
GGCGATATAATCGATTCGGCTGTTGGGAATGGAGAGAATTTTTTGACGAGCTTCTTTGAGCGCCAATGAGATTTCAGCCCCTTTATCAATCTGTTCCGATGCCCCGCGAAGAGCTTGGTAAAGGACAGGCGCGTCTTTTCGCTCGGATTGAGACAGATATTGATTGCGGCTCGACATCGCCAAGCCGTCTTTTTCCCTCAAAGTCGGGCAACCGACGATATGAAAAGGCAAATTGAGATCGCGCACCATCGTTTGGATGATGGTCAGCTGTTGATAATCTTTTTCCCCAAAATAAGCCCGAGAGGGCGAAACCGTCTGCAAGAGTTTAAGGACCACCGTCGCCACCCCGCGAAAATGGCCGGGCCTAAAATGTCCGCACCACAAATCCGAAAGCCCCTCGACATTGACGAAACTCCGGTATCCCGGCGGATAAATCGCTTCCGGAGCCGGATGATAAAGAGCATCCACGCCCAAAGCGGAGCATAATTTTTTGTCCTTCTCAAAAGGCCGGGGATAGCGGGAAAAATCCTCATGGGGACCAAATTGCGCGGGATTGACGAAAACAGACGCGACCACCTTGTCGTTTTCTTTTCGGGCGCGGCCAATCAAGGAGGCGTGTCCCTCGTGGAGAGCGCCCATGGTCGGCGCAAAGCCTATGGTCTGACTCTTTTTCTTCCACTCGCTCGACAAGCGGCGCATCTCTTCCGGACTTGAAATAATTCTCACAGCTTATTTTTTCATTTGAGGCCCTCCCGACGCAAATTGATAGAATGAAAGGCAGACGGAAATTTAACGGAGAACCCATGAACCAAGAAACTTTAAGATTCGCGCAGTCCAACGAAGGGAAATTCGTCGAAAATCTGAAAAACCTGGTCAAAATACCCAGCGTCAGCTTTCCCGGCTTTGACCCCCAATTCGTGGTCGATTCAGCCGAGGCGGTCGCGGGCCTTCTAAGAAGCTCGGGGCTTCAAAACGTCGAGATTTTAAGGATCAAGGACGCTCATCCCTACGTCTATGGAGAATGGATGAACGCTCCGGGGAAACCCACCCTCCTTCTTTACGCCCATCACGACGTCCAGCCGGCGGGGCGGGAAAACCTTTGGAATTCCCCGCCTTTTGAAGCCGTTGAAAAGGGCGGCCGCCTCTACGGGCGCGGAACGGCCGATGACAAATGCGGCGCGGTCATTCACGCCTCGGCGATCTGGTCTTGCCTTAAAACCGCGGGCCGGCTTCCCCTCAACGTCAAGATGATCGTGGAAGGCGAAGAAGAAATCGGCTCTCCGCATTTGGAGGAATTTCTCAAGACTTATCACCAAAAAATGCGGGCGGACGCGATGATTTTAACCGATACCGGAAATTACGACACCGGAATTCCCTCGATTACGACCTCTCTGCGCGGAATCGCCTCGACCGACGTCGTGGTGCGAGCCTCCGACCACCCGCTTCATTCCGGCATGTGGGGCGGCCCGGTCGCCGATCCCGTTCAAGCTCTCTCCAAGATGATCGCGTCCTTGACCGACAAGGATGGGAAAATGACGATCCCGGGAATTTACTCGAAAGTCCGCGCCCTTTCAAAGGCGGAAGCCCAAAGCCTTAAATCCTTGAAGTATTCGGAAAAGGATTTCAGGAAACAAGCTCAAATCTTGCCCAAAACAAAGGTGATGGGCGGAAAGGATCTCCTCAATTCGCTTTGGAATCAGCCTTCCTTGTCTGTCAACGCCATTCAGGCTTCCTCGAAAAAAGACTGCGCCAATATCATCAACGAGGCCGCCTGGTGTCACATCGGCATTCGCCTGGTTCCCCACATGAACCCCAAGCAAACCTTGGAAAGCCTCAAAAAATCTCTTCTTAAAGCGGCGCCTTGGGGCGTGACGGTTGAATTTTCAAACGAGAACGCCTCCCCCGCTTGGTTGGCCGAAGCCGAAGGAAAAGCGTTTCAAGCGGCCAGCCGCGCCTTGGAAAAGGGCTTTGGAAGAAAAACCGTGTTTATCGGATGCGGCGGCTCGATTCCCTTTGTCGGCCCGTTCTCAAAAGTTCTCGGCGGCGTCCCGGCCATTCTCATCGGCGCGGAAGACCCCTACACCAATCCGCACAGCGAGAACGAGAGCCTTCATTTGGGGGATTTCTTCAAATCCATCCAGAGCGCGCTTCATCTCTATGAGGAAATGTCGAACCTTCCGGCCCGGGTCAACGCGGAGAGCCGTTCTCCCCGAGTTCTTTCCCAGGTTTAATTAAGGACGCGAAGGCCGCAAGGGCGTTAAGAGTCAAAAGACAAGCCGCCACTATAACCCAACGGGAAAGCATTTTAGGATCCAGAGCCCACAGGGTCAGAAATGAAAAGGAAAGCCCCAGGTAATACTCAATAGGAAAACCGATCAGCTTAATCGGAAACCAGGCGATTTTTTCGTTCAAGAAGCGCTTGATGCCCCACGCCGGATTCCAGACGAACCACTGAAAATCCCAAGTGTCTCCCATGAGCCAATAAGAAGCGATAATTTTCGCCTCGACGGCTTTTGAAAACGGTACGAAACAAAGCGGGAAATGGAACACGAAAAACAAAAAGGAAATTAGGTAAAAGTGATATCCGGTCAAGGGCTTTCCATTGGTGATTTTTAAAAACCACGGAGGCGAGAAACGCCAGGTCGGAAGCTTCTCCGCCCAACCATAAGCGCCCTCGACTTGAATTTCGAGTTGAGCCAGAAGCCATCCCAAAACGAAAAGATAAAAAGCCTCGCCGACGCAGGATAAAAAGGTCTTAAAAACCACGACTGATTATATTACTTTTCGTCACGCGGCTTTTACATTGATTTTACAAGAACAATGTGGCGCGAAGCGCAAATTGAGGCTATACTAATCGTGAAATGAAAGTCCTCATCGCCCACGCTTCCGTCGGAGCGGGACACACCCGCGCGGCCGAGGCAATCCTTGAGGCCTTGCGTCTAAGATTTCCAAAAGTCAACGCTAAAACCGTGGACGTTCTCGCCGCGGCTCCGCCTCTTTTCCGCAAAATCTACGGCGAAGGATATCTCATGTTGGCGCGCCGATATCCGCGAATTTTGGGATATCTCTACCGCCGCCTCGATGAACCGGGATTATGGGAAGGTCCCGGAAATAATCTCAGAAAAATTCTTCAGAGCTCCTGCGCCAAAGGTTTCCGGCGCTTGCTTGAACAAGAGCGCCCGGACATTCTCATCAACACCCATTTTTTGCCTCTTGAAATCGCCTCCGATCTCAAACGTCGCGGGCTATGGAAAAGACCTCAAATTTGCGTCACGACCGATTTCGAGGCGCATCGCCTTTGGGCGCATTTGCCCTGCGAGCATTTTTTCGCCGCGACCGAGAAATCAGCCGCCCTTCTTTCACTCCGAGGGGTTTCACGTCAAAATATCAGCGTTTCCGGAATCCCCATTCACCCTGATTTTTTCTCGGCCAGAAAAGAGCGTTCTCAACTTTCTCCCCGAAAGCGAAAGACCGCGCTTTTACTTTTGGGCGGCGCCGCTTTGGGGCCCATGGAGGATTTTTTCGACGCCTTACTCCGCGCGAGAACTCCGCTTGAAATCATCGCGATTTGCGGGAAAAATGAAACGACCCGCCGGCGGCTTGAGAAAAAATCCTTTCCGGCGCGCCACCGCGCGGTGATCCTGGGCTTTACCAAAGAAATCCCGAAATTAATGGCCCAAAGCGATTTTCTGATCACAAAACCCGGGGGCCTGACGGTCTCGGAAGCCTTGGCGGTCGGAGTCCCGATTTTATCGGTCAGCCCCATTCCCGGGCAGGAGACGGGAAATGAAAACTATATCGTCTCCCAAGGAGCCGCCAGGCGAGTTTTAAGCACGGAGGCTCTCCCCGGCGCGATCGACGAATTCCTAAAATGCCCCGAGACGTTGTTGAAAGCGCGCGATTGCGCTCTCAGCCTGGGTCGTCCCGAGGCCGCCTTTCTTATCGCGAAAAAAGCCGTCGAACTCGCCCTTGAGGCTTCGCCCTCCCAAGAGCAAATTCAAGTCCTTCGCGAACCCGTCGCGGTTTGAATTAATGTTATGATTAAAAACGTCAAATGAAAAAGGAGGACTTTTCTCATGACCAATAAAATAAAGCTTGGGTTCGCGCTCGCCTTCTCGGCGCTCTTATTTGGCTGTTCTCGAAAGCATGACGATCTCTCGCTCGGACAGGAAACCCATTGGTTTCCCGCGCTTTCCGACCTCAGCAGCAGTTTTCTTCCCGTCGCCAATAAACATGTATTCCGCTTGAAAAACATTCTTATTGAAGAGACCAATGACGATCCCAAGGGCTATCCGCCCGGATACACCGGCTACATTATTGACGAAGAAACGATATTAACCCGGAATCAAACCGAGGCTGATTTCGCTGCTAATCTTCTCAAGGCGGCCTATCCGGACGCAATGGGAGGACCGACGGCTTATCCCGGTTCCGTCAATGTAGGCGCAGTCGAAGTGGAAACGGTTCAACAATACGCCCGAACTCTCGCCAAAGGCGAAGCTCATGCCTTGGGAAAATCTCATTCCAATCAGCTTTCTCCAGCCGAGGAAAAAACCTACCGCGAAACGCTCTCGAAACTTCTCTCCAAGATGAAGGGTTATGACGTCTTGGTTTTGCGTTTCGTGGACGTTAAAAAACCGAAACAATAATTTGAATTTGGGCAAATCAACGCCGTTTAACCGGAAATTTTCTCGCCCGATTTAAACCAAACGGATTTTAGCCCCGGGCGGAAAAGCTTCGCGCGGGAGGAACCCAAGACGCGAACGCGCCCTTCTTCCACGACCAGCATAGATCCTTCCTCGATTCCAATCACCGGATTTTGGTTTACAACGTGGTATTCGCGGATTCGGTCGTCCCGCGTTTCGCTAAACGGGGCCATGACCGGATCGGTCTCCCGGTAATGCGGGTTGATATTGAAAGGAACCAAATTCAAGGCCTTGAAACGGGAAAGCCCCACCACGTTCCAATCGTTGGTCGTTAAAATCGTGGGGCCCGCGAGATTGCTTCCGGCGCTGGAGCCGATATAGGGCATTCCGTTTTTAACGCGCTCCCGAATGGGTTTAATCAAATTCGCCTGGCCCAGGCGTTTCAGAAGAGCGTAGGTGTTGCCTCCTCCGACATAAAGCGCTTGCGCCTTTGACAACGTTTTAAGCGGGTTTTGATTCCACCGGATATGAACCGCTTTAATTCCGAGCTGATTTAAAACCCCTTGAACGCGGGAAAAATACGCCTTCTCATCTTCCAAATCAGCCGCGCTGATAAAACCCACGGGGTTTTTGCCCTCCAGAAATTTCACTAATTCCTTTCGCGCGATTTCACCCATCGGGCCGCCGGAATGAAGAAAGAGCTTAAATTTTTTGTTGATGAGTTTCATTTTCTTAATCTCCTAAGCCATAAAATTGCTTCCCGTTTCGACTTAATCTTCCCTCGCCATTGAAGACGAGCCGCTTTTTGCAATATCCGGCCCATTTCCGGGCCGGGACTCATTCCTTTTTGAATCAAGTCAGAGCCGCTGATTTTGAGCGTCTCAAAAGCGTATTTCATTTTGCGCGGAAAAAGAGCGCGAAGAATGTCCCGTGACAAATCGGATAAGAGAACCCTTGGGGATTCTTGAATGCGCGCGATTTTGAGGGCCATCAAAATTTCCGAGGACGCGCGCGCCTCAATCGGCCAAGACGCGATGAAGTTCTCGGCTTCCAAGCCCAGCGAAAAAGCCCAAACTCCCAAACGAGCGTAAGCGTTGAGCCCGCGCCACCGAGAGGAAGGCGGAATCTTCAACCTCGGATCCAATAAATCCAAATATCCCCATTTCTTAAGTCGAAAAAAAATGGGCGTAGGATTTTCCTCCGAGAGAATCTTCAACATCTCGGACAAAAGCCGATGGCGGGATAATTTTTGAGGGTATCCGGCTTTCAAAGCTTCCCGGGCCAGTTTCTCCACTTGAGGAGAACAAGAGAACTGAAGACGCCCGGCATAGCGGGCGGCCCTAAAAACCCGGGTCGGATCGTCTCGAAAACTCCTCTCATGAAGAATTTCTATTTTTCGGGAGGCGATATCTTGAAGACCTCCAAAAGGATCCAAAACCTCGGAGAAAACCCCACCCGACAATTTCAAGGCCATCGCGTTGACGGTGAAATCCCGGCGGCGCAAGTCTTCCTCGATTGCAACCGGCGTTTGAACGACCGGAAGCGACGCCGGAAACGGATAGGTTTCCGAGCGCGTGGTCGCGAAATCAATCTCCCATTTTTTCGAGCCGGCCAGACGCCAGGTTCCGAAAGAATCAAACGGAACGGCCTCGGCACGGATGAGGTTGGCGCAAAAATCAACCAAGGGTTTTGGATCTCCCTCGACTGTAAAATCAAGGTCGCGGGTGGCCCGCCCCATGACAAAATCGCGGACGGCCCCGCCGACCAAATAGACCGGAAGTTTCCGCCTCAAGGCCTCTTCCGCCACGGCCTCTAAAATCCGGCGCGCGCCGGCTTTAATTTCAAGACGAGCGTTCACTCGGATATTCTCCGCAAATAGTCCTTAAACAAATTTTGATACTCTAACGGCGATTTTTGCTTCATCGATTTTTCAATCTCCCTCCGCATTTTTTTAAGCGGCTGATAGTCTCTGGAATTAGGCAGAGGCGTTAATTCCATTTGCGCCCCAAGACCTTCCCCCGGATTTCCTTGTCCAAGAATTCGCAAGGTCGAAAAGCCGCCAAAGCCCTCCATCAGGGAAGATTCAAGCGATTTTTCCGCGCTGAGAGACTGATCCAGAGAACCAAGCCCTTGGGCCAGCTTTGACAAAGCGTTTTCCTCGTCAATCAAGGCATTTTGAGACTGCCCTTTCTCTAAATTTTCTTGAGCCGATTCTTCATCTCCCGAAGCTGTGGATAAATTTTTCATGGTTGATTCCGGAATTTCAACCGTCATTTCAAGTCGCTGAAGTTGCTTTAAAGCGGACTGGGTCAGCATTTTGGCCTGGCCCTGGTTTTGGGCTTCCGCCCCGGATTTTTTCAGATCGGCTAAAACGCCGGAAACGCCTTTCTCTAAAATTTTTCGAATCCGATCTTCGCCTTGAGCAAAATAATCCCAGGGAAAATGCGGGTTAAAAACCTTTGAGGCGCGAAGCGAACTCGAAACTTGAAGGAGCTCTTCATCCGCATTCCCCGCGCTTTCGCTTTTAAATTGGGCCTGAATTAATTTCATTTGATTTAGAATAAAAGGAGGAAATGGCCCGCCCTGGGCGCTCGCTGAGGAGACAAGAACCCCCTGCATTTTTGCGAGCTTTTTTAATAAATCCTTTTGTTTCGCGATTTCCCTTTGAAGGCGTTCTTTTTCCAGAAATGAAGTTTCTTGTCTCACTCCGCGTTCTTTTTGTATTGCCTCAGACAAGGTCTCGCGCGCTTTGGCCAATTGCCGGGCCGCTTTTTCCATTTTTGACGAGAAAACCGAATTTCGGGCCATCTCAGACATGGCGGATTTCATCTGCTCCATCTCATCTTCTAGTCGCTTCGCCATTTGAGCGGCCTTCTCATAATTTCCAGAACTAAGAGCTTGGGCCAAATCGTTTAAAGACTGCTGGGCTTCTTCCAAAGGGAAAGGCGTTGAAGATGAAGCCGGGCTTCCCTTTGAATGGGGAATTTGGGCCATTTTCCGGGCCAGTTTTTCAATTTCTTTGGCCAAAGAAGAAATTTCTTTTTGCATCTCCATTTTTTGAGCCTCGGAAACTTTGCCTTCCTTAGACATCTCCTTTAAACGAGAAGATAGTTCGCTGGCTTGATTTTCCATTTGGGCCGTGTTCATCGCCGCATCTTCCAACTCTCCTAATTTCTCGGCCTGAGACAAAAATTGTCCGGCTTGTTGGGCGGAATTAAGAATTTTTTGGTGTTGAGCCGAGGCTTTTTCTTGGTTGCCTAAGGCTAAATTTTTTCTCGCTTTTTCAAAACCATGCGACCATTCTTGATCAAGCCGCTTTTTTAAAACGGAAAGAGAAGACTTGAGCGCGGAGTTCAGATAAGGATCTTGGCTTAGAGCGCGCCTAAGCTCATCCATGTCCCGAAGCGCTTTTTGGGCGTTAGCCTGAGATAAATCCGCCTGTTTTTGAGCTCCCAAGGGGTTCTGTTTAAGCGCGGACAACGCTTTATTTTCAGAATCGGAGAGTTGGGCAAGGGCCTTTTCCGCTTTCTTCCAGGCTTTTTTGACCTTTCGCCTGATGCGCTTTAAATCAATCACCTTAATTTGAATAGGGGAAGAATAAGACGTGTGGGGAGAACTCGCATTATCAACGGCCGCGATTTTGACCCTATTATTTCCCACCGGGAGTTGAGATAAATTCAAGGAATAGTCTCCGTATATTTCCTTGGCGTTATCTGGAGTTTTAATCGTCAGTTCCCGTTCGGGACCGTCCGAAGAAGCGAGAGACAAGAAAATTTTCACAATCCCGCCATCATCTTGCGCCAAATAGGAGATGGGGAGAGAATCAAATCGGGAACCTTCCACCGGATAACGGGGAGAGAGAATTTGTACCGTGGGAGGCTGATCGGGGAGAACATGAACCCAATACTTTAAACCTCCATGATTTTTCTCCCCGGTTTCTGAAACAAGAGAAAAGCCAAAGCCAAAATCGCGGGAAACCGTAAAAAGAGCCTGATAAGCGCCGTTTCTCGTCTGACTCATGAGAAAAGCGCGCGGGGGTTTTGAAATCAAAAACGACGCGGACTTTAGATTTTCATTGGGTTGCCCGCGGACCTCAAAAACGTGCCCCGATAAAACGTCCATCGTCGAATTTTCCACCCAAGGATTCCAGTCGGAATCGACATTCTTAGTCCTAGATTCCACCGACATCATCTTCGGCCGGACAACCGGGGTCACGGAATAGGCTCTGGTCACGGCTTCATGAAACACAAGCCGGTATTTAAGCGGGGAATGAATTTGAGAAAACTGAAGAGAGGCCCCTTTCGGCGTTTGAGAATCCCAGGGGATATTTTCAAATCCATGAGGAGTCTCAACTTGGAGATTTAGGCTTCGGTAATCTATAGAAATTAGGGAAGAAGATTTCCAGGAAGCCTTCACTTCAAGAGAGGCGCCCCAATCAACCCGGGCATCTCCAGGGAAAACAGAAACTTCTTGGCCTAAATTTTCGCGCGTCCATGGCCATAAAATTCTCATCAAACCTTGATGGGCATAGCTGATGAGAGAGAGAAAGAAGGCCAAGGATAATCCCCCTTGAATGATCACCCGCATCAGATTTCCAAGGGGCAGATAAATTTTTGGTGATTCCCGCAAAAGCTTTTCTGTTTCCAATTGATGTTCCTTCTCAAGCGCTTGCGAATGAAATTTGGGGCCCGAAACGCGCGCCAATTCCCAGGAAGATTTAAAATGAAAAGATAGGCGCGGAAAAAGTTTCTCCGCTTGAGATAATATTTCCAGAGTTGAGAAATTGAGAAAAGGATAGAATAGATATCTTCCTAGAATGACCGCTAAAGCTAGGACTGAAAAAACCCAATAAACCTGGCGAGTCACGGAAGAAAAAATTAGCGCCTTATCAAGCAGAAGCCCGCTCGCTAAAAAGATGAGAAGTCCCGTTAAAAAAGCCGCAAAGCCTTCAAAAAATATTTCTATAATTTTTTGAATTTTTAAGCGGATAACTGTTTTTTCTAACAAAGATTTTTGGCTGATGTTTAAATTCTATAAAAAGGCGGGGCGCCCTTTTATTCGTGAAGGGCCAGGCTTTCTTTGAGGAGAGGATCGCCCACGGGATAAGGTTTAACTTGCCTAAAGGCATTTTCGAAAACCAAGATAAAAAGGGCGATAAAGCCGCCAAAAATAAAAAATTCAGGGAGGCCGTAAACAGGACCTGTTTTTTCAAGAGGCGGCATAATCAAAAGATAAAGATCGGTCCAATGTCCAATGGCGGAAATGGCGGCCGCTAGGAAAAGAGTTTTGGGGGTTTTCTTTCCCGCGACGCTTAAAAGAATTAAGAAGGGTAAAAGCCAGTTCATAATTACGTTCGGCCAAAAAACGTAAGCCCAATGACCAATTGAGCGCAAGGTAAAATGGGTGACTTCCTCGGGAATATTTTCATACCAAATGAGCATATATTGAGAGAACCAAAGATAGACCCAGAAGATGCTGAAAGCAAAAAGTAGTTTTCCGATATCGTGATAATGGGCGGAACCGATGTCTTTATAGTAATTTTTTCTCTGAAGCCATAAAAGAAGAAGAATCGTCGAGGCAAAGCCGTTGACGAACATCCCAGCGAAAACAAACCAAGGGTAGAGGGTGCTGTACCAAAGCGGTTCCAAGGACATAATCCAATAAATGGCGATCAAGGAATAAGAAAGCGCAAATGTCACGACATAGGCGGCGGCAACACCGCGGTTCTTTAATGTGCGGGCGATATCTCTTTCCTCGTCTTGTAAACGAGAGTTAGAAATGAGTTTGCGAACAAAGAAAAGCCAAACAGCAAAAGAAACTAAAGAGACGGAAACAAAGGCCTTCCAATTAAGAAAAATCGCTTTTTCAACCACCCCTGGAAGCGCTGCGCCTTGGGGCATCGTCCAAAAATAGAGGCTCTTGATTCCGGCAAAAAAAGAAATGGCCGCAATGGCGATGCCATAAGGAAGATAAGCGGTAATGGCCTCGGGGATTCTCCGAAAAGCGGTGGCCCAACCCGCCTTGGTTAAGTAAAGAGCGGAAACAAAAACGGCGGCGGAAAGACTCAGGGACAAGAAATAGAAATTATCAATCAAGAGGTTGGCCCAAGCTCGCGCAGGAGCCTTGTGAAATGTCCAACCCAGGGCCAAAAGACCAAATAAAATAAAGGCACGGCAAAACGTTTTCTCGGCGCTACTTAAAAAGCTTTTTGAATTTTCCATGGGAGTTAGAAACTGTCTCCTCCGCCGCTATTTTTATCCGCGGCAGGAGCGGCCGCCGCGGCCGCTTTTTCCTTCGCATCCTCGGCCGCGTCTTTTTGCGCTTGATAACGCGCCAAGTCTTTGATATAAAGCGCGACCTTCCAACGATCGTCTGGCGATATCTGGGCCGCATAAGACGGCATGGGCGGTTTCCCAAAAGTGATGATGCCAAAAATTTGACCCGGGCTTAACTTCTCAGCCGCCGTGGCCGCAGAAAATTGAAAGGGCGGAAAAGTCTTGGCCACAGGACCATCCCCCGTTCCATAGGGACCATGACAAGGAAAGCAGAAAGTCTCAAAGACAAAACGGCCCCTCTGCATAACGGCATAGCTTCTTTTAAAAGGGTCCTTCATGTTATCAAACGCGGTCGGACCTTTTTTTAAGGATTCCAAATACCACAAAATCTTTTTATTGTGAGGAATCGTATGCGGAACGGGCGGCTGATCGGTTTGACCATGCGGCAAAACTGTGTTGGGACTTTGAGTTTGATCCGCCACGGTATTAACCATGTCTTCAAAGGTAAAAAGGCGAATATTCGGCTTATTAAAGTTGCGACGCGCGACGACTAAATATCCCCCACAAACGACGGCTAAAAGAGCGGCGGGAATAAGCGATAAAGGACGCGGCTTTTTCATGGTTTCCTTTCGTATGGACTTTGGAGCCAACCATTTCTTCGCTTAGGCTCAGTCATGGTTTCCTTCCGTGCGGATTTTGGAGCCAACCATTTCTGACCGAATATAAGTGAGGGAATGCCGCTTCCAAATTCTGTTTAAGAGAGCGGTCGCGTTTAAACTTGGTCATGCGATAATCTCTCTAATTTCAAGAGCCCCTTCTTGGTTCAAAAGTCGGGAGACCTTATCGACTTTTTCTTCCGAATCCAACTCAAAAACAAGGGCAAATTTGTCGTTTTCCGTTTGAAGGCCCCAGAAAGGACTGGTTTTGAATGGGTGCATCCCCCTCAGGAAAAGAAAAGCAAAAAATGTAGAGACCCCGGCAAAAAGCACGGTGAGTTCAAAACAGATTGGAACCATCGCCGGATAGGCCGTAAAGGACTTCCCGCCAATATTCATCGGCCAATAGACCGCATGAACCCAATATTGGAGAGTAAAAGCCGTCAAAAGACCGGTCGCTCCTCCAAAAAAACAAACCTTCGGCAAAATGGAGGGCTTAAGTTCCAAAATTTCATCGATTCCATGGATTGGGAAAGGGGTATAAGCGTCTAAAGCGGGAAACCCGGATTCCTTGGCCTTTTGGGCCGCGCGAATCATTTTTTCATCTGAATCAAAAACCCCGACTAAATTCTTATTAGGCATGTTGTTTTTCTCCATGCTTTTCAGAAGAAAGAACGTGTTTGATTTCGCTCATCGCGATCATGGGAAGAGATCTTGAGAATAAAAGGAAACAAGTAAAGAATAGACCAAAGAGCCCGATGAGAAGGCCCCAGTCAACATAGGTCGGACGATACATGGTCCAGCTGGAGGTCAAGAAATCACGATGAAGGCCGATGACGATAATATTAAAGCGCTCCAACCACATCCCGATATTGATGAAAATCGAGATAATGAACGCGACCACGGGAGACCTTCTAAATTTCTTAAACCAGAAAAATTGAGGAGCGACTACGTTACAGAGCATCTGCGTCCAGTAACAATACCGATAAGGGCCGGTCGCGGCATTAATGAAATAGAAACGCTCAAAGGTGTTGGCGCTGTACCAGCCGATTAAGGTCTCCGTCAAATAAGCCATGCTCACAATCATCGAGGTTAAAAGAGTCACCTTCGCCATAGCGTCAATATGCTTGAGGGTAATATAATCCTTAAAGCCGAGAAATTCTCGGGACAAAGTGAGCAGA
>DAHXMM010000033.1:0-13240 GCA_027371715.1 Elusimicrobiota bacterium | reverse complement strand
CACCTTTTTGAGAAGCTCTTTTTGAAAGGAAACCTTTATTTTTTCATCTTCCAACTTTCCCAATTTCGACATAGAATCCGCCAATTGAGTCTGATATTCAACTGCGGCGGGAATAAATTGTGTCTGAGCCATTTCAATCATGACCTTGGCTTCGATATCAATCTCCTTCCAATACTTATCTTGGAGGACATGATAGCGCGATTCTACCTCAGACTCAGATAAAACTTTGAGCGCCCCAAACATCTCGACCGCCTTTTTAGAGCGCCATGCCTCCAAGGCGTGCGGGGTAGAGGTAATATTGGGCAAACCGCGCTTCTGGGCTTCTTTCGCCCATTCAGAAGAATAGTTATTTCCTTCAAAGCAAACAGACTTACTCTCTTTATAGGTTTTGCGGATGACTTCAAGGACCGCGGCTTTGAGCGGCTTTTTGAGTTTGAGCTGCGCCTCGATTTCTTTTTTTGTCTCAACTAACTGCGAAGCCACAATCGAGTTTAAAACCGTCAAAGGAATGGCATTATTAAACGCCGATCCCACGGCGCGAAACTCGAATTTATTTCCGGTAAAAGCGAACGGAGAAGTGCGGTTACGATCGGTATTGTCCCTAAGAACCGCAGGAATATGATCAATTCCAAAGTTCATCCATTCCGCCTCGGTCCCTTTGGAAGTAACGCCTTTTTCAAGGTCCTCAAGAACCGCAGTCAACTGCTCACCCAGAAAAACCGACATGATCGCCGGCGGGGCTTCATTGGCTCCCAAACGATGATCGTTGCCGGAAGAGGCAATAGAAGCGCGCAACAAGGCGGAATGCTCTTTAATGGCTTTGATGATTGAGACAAGAAAGGTCAAAAACTGCAGGTTCTCATGTGGGGTATCCCCCGGGGAAAGGATATTTTTCCCGCTATCGGTCGCTAGGGACCAGTTGCAATGTTTTCCGCTCCCATTGACCCCGGCAAAAGGCTTCTCATAAAGCAAACACGCCAAGCCGTGCCGAGCGGCGACACGCTTGAGGACATCCATGACCATCTGGTTGTGGTCAACGGCGACATTGGTTTCCTCAAAGACTGGCGCGCATTCAAATTGATTCGGGGCCACTTCATTATGGCGAGTTTTCAAGGGAACCCCGAGCTTATAAAGCTCGCTTTCCGCATCCGTCATGAATTCAAAGACTCTCTCCCGAATCGATCCAAAATATTGGTCTTCCAGCTGCTGCCCTTTGGGAGACGACGCGCCAAACAGCGTTCGACCGGTCAAGAGTAAATCAAAGCGATTCTCATAATAAGACTGGTCTATTAAAAAATATTCCTGTTCGGCGCCCAAGGTCGAATAAACCTTTCCCACCGATGGATCGAAATATTTTAAAACTCCCAGGGCCGCGCGGTTCAAAGCGTCAAGAGAGCGGAGAAGCGGAGTTTTCGTATCCAAGGACTCTCCGCGGTAAGAGACAAAAATAGTCGGAATACACAAAGTGGCGCCGCCGGGAACGTCCATTAAGAAAGCGGGAGAAGTAGGGTCCCAGGCCGTATACCCGCGCGCCTCAAAGGTGCTGCGCAAACCTCCGCTGGGAAAACTCGACGCATCCGGTTCCTGTTGAACCAACTGCTTTCCTAAAAGGGATTCCAAAACCTTCCCGTTTCCCACCGGATCGATAAAGCTGTCGTGTTTTTCCGCTGTGACCCCGGTCATCGGTTGAAACCAATGGCAATAATGAGTGGCGCCTTTTGAAACCGCCCATTTTTTCATCGCCAAAGCGACCGCGTTGGCTACGTCGAGATCCACTTTCTTGCCGTTTTGGATGGAATCTTGAAGCTTGCGGTAAATCTCTTTAGAGAGAAGGAGTTTCATCGTTTCCGGGCCAAAGACGTTGCAGCCGAAATAATCGGATATTTTAACGATCCCTGAAAAACGAGAATTGTTTGAAGTTTTGGGGTGGCCTGTAAAACCGGATTCCAGTCTGCTTGCGTGGGGCATATTTTTTCTCCTAACAGTCAAATGAGAAGTTTAACCGTCCCTTTATTCTACAAAATTTCAGCGTAGAGGGGTTTAATGAGCCAACGCGGAAAGCCTTTCTTCAAATTTCTGCTTGACTGCGGTTCCTTCTTCCGGAAGCAGAAAATATTTACTGGCTTTATGGGATAAAATCGTTAAAAATTTCGCGGAAACCCCCGCGCGGCGGTAAGCCGCCAACTTATGATGGCCGTCCAATACAAAACCGGCGAAGAATGAATGGAAGTTCGCCGCTTTTCCGCTTTGAACCGCGCTTGGAATCGGACGCTGATAAAGCCCTAAGAGAAGTATTCGCGGCCGATCTCCACCGGCGATCATCTCTTGATAAATCTTGACGTATTCTTCGTTAAGAGAATCCCTTTGAACGAGCGGGATGATAAAATCAAACTGTTT
Source organism: Elusimicrobiota bacterium (assembly GCA_027371715.1). Lineage (GTDB taxonomy): Bacteria > Elusimicrobiota > Elusimicrobia > UBA1565 > UBA9628 > JAKAQV01. Next base: position 10,843 of record DAHXMM010000033.1, on the reverse strand, counting down.
TTCCAGCAAGTTCGATTCTGTATGCCGGAAAACGCGCGGACGCGCACTTTCATAAAAGTTCCAGCCCGGAAGAATGCCCTCTTCTCGCGGGTTTTCGATGTCCCAAATCTCGAGGAACTCGTTATTAAAGAAATAGGAGCCTTCATCGTCCCCGGAATAAGGCCCGCCTAAGGGCAGGGTGACGTCAAAAATATCGTATTCCCCTTTTTCCATCAACTCCAGAAGAGGCTCCATCTCCCGAATCAGCGGCTCATCCAGAGGGCGAGGGGTCTGGAAACTTTTGGGCAGATTAGCTATCTTTTTTTGATTCGACAAGCGCGGATCGTTGAGAAGCTTAAACCAAAAATGGCAGGTGTCGCAATCGTTTCCTATTTCAAATTTGCGGGACCCGTTGATTTCTAAAAACAAGGAATTGGATTCTTCCGGGCGCTTCTCGACTCCAATTTTAAAAAACCCCTTGCCGTCCCGAATCTTGACCTTAAAAAGGCCCTCGGACAATTTTTCAACGTCAAGCTTGGAATGAGTCGTCTCTTGTTTCATAGAAATTTCAGTAGCCATCTCCCAAATGGAGCGCCAAGGCTCTTAGTGATGATAACAAAACATCGCCGTCAACGCAATAAAAAATTAGAATCCAACCATTTTAACCTCTTTTCATCTAGGTCCTTTGCCGTCACCTGTCTAGGCCTTTTGGCCCATATCATTTTCGTCGGGGAATGATATCCTAAGCTGTGGCAATCAATAGGGGAGAGAATTAAATGAAAAAGGTGAAAAAAGTTTTGTCTAGCGGGCTGTGCGCCTTGATCGTGATGTTGGCTCCCGGAATCGGGGCTTATCAGGCTGCGGCTCTGGATGTTAACGCCGGAGGCGAAATCGCCCACTCCGAAGCTGTTATACCCCTTACGCCCGCTTCCGTTGAAACACAGATGCAAAATATTGGCGAGAAATCGGCCGAGAACTTTTTAGAAGCTCCCTTGATCTCGGAAAACAGCTTGCCGGAAAGCCCTCAGGAAATGATAAAAGCCGTCACCCCGGCGAAAACCGGGATACAGATTCCTGACCGCGCTTCCTCTCAGATACTCGCTCGCCGGAATGACAAAATTTCTGATAAGATTGGGGCTTCGATTCAAAGGACGGCGAAATCATTCACGGTCAAATTCAAGCAAATCCGCGCGGCGGTTTCCCAAAAAGTTTCCGATTCCATCTCGGATAAGACCAGAGAGTTGACCCGTCTCTTTGACGGCTCAAAACTCGCTCCGGCCTACGCGAAAACCAGGGCCTCTTCGTTTAATTTCTCCGCGCGCAAAAAATTTGTCCTTGGAAATTATTTATCCCAGGAGGCTGGTCCCGCCTCCTCAGGACCCAATCAAGCCGAGCCGCCGACCGAGCGTTCTCGCGAGGAAGTGCCGCTTCCAAATTCCGCTGAAAAGCGGCCCGCACCCTCCTCTAACAACGACGGCGCGGCGCTTGAAGCCGCGATTCAAAGCGCGCTGAATCAGGCCCAAACCGTCAGCTTCATGATCAAAAAGATGGGCGTCTATCAAAGCGCTCAGGACGTCGTCCGAGATTTAAAGACCGATCCCAGCGGGGTAGACTCGGAGGCCTTGGGAAATCTATCGATGACCGCCGGCAGCATCGCGGGACAGGCCAAAAATGTGTTGATTCCCGCCGTTCAAAATATCGTCAGCGTCAGTAAAAGTTTGGCGGGAAAAAGCGTTTCGATAGACGCGGCGAAATGGGCGCAATTAAAAGAAGCCGGGCAGGCGGCGGCTCAAGACTTAAAGGATATGTCCGTCGTGAGCGCTCAAATCGCGGACGCCCTGTCAAGCAACAAAGCCTCTTCCGATGATATCGCGGCGTGGAAAACGCTGTCTTCCGCTTTTGCGGACAATTCGACGAGCCTTGCGGCGGCCCTCCAAAAAGTTTTCTCGCCCGCCGCGCCGTCAGGGCAAAAAGCGGTTTTGGCGAACGCCCAAGACTCATCCTTGGGGAAAATTGTCTTTGCCGCTTCGTTTATCGCCTTGATAATCGCGGCCTCTCATCTGGCTCCATTGGCCGTTGTCGGAGTCATTTTGGGAGCCGGCATCGGCGCGGCCATGACCCCCAAGGGCCAGGATTCATCCGTCAATATGCTTGTGGGGATGTTTCTCGGCCTTGGGATCGGCGCGATGCTTGCCCCGGCGACGGCCCACGCGGCGACCATGGCTCTTTCATATAGCGACGCTGCGGCGCCTCATTTGCTCAACTGGATGGGCAAAGGAGCGCTAACTGGCGGCATTGTGGGAGTAATTTCCGCGTTCGCGGATTTTTTTAGTAATAATGCACAGAAAAAAGTCCCCGCGCCTCTCTTGGCATGGCACACGTTTATTTCTGGAATATCAGGCTCCGGCTTAGGCGCTGTTTTAGGCATGATCATTGGGGCATTCGCGGCGATTCTTTAAAATAGAATCTTTTCCCACACTTCTTAGGCCAAAGCCCTTGTTTGTGGCGTTTCTTCCTTTTTGATACCATAGTTTAGTTCGCATAGATAAGAGAGGCTTTTATGATTCGATTTGGAACATCCGGCTGGCGAGCCGTCATCGCCGATGAATTTAATTTTTTCAATGTGCGGAAAGTCGCCTCCGCCCTGGCCAATCATATTAAAGAAAATACCGAATATGGGGTTTTGAGCGCGGAATATAAATCTTTCGTAGGCGGGAAATCCTTGCCGCGGTTGCCCTTGGTCGTCATCGGTTTTGACGGACGCTTTCTCTCGGAGGAATTCGCCCGAGAAGTCGCCGGAGTGTTCGCGCTCGAAGGCATAAAAACGATTCTCGCCAACTCCGATACGCCAACCCCGGTTGTCGGACACGCGATTCTCTCCCACAAGGCCGTGGGAGGCGTGGTCATTACCGCTTCGCACAATTCCCCGCAATATAACGGGTTTAAATGGATGCCCTTCTGGGCCGGTTCAGCCCCGCCGGATGTGACCAGCGACATCGAGAGAAGGCTTGAACTCATTCAAAGCCACGACATCAAGGTTATGCCTTTTGAAAAAGCTCTTCAGGAAGCATGGACAGAGGCGTCTGATTTTAGAACCTCCTATTTTAAGCATATCTCATCCATCATCGACATCAACGCGATAAAGAAAGCTCGTCTCAAGATAGGCGTTGACGTCATGCACGGCGCCGCCCGCCATTACCTGCGCCCGTTTCTGGAAAACTGCGGAGTCGCGGTCAACGCGCTTCATGAAAACCGCGATGTTCTCTACGACGGACATTCCCCGGAACCCGCGCCGGAAAATTTGTCGCAATTATCCAGCTTGGTCAAAAAAAATCGCCTTCATCTGGGGCTTGCCTGCGATGGAGACGCCGATCGCTTTGGAATCTTGGATTTTGGGGGAAATTGGATTTCCGCCAACGAAATTTTGGCCTTGGTGCTCGAACATTTAGTGTCTAATCGCGGAATGAAAGGAAAAATCGCGCGCAGCGTGATGACTTCTCATTTTGTCGACGCGGTCGCGAAATCCCACAGCCTCGATATTCGCGAAACCCCGGTGGGTTTTAAATTTATCGGCGAATTATTAAGAACGGGCCAATACCTCTTAGGCGGAGAAGAATCCGGCGGACTCAGCATCCGCAACCATGTTCCCGACAAAGACGGAATTTTAGCTTGTCTCTTGGTCGCCGAAATGGTCGCTATCGAGAAAAAATCCATAGCGGAATTGCGCAATCGGCTGTTTAAAAAAGTCGGGGCTTTTCACAATACGCGAATTAACTTTCACATGCCGCATTTAAGAGAGCGACTAGAACTTGAAGATCGCCTTCACACCAAACCGCCTCTCGACCTGGCCGGAGGTTCGGTTTGGAGAATTGACGAGTCGGATGGATTTAAATTCATCCTCAGAGACGGCAGCTGGCTGGGTCTTCGCCCCTCGGGTACCGAGTCGGCTTTTAGGATTTATGCCGAGGCCTCAACGCCCAAAAAACTCGCCGAATTAATCGGAGCTGGAAAAAATCTCTTAAGCAAAAAACAATAATTCCATGAAAAATTTAGCCATCAAATCGATTAAGGCGCGCCAAGTTTTTGACTCGCGGGGCCTTCCAACCCTGGAAACCGATATCGTCCTAGAAGACGGTTCGTTCGGACGCGCGATGGTTCCCAGCGGAGCGTCCACCGGAACTCACGAGGCAGTCGAACTTCGCGACGGCGACAAAAAATATTTTCACGGAAAAGGAGTCAACAAAGCCCTTCACTCCGTCAATCAGGAAATCGCCTCCGCGATCAAAGGGAAAAACGCCGGCGATCAAAAAGGCCTTGATGAGGCCATGATCAATCTTGATGGAAGCGCCAACAAATCGAAATTAGGCGCCAACGCGATACTCTCTGTATCTCTCGCCGCTTCTCGCGCCGCCGCCGCTTCTCTCAAAATTCCCCTCTACCGCTATATCCGCGAAGCCTTTAATCTTAAATTTGACTCCTGGATTCTTCCGACCCCCATGCTCAACGTCATTAACGGAGGCAAGCATGCCGACAGCGGGCTCAACATCCAAGAATTCATGCTGGTTCCAACCGGAGCCTCTTCATTTTCCGAAGCTCTCCGAATGGCGTCTGAAACTTATCAGACTCTTAAGAAAATTCTGGTGTCTAAAAATTTATCCGTCGGCGTTGGAGATGAAGGCGGTTTTGCTCCTCACATAAAAACCCACGAAGAAGTTTTGATTCTTTTGTCAGACGCCATCGCTCAATCGGGATACGAGGGAAAAATTAAAATCGCCTTGGACGCAGCCGCCAGCGAATTTTGCGAAAATGGGAACTACGTCTTTGAGTCAAAAACTCTCAGCGCGAGCGAGATGACCGCGCGCTACAAAGGCTGGATTGAAAAATACGGGCTCATTTCTCTCGAAGATCCTCTCTCGGAAGACGATTGGTCCGGCTGGAAGGCGCTCACGGCGGAATTAGGATCTAGATGCAAAATTATCGGCGATGATATCTTCGTAACCAATCCTCAACGCCTGGCAAAAGGAATCAAGGAAAACGCCGCCAACTCGATTTTAATTAAGCTCAATCAGATTGGGACGCTGACCGAGACGGTTGAAACCGTTCTTCAAGCCCAGAAAGCGGGGTTTTCATGCGTGATCTCCCATCGCTCGGGCGAAACAGAAGATTCTTATATCGGCGATTTGGCGGTCGCATTGAACGCCGGGGCCATTAAATCGGGGGCTCCCTGCCGCTCGGAACGACTCGCCAAATATAATCAACTTATCCGCGTTGAGGAAGAATTAGCGGATCAATCAATTTATTCGGGCCCCACTCCGTTTAGAATGAAAGCTGTCGCCTAAATCCCGCTTTCTAAAATTCTCGGTGTCTTGCCCGCTTGCTGGATTTATATGGCCCGCAACTCAAAAAAGTCTGAACTCAATAAGAATTGGAAACGTTGGGCATGGGTAATCATCTTTATCGCCATTTTTTTCGTCAACCGGGGTTTTCGTCTCTTAACCCGAAATTGGCTGGAGTTACACAAAATTAACGCGCAAAAAGCCCTTCTGTCTAAAGAAATTCAAGACAAAACCCAAGAGCTTAAGCAATTATCCGACCCGTCGGTGTTGGAACTAAAAGCGAGGAAGGAATTAGATTTTATCAAAAGAGGAGAAATCGAGTATCGCTTCACCCCTCCCAATAATTCTTAAAATCATATTATGCATCCCATTCTCCTGTCTTTAGGGCATTTCCGAATCTATAGTTATGGCGCCTTAATCGCCTTGGGCGGGGTATTTGCGACCATCTTCTGGCTTAAGCATTGGAAGCCCATGGGACTTAAAAAGGAAGATGATGTTTGGATTCTGGTCAACACTTTGATTATCTCCGGATTCCTGGGCGGACGCATTCTCTACGTTTTTCAATATGACCCTTGGTTTGGACGCGCGTTTTTTTAGCGATCTTTTTTCTCTTAATCGCGGCTTCTGCGTCATGGGGGCGATTTTAAGCGTGATCCTGGGAATTTACCTCTACGCGCGATTTCTCAAACTTCAATTTTTAAGGACGCTCGATTATGTCTGTCAAGCCGCCCCTCTTTGGCATTTTTTCGGGCGCCTGGGATGTTTTTCCGCCGGATGCTGTTACGGAATTCCGACATCAAAACCCTGGGGCGTTAAATTCACCAATCCCCAGTCGTTAGTCGAGCGCGATCTTTTGGGAATTCCGATTCACCCCACCCAACTCTATGAAGCCTTCGGGGAATTAGGAATATTCTTTATTCTCTATTTTTTCTTTCTCAAGCGCCTTGAAAGCGGGAAGATTCGTCCCGGGGTTTTAAGCGCGGCCTATATCGGAGGCTATGGAGTTTTGAGATATGTTCTCGAATTCTATCGCGGAGACGCTTTATGGATGTCAAGCCTTCCGATGACCCAGGTTCAAGCCTTTTGTCTGATTCAAATAGTTATCGCCGGAATTATTCTTTGGAGGACTCGCCATGCACCCCATTCTTCTTAACCTCGGCTTCATCAACATCCCGACCTACGGAGTTTTAGTCGCCTTAGCCTATATCTCCGCCGTCTTTTGGGTTAAGCGCAAAATCTCAAAAATGCCCGGCATGACCGAGGAGAAGTTCTGGACATTGATTTACGGAATTTTTTTCGGAGCTATCGTCGGTGGAAAACTCCTTTTTATTTTGGTTGAATGGAACGCGTTTCGCTCCGGCGAACTGAGCTTTTTTAGAGATTTCCGCTATGGTTTCGTGTTTTACGGCGGATTTATCGGCGGAATCGCCGCCGCCATTTTCTTTTTAAAGCGCCTTAAAATTCCATTTTTACCTTCGGCCGATTATTTTGCATCCGCCTTGCCTTTGGGACAAGCCATCGGACGCTGGGGATGTTTGGCCGCCGGGTGTTGCTACGGGAAACCCACCCAGCTTCCCTGGGGAGTGCGCTTAGGCGGAAGCCCGGCCAGCGTCACGCCTCCGGACCTGTGGGGAATTCCCTTACACCCGACCCAACTCTACGAATCCGCTGCGGATTTTTCCATTTTCCTTTTTATCTCGTTTTGGCTGATTCCGCGCATCGAAAAAAAAGAAATCAAGCCTGGGACCGCGTTTTGGACCTATATGCTGACCTATGCTTTCGCGCGCTTTCTAATTGAATTTGTCCGGGGAGACGATCGCGGATGGTCTTTCATGTCCTTATGGGTGTCGCAGTGGGTCGCTTTGGGATGCTTTTTAGCCGCCCTAATCGCCCTCGCCAAAAACGGGATCAAAACCCAAAATGTCTGAGACGCGTTCCTTTACTTTCATCTGCGAAACTCCGGGCCTGAGGCTGGACCGCTTTCTCGCCGCCCGCCTGACTGATTATTCGCGCACCGTCTTAAGAACCTTTATCGAAGACGGAAAAGTATTAGTCGACGGCCGCGCGCAAAAACCCAACTTCAAGCTCAAGGACGGAGAAAAAATCGCGGTTTCTCTTTCGCTTAACTCCTGGTCTTCTCTTTCCGCGGAAGACTGGATTCTCTATGAAGACCGCGATATTATCGCCATCAATAAGCCCGCAGGAATCATCATGCATCCGTTAAACAATTCCTGGCTCAATAATCCGGAAACCGTCCTCTCGGAAAAAGAGCCGAGCATCGCCGGAATTTTCTACCGTTTAAAGCCTGAAATCGCGAAAAAAAAAGTCACCAGGCTCGGGATCGTTCACCGGCTCGATCGCCAAACCAGCGGAGTTCTCCTGCTCGCCAAAAACGAGGAAGCGGAAAAAAATCTGCGCCGTCAGTTCAAAGAGCATCTTCTTCAAAAAACCTACCGCGCGATTACCAGGGGAAACCCCCGGCAGAAACGCCTGCGGGTTAACGCCCCCATTGGTCATGCCGGAATGTCCCGCAATTTTGTCGCCACCCCATTTGGAAAACCCGCCGAAACGGGATTTAAAATCTTAAAATCCGCGCCGCGCGCCGCCTTGGTGGAAGCTCGGCCCCTAACCGGCAGAACTCACCAGATTCGCGCTCACCTGGCCTTCGCGGGATACCCGGTCGCCGGCGATTTTCTCTTTGACAAAGAATCTCAAACTCCAGCGCCGCCAAGACTGATGCTCCACGCCTTTGAGATCACCCTTTCTCATCCTCGCACCCACAAAGAGATTTCGTTTCGCGCGCCGATTCCCGATGATTTCAACGATTTCTGGAAGCTCTGCCTCAAAAAAAAGGAAAACCCTCTTTGAAAAAAGCATCGGCATTTCTGCTTATTTTCTGCCTGTTTTTATCGGCGCGGGCTTCCGCCAAGGACCTGCGTGTTTTCATTTACCACACCAACGATATTCACGGTTGGATTCTAACCCGGAAAAACTCGCGGAAAAAACTTATCGGCGGCGCCGATGTTCTAACGAACTATTTCAGGAAAGCCCCGGGCCCAAAACTTTTGATTGACGCCGGAGATTGGTTTCAAGGAACCCCGGAGGGAAGCCTCACCAAGGGAAAAGCCCTTGTCTCCGTTTTTAACGCCATTCCCTACGACGTAGTCGAAGTGGGAAATCATGATTTTGATTTCGGAGAAGACCAGCTCAAAATCTTGGTTCATGCGCTCAAAATGCCGGTCTTAGGCGCCAACGTCTATTCTAAAAAAACCGGAAAAAGGGTTTCTTATCTAAAGCCTTTTATCATCAGAAATATCTCCGGAGTTAAAATCGGCATTTTCGGACTTTTGACGACGAATATGCCCAATCTCACTTTTCACAAAAATATCGCGGGGCTTAAATTTAGGCGTGAAATTGACGAAGCTAAAGACGAGGTTCGGGATTTAAAAAAAGAAGGCGCGACCGTCATTATCGCCGTCACCCATGTCGGCATTCAAACGCCTAAAAGCGCCCCCTTTGAAGACGACCGTTTTATCGCTTCCCATGTCTCCGGCATTGACCTCATCGTCGGAGGCCACTCTCACACTCTCTTGCCCCGGGGAGTTCGCGATCCCATTCATCACACGCTGATCGTTCAAACCGGAAGCTATCTAACCCATGTCGGCAAGGTGACTTTATGGATAGATCCTTTAACCAAAAAAGTCGTTCGCTCAAAAGCGCGGGTCATCAAAATCAATCCAAAAAAAATGGGCTCTGATCCCCAAGTGCGTCAAGTTCTCCTACGATACCAAAAAGAAATAGGCAAAAAAATGAACCAGGTATTGGGAGAGTCTCCGCGCAGGCTTAAAAGAAATTTCGTTCGGGAATCGGCTCTGGGCGACTGGGCGGCGGATTGCCTGCGCTCCTGGGCCAAAACCGATATCGCTTTTCAAAATAGCGGCGGCTTGCGCGCCGATTTGCCCCAAGGTCCGGTGACCTGGCGAGACATTTTCGATCTGATGCCGTTTGACAACTATATAACGACGATGAGCCTCAGCGGCAAGCAAGTTCAAGAAATTTTAGAGCAGGGAGTCAGCGGCAATCAGGGAATGATTCAAGTGAGCGGAATCCGCTTTAAGTATAACCCCAAGGCGGCTGTGGGAAAGCGAGTGAAAGATATTTGGATCGATGAAAAACCGCTTGTCTTGAGCGCTTCTTACAGCGCGGCGACGCTCAATTTCTTAGCCCAGGGCGGCGACGGCTATAAAACATTTCAAAATGCGAGTAACTCGACGACCGAGCCGGTTCTTGTCCGCGATGTTTTCGCGATGTGCGCGGAAAAGTCCCTATCTGTCCGGCACAAAAACCGCATTACCTCAAAACCAAACTCTCTTTAACCAGAGAGAACGAAACTTATGCTAGAATCGCCTTTAGATTAATCATGAAGCGCATCCTATTATTTATTTTGACTTTAGGGTTCTTCGCTTGTATTGGAATTGAATCTTTCCATCACCATCTTCAAAAACGCGGGACCGATTGCCCTCTCTGTTTGGTCAAGGCTCAAATCCATTCCCGCGCCGCGCTTCATCACGTCCCCATACTCGCCGCCTCGACCTTTGAACAGTCTATTGAAAGCGAAAAATTTCAAACCCCAATCTTTCCCCGCATCTACGATTTAGCGGCGCGCGCTCCCCCCATCATTTTCGCACAAAATTCTTAAGCCAAAGACTCACAACGCTTTAATCGAAGCTCGCAATTTAAAAACATCCATTTAAGAGGTCAGTATGCGAAAAAAGACGAAAATTTTAACGGCTCTTTTACTCATAAGCCTTGTTCGTTCAAGTTATAGCGATATGTTTTCAGGAACCGTTTATAACGACGAAAATAAACCCTTGGCGAATGTCCAGGTGACCGTGCCCGCTCTCCAAAAAGGGGTTGTCACCGATTCATCGGGAACCTTTCATATCGATATTCCGCCGGGAAATTACGCGATGGGATTTCATCGCCTGGGATATGCCGATCATTCCGAGACGATTTTTGTTCCAAGCCCGGTCCCCATTAAGGTGACGCTTAGCGAAAGCGCGTTAGCGGCCCAACCCATCACTATTTCCGCGGAACCCACGCCCAGCCCGGTTTTAACCACCCCCGCCAATGTCACCGTTCTTCAAGGGCATCAATTAGAGCAAAAAGCTCGCGAAAACGTGATGGACGCGATTAAAAACGAGCCCGGGGTCAACATGATTACGGTCGGCCCCAGCGTCTCAAAACCTTCCGTCGACGGACTTAATTCAGAAGATCTCGTGATTGTCGAAGACGGAGTCCGAAGCGAATCCTTGGCTTGGGGAGAGGAACATGCCCCGGAAATAGACACCTTAACAGCGGACCGGATCGAGGTTTTAAGAGGAGCGGCGACGTTGATGTATGGTTCGGACGCCTTGGGTGGCGTTATCTCGGTCAATAAAGCTCCTCTCCCTTCGGCCGCGCTGGGGGCGGGGCCTTTATCGGGAAAGATCGTCACCGATGTCGAATCGGTCAATCAAAGCGCGGCG
>DAHXMM010000029.1:0-23863 GCA_027371715.1 Elusimicrobiota bacterium | reverse complement strand
CAAAAGCCCGAGAAAGCGGACGTCCACAAAATTAGGCGGTTTTAGCCAAGATATGAATGGCTTCGCCCAAGGCCGCTTCCGCCGGTTTATACGCGCGGAATTTCATCCAGAACTTCTCAACCCCCTTTTCTTCCCCATCCGGCTTATCTCATCGAGCGCGGCGGAGATTGGACCTATCATGGTCCGGGGCAACTCGTGGGATATCCGATTATCGATTTGGCGGCGCGGGGTTTTGGACGAGATTCCGCGCGTATAAACCGGCGGATGCTCCAAAAGAAGAAGCGTATCCGGAATCAGACCTTGTTTTCTTTGCTGAACCAAGTCGCGCTGAATATCCCAAGCCTTTGAATAATCCAAAAGCCCGAGAAAGCGGACGTCCACAAAATTAGGCGGTTTTAGCCAAGATATGAATGGCTTCGCCCAAGGCCGCTTCCGCCGCTTCTTGAAAAGCCTCGGAGAGAGTCGGATGCGGATGAATCGTTCCCGCGACATCCTCGATCGTCGCCCCCATTTTAATCGCCAAGGAAGCCTCGCCGATAAGATCCGAGGCGTGGGGACCGACAAAGCCCGCGCCCAAAATCCGGTGATCGGACTTATCCGCGATCACTTTGACAAAGCCTTCCGCTTGGCGGACGGCTTGCGCTCTTCCCGAAGCGGTGAAGGGAAATCGTCCGACCAAAACCGGGACGTTTTTGGCTTTGAGTTCGGCCTCGGTCGCGCCGATATAGGATATTTCAGGATCGGTAAAGACCGCCCAAGGAACTTCTCCCCGGGACTCGGAAGAAAAACCGGCAATGTTTAAGGCCGCTAAAATCGCCTCGCGGGAAGCTTTATGCGCCAAATACGGAGCGCCCACGACATCCCCCGCCGCGTAAATATGAGGAACATTGGTCGCAAATTTTTCATCAACCCGAATATGCCCTTTCGCATCGGTTGCAACTCCGCAAGCCTCAAGGCCCAGGTTTTTAGTGACCGGAGCGCGGCCGACCGTCACCAAGACTTTTTCGGCCTCGACCGTTTTAATTCCTTGGGCCGTTTCAATCTCAACCTGAAGGGTCGAGCCTAAATCTTGATAGGATTTCGCTTTCGCTTGGAGAATGACCTCCACCCCGAGTTTTTGAAGCTTGCGCACGACCGGAGTCGTAAAGTCGGCGTCAATGCCGGGGAGAATCTGAGGCATGAACTCGACCACGGTCACTTTCGCGCCCAACTTCGCGAAAACAGTCCCAAGCTCAAGACCGATGACTCCGGCCCCGATGACCAAAAGGCTTTTGGGGGCTGCCGTCAAATCTAAGGCTTCTTTAGAACTGATGATTTTGTTCCCATCAAAAGGAAAATTAGGAAGAGAAATAGGCCGTGTCCCCGTGGTAATCAAGGCGTGCTGAAAATGAACGTTTTCTTCTCCAGAAGCGCTTTTAACCGAGGCCGAATGTTCTCCAGTAAAAACGACCTCTCCGGTCATCAAGGTCGCCCCGCGTCCTTTCGTCAAAGCGGAAACGCCCCGGTTGAGCCCTCCCACCAATTGTCCCTTCCAAGATTGCACCTTGGCCCAATCCAGGGAAATTTCTCCGGCGTTAAGCCCGGCCGCGGCGGAATTTTTGGCTTCGTAAAACTGGGAGGCCGAGTAAATAAGGGCTTTGGAGGGAATACAGCCGTAGTTCAAGCATTCCCCGCCAAGATTTTTGTCCTTATCGACTAAAAGAACCTTTTTGCCGAGTTGCCCTAATTTAATGGTCCCGACATATCCTCCGGGCCCAGCGCCGACGACCAAAACTTCCGTTTCGATAGGCATGGAGAGTCTCCGTTAAATCAAAGTGCGCGGGTTTTCCAGATGCTTGACGAAGGTGTTCATGAACATCGCCGCTTGCGCGCCGTCGGTAATGCGGTGATCGAAAGAAAGAATGAAGTTGGCCATTTTTCTGATTTCGATCTTACCATCCCGAGCGACGGGACGATCTTGTATTTTCATCACTCCCAAAATCGCGACTTCCGGGAAATTAATAATCGGAGTCGCGAACAGCCCGCCCAAGGGGCCGATGTTGGTGATCGTAAACGTTCCCCCCTGCATTTCGGAAATCTCCAAGCGGTTAGCGCGCGCTTTCTCGGCCAAACGCTCGATCTCGGCGGCCAAGCCCCAAATGTCCATGTTCCCCGCGTCTTTCACCACCGGGACGACGAGCCCTTGATCGGCGGAGACCGCGATTCCAATATTATAGGAACGCTTTTCGATGATGACCCCTTCCGCTTCATTTAAGGTCGCGTTAAACATCGGGAATTCCGGGAAGGTTTTAATCAAAGCTTTGATGATGAAAGGAAGATAAGTCAGTTTTACAGTGCGCTGAGCCGCTTCTTTTTTCATGTCTTCCCGCAATTGAACCAGCGCGCTGAAATCCGCCTCTTCCATATGGGCCACATGGGGAATTTTTTTCCAGCTCTCGGACATTTTATCCGCGATTTTTCTTCGGATTCCGGTAAAGGGAATTTTGATATCGGAAGACGAAGCCGCGGGTGAAGAAGAAGTCTTAGAAGCCCCATTCGCCGAATTGCGGACGTCAATTTCCGTCACCCGTCCGCCAGGGCCGGTTCCCTTGATCGCCGTGATATCCACGCCTAAATCCTTGGCCAGTTTACGAACAGCCGGCGTCGCGCTAACCGAAGCCTCCGCCGGTTTTTCCGCGACCGCGACCGAACTTTTGACTTCCTTAGACGCCGAAGCCGCGACGGAATGAGAGGAAGCCGTTCCAGAACCGGAACCCTCGACTTCAAAAATGACTAGCGGCGCGTGAACTTGAACTTTTTCGCCGGGTTTAGCCATGAGCTTCGTCACTTTCCCGGTTTTGGGGCTGGGAATTTCCACTTCCGCCTTGTCCGTCAAAACGTTGCAGAGAGGCTCGTTTTCCTTCACTGATTGGCCTTCTTGAACATGCCACTTAACGACTTCCCCTTCGGTTAAACCTTCTCCAATATCCGGCAATTTAAACTCGTAATTCATGACATTCCTCCGCTTAAAAAATCCCTGACGGGTTCATTCTATCAATTGTCCAACCCCTCTTCAAAATCAGCGATTGACCGCCTGCATGGCCTGGGCCGCGTAGCGCGGGCCGGCCGTTACTCCCTTGGGGATGAGTTGATCGATGGTTTTAAGTTCCTGTTCGGTAAAAGAAACCTTAAGCGCCCCGAGATTTTCTTCCAAACGAGAGAGATTTCGAACTCCGAAAATGGGAATAATGTCTTCTCCCTGGGCCCGAACCCAGGCCAAGGCGAGTTGAGCCGGCGTCGCGCTTTTCTTTTTGGCCAAGGATTCGATCTGCTTGACTAAATCGAGATTCTTGTAAAAGTTTTCTCCCTGAAAACGCGGGTGCGCCCTTCGGTAATCGTCTTGAGCGAAATCTTCCGGCGATTTGAAGCGCCCGGTCAAAAACCCGCGACCCAAAGGACTATAGGCCACAAAACCGATTCCCAGTTTTCGGACGGTTTTTAAAATCTCGTCTTCCGGGTCTCGGGTCCACAGGGAATATTCCGATTGAAGGGCGGCAATCGGATGAGTGCGGTGAGCTCTTTCAATGGTTTTAGCCGCCGCTTCGGATAAACCCAGATGACGAACCTTTCCCGCCTTGACGAGATCCGCCATCGCCCCCACCGTATCTTCAATGGGAACATTAGGGTCGACTCGGTGCTGGTAGTAGAGATCGATCGCCTCCACTCCCAGCCTTTGAAGGGAGGCGTCGCAGCATTTCTTGACGTATTCCGGACGTCCGTTGACCCCTAAAAATTTTCCGTCTTCGCTTCTCTGATTTCCGAACTTGGTCGCTAAAACCGCTTGATCGCGGCGGCCTTTGAGGGCTTTTCCAACCAAAATTTCATTTTTAAACGGGCCGTACATATCGGCGGTGTCTATAAAATTCATTCCTAAATCAATCGACTTTTGGATGACTTGAATCGATTGGTTTTCATCCGCCGGTCCGTAAAAATCGGACATCCCCATGCAGCCCAGCCCCATTTCCGAAACCTTAAGCCCTTCTTTCCCTAATAAAACCTGTTTCATAATGCCTCCCTTAAATTAATTTAAAACTCGCTCCTTCCCCTATGATAAAATAGTTCGTGGCCTTAATTCATCATCACTCATCTCAGTTCGCCTATTACGTCTTGGCTTCCTTCATAGGCGCGGGGGTCGGATTTTTATCCGGTCTCTTTGGGAAAGGCGGCAGCGCGATTACGACGCCCTTATTGCGCGTCATTCTTCACACCCCGAGATTTTTTGCCTTGGCCTCGCCTTTGCCGGCGACCTTGCCGACCACCGCTTCCGCCTCTTGGGCTTACCGAGGCCAAGACCTCGTCGATTGGAACGCCGTTTCAGTCACTTGCCTTTGGGGAATTCCGGCCACGATAATAGGATCTTGGGCCAGCAGCCGGGTGGGAGGACATTTTTTAATGCTCCTTACAGCGGTCTTCATCACGTATTTAGGAGCCAATCTCTTATGGCGGGGAGAGCATGAGAAGCAAGAAGGTATTTCACGTACCGACCCCTCTCATCGTCGGAAACTGGCCGCCATCGCCATCGGAGTCGGTTTTTTGTCCGGGCTCCTCGCCAACGCCGGGGGAGTTCTTTACGGGCCGCTGTTTATCAGTTGGATCGATATGCCCACGAAAAAAGCGCTTGCCACTTCCCTCATTGTTTCTTGCTTTCTCGCTGTCCCGGGAACCCTCGCGCATTGGTATTTGGGTCATATTGATTGGGTTTTGGTCTTGGCTCTCTCTATCGCGACCATCCCCATGTCTTATCTGGGAGCCGAATACGCGCTTAAAATGAAAAGCAAATCTCTTCTTAAACTCTACGGGAGCGCCCTGACTCTCTTCGGTTTGTACGATCTCATTCACACGCTCAGGCATTAAACGGTCAAGCGCTCAAACCCGGCGTAGGAAACCAAGGCCTTGGGTAAAAGAACGGAACCGTCTTTTTGCTGGAAGTTTTCCAAAATCGCGGCGAAAAGGCGGCCGATGGCGACTCCGCTTCCGTTTAAGGTATGAACAAACTCCGGAGAGGCTTTGGGATTTCTTCTAAACCGGGCGTTCATCCGCCGCGCCTGGAAATCTCCGCAGTCGGAGCAAGAAGAAATCTCCCGGTATTTTTGTTCGGAGGGCATCCAGACTTCCAAATCGTAGGTTTTTCTTGAAGCAAACCCCAAATCTCCGGTGCAAAGCTCGATAATCCGATAGGGAATTTCCAGAGTTTTTAAAACCCTTTCCGCGTCCTCGGTCAAAGATTCCAAAGCCGACAAGGAATCCTCGGGTTTGGTAATCCAAACCAGTTCGACCTTGTCGAATTGATGATTGCGAATAAGCCCTCGAACGTCTTTTCCGTAAGAGCCGGCCTCTTGGCGAAAACAAGGGGTATAGGCCGTCATTTTTAGCGGCAAGGATTCCGCGGGCAAAATTTCATCCCGAATGAGATTAGTCAAGGGCACTTCGGCGGTCGGAATCAGATACATATCCCCGGGGCTTAGAGAATTTTCTTTTCCCGGAGCTTCCAAATGATAAAGATCTTCCTTGAATTTTGGGAGTTGACCGGTCCCTTCCAGAATTTCTGGTTTAACCAAGTAAGGCGGCCAAACTTCCTCATATCCGGCCTTTTGGTGAAGATCCAGCGCAAAAGACATAAGAGCCCTCATGAGCCTTGACCCCGCGCCACGCCAAAGCGAAAAGCGCGATCCCGAGAGTTTAGAAGCCGCGGGGAAATCCAAAATTCCCAATTTTTCTCCGATCGTTTGGTGATCGAGCGCTTTAAAATCAAGGGGAGCGGGTTTTTGGCCGAAACGAACCGGACGATTATCCTCCTCGTTTTTTCCATGGGGCACGCTCTCATGCGGCAAATTCGGCAAACTCAAGAATGTTTCTTTAAGAGGAGAGTTCAAGGCCGCCAAGGATTTTTCTTTTTCCTCCATCGTGGATTTAAGAAGCCCCACTTCCTCAAGCAGTTTTTTCGCTTCGTCTTCGGCGCCGGAAGCCTTCGCTTTTCCCACCGATTGAGACAAGGCGTTTCGTTTCGCGCGCAAGGTTTCGACTTCCTGCAAAAGAGCCCGGTGATCGGAATCAATTTTAATCGCCGATTCTAAATTGGAAACGTATCGCTCGCTGCGGGAACGCAACGAGTCTAAAACTTTATCCGGGGTTTTTCTTAAAAGCGCGGGGTCAATCATTACCTTGTCTCCAATTCGGGAGTTTTTTCTGCGACATTTAAAACCGACTGCGTCGTTTTAAGGGCCGAGTCCTCCCCTTGTCTCGGCTCCACCATGACTTCCATCTTAATCTTGCCGGGCCTCCAACCTTCCAAGGCCAGGCTCTTGAAATAATCTTTCACCGAATCGGTCACGTCAAAAACGACGGGAAGGCTTTGCCCGGATTTTAAAATCGGAACCCGCCTTTCATCCACCGCGAAAGGAATCGTCCAACCATGGTATTTCTTTGGATCGGCGACCGAATAAACATCAGCCGAGAGGGCATAACGCAATAAAATCCCTTCCCGGCTTTCCCCTTGATTGACAACGACTAGAACCGCTTTCAAACGCCCCTTCAGATACCCGTTTTTTGGCAACGGAATCTGGGTAATCAGAGATAACGGTTGGGTATTTTGTTTATCGAGAAGCCTCCAACTCCAATTTCCAAAGGAAATGGCGGCGAAAGCCGGGCTCGACAACGCCCCCAAGACCGCGACAAGTATCGCGGTCTTGGAATTGAGCGTTTTCATTCCGCCGGCGCCTCGGAAACCTCGATGGGTTCCGAAGCGAGCGGGGAAACGCGCGCGATTCCGTCTCCTTCGTCCATGCGCACGAGCCGAACTCCCTGCGTGTTGCGGGAGATCACCTTGATATCCTTGCATCTGAGGCGAATCATCTTGCCTTTTTCGGTCATCACCATCAAGTCATCCTCGTCCGTGACGAGTTTAACGCCGACGACCATGCCGTTTCTGTCGGTGGCCTTGATCGTGATGATTCCGGATCCCCCGCGATGCTGGCCCCGGTATTCGGAAAGGTCGGTCCTTTTTCCAAAACCATTCTCGCAAACCGTCAGCAAGGTTTTTTTGCTGTCGGACGGGAAAGCTTCCATGCCGATCACTTGATCATTCTTATCAAGCCTGATTCCGCGCACGCCCATCGCGGTTCTTCCCATCGCGCGAACGTCCACCTCGGAGAAGCGAATCGCCATTCCGGATTTTGTCGCGATTAAAAGCCCGTCCGAGCCGCTGGTGTGCTGAACCTCGACCAAGACATCTCCCTCATCCAAGGACAAGGCGATAAGGCCGCTACGGCGAATATGCTCGAATTCAGACAACGGGGTTTTTTTAATCGTCCCGTTTCTCGTGCACATGACCAGGAAGCTTTCCTTTCCTTTTTTCTCTTCAAAGGAACGGATCGCGATCGAAGAGGTGATTTTCTCCTCTCCGGTCAAAGCCAATAAATTGACGACGGCCTTTCCGCGCGACGCCCTTCCGCCTTCGGGAACCTCAAAAGCCCTTAAAGCGAACGCCCGCCCGCGATTGGTGAAAAAGAGAAGGGTCGCATGGGTATCGGTAATAAAGAAATGCTCAATAAAGTCTTCTTCCTTGACATCCGCTCCGGTCACTCCCTTTCCGCCGCGCCCCTGCGCCTGATAAGTCGTCACGGGAATGCGTTTGATATATCCGGAATTGGAAAGACTGATAACGACGTCTTCTTTCGCGATTAAATCTTCCAAAGACATTTCCGCCGCTTCGCTGGTGATTTGGGTTCGGCGATCTTGTGAGAAGGATTTTTTGACCTCTTCCAACTCTTTAACGACGATTCCCATCACTTTTTGAATGTCGGCGAGAATCCCTTTGAGTTCCGCGATTCTCTTCTTAAGGGCGTCGTATTCCGATTCTAAATCGCCGACGGAAAGTTTCGTGAGTTGAGACAAGCGCATATCCAAAATCGCATGCGCTTGTATTTTGCTGAGCTCGAACTCCTCTATTAATTTTCCGCGGGCTTCTTCCGAATCCTTGGCGGCCCGGATTATTTTGATTACGCGATCGATGTTTTTGACCGCGATGAGAAACCCTTCCAGGATATGGGCGCGGTCGAGCGCTTTTTTAAGCTGGAATTTGGTGCGCCGGGTGACGACCGTTTTTCGGTGTTGGATGAAATGACCGATGATTTCACGAACCGGCAAAATCCTCGGACGCCCGTCGACCAAGGACAATAAGATGACTCCAAAGGAAGTCTCAAGAGCCGTATGTTTAAAGAGCTGGTTTAAAACGACATTGGCGTTGCCGTCTCTTTTAACCTCGATCACCACCCGCATTCCGCTGCGATCGGATTCGTCTCGAATATCGGAAATATCGGGAATCTTTTTATCGCGGACGAGAGAGGCGATGGTCTCAAGCAAGGTCGCTTTATTGACTTGGTAAGGAAGTTCGGTGACGATAATCGCTTGCCGGCCGCCCTTAATATCCTCGATATCGGTTTTGGCTTGAATTCTAACCGAACCCCGTCCGGTTTCAAAATAATCGCGAATTCCGGATCTACCACGGATAATTCCGCCAGTCGGAAAATCAGGACCTTTCAAAATCTTGAAAAATTCCTTGGAATCGATTTGGGGGTCTTTGATCAAGGCGATCGCCGCGTCGCAAACTTCCGTCAAATTATGAGGCGGGATATTGGTCGCCATACCGACCGCGATGCCGGAAGATCCGTTGACAAGCAAGTTCGGGGATTGACTCGGCAAAACCGTCGGTTCAAGGGTGTTGCCATCAAAGTTGGGAACAAAGTCGACTGTTTCTTCCTCGATATCGGCTAAAAGATTTTCTCCGAATTTTGAAAGTCGGGACTCGGTATAACGATAGGCCGCCGCCGGATCGCCGTCGACGGAACCGAAATTCCCCTGACCGTCGACCAAGGGATGGAGAAGGGAAAAATCCTGCACCATGCGGACCAAGGCGTCATAAACCGCCATATCGCCATGGGGATGGTATTTTTTCAAAACCTCGCCCACGACTCCGGCGCATTTTGAATATTTTTTGTTCGAAGCCAAACCTTCCGAGTGCATCGCGTATAAAATCCGGCGATGGACGGGCTTAAGGCCGTCCCGAACATCCGGAAGCGCGCGTCCGACGATGACCGACATCGAATAATCGATGTAGGACGCCTTCATTTCCGCCCCGATATCGCGCGGTAAAATATTGCCCGACGGTTCCTGTGGTTGAACTTCTTCCGCTTTGCTCATAAATCCCCCTTAAATTTTCAATTCAGCAGAATCAAACGTCCAGGTTTTTAACTTCCTTGGCATGTCGTTCGATGAAGGCGCGCCGAGGCTCGACTTTATCACCCATCAAAGTCGTAAACGCTAACTCCGCATCCGCCGGGTCTTCCAAAACTACTTTGAGAAGTTTGCGACGCTTGGGGTCCATGGTGGTCTCCCATAGCTGGTCGGGGTTCATTTCTCCAAGACCTTTATAGCGTTGGATGCTCGCGCCGGATCTCCCCGCTTCCCGAACCGTCTCGATTAAATCCTTGAGACTGTATCCTTCTTTTTCGCTCTTATCGGTCACGGCTTTAAACAAGGGCTTGGTTTTTTCATCCCTCATCACATCGTACCAGCGGATATCCAACCCCAACGATTTAAGCTGATCGGAGATTTTTGAAAGCCGGCTCATTTCCCACAACTCCTGCATATCCGGTTCCAAGGCTTCCTCGTCAATCTCGATGACGGTTAAAGCTTCCTCATTATTTTCCACTGCCGGTTTGTCGGATTTTTTAAGTTCGATTAATTTCTCTTTTTCCTTGGCGACGAATTGGTCCCGATACTCATGCCATTCCTTGTCGTTGTAGAAAAACAGGTAGTTTCCGGCCGAAACTTCAACGCGGTAAAGCGGCAATTGATTCTTATCATGGAAGGCGATAAAGTCTTCCAAATACATGCTTTTCCGCTCCAAATGGCGTAGCGCGCTTTCAAGATCGGCGATGGTTTTAACCAAGTCTTTCAATTCCGGTTTTTCCAATTTTTTGGATTTTCCGTTGGCGGGATTAATCGCGGTAATTTCAACCGATCCCAGACCTTCATTTAAAAGCCAGACCTCCATTTTTTCCTCGGTCTCGACATACATCTCGTTTTTCCCTTTTTTGACTTTATACAAGGGCGGTTGGGCGATATAGACGTGCCCTTTTTCAATCAAGGAGCGCATTTGGCGATAGAAGAAAGTCAGAATCAAGGTGCGGATATGCTGACCGTCGACGTCGGCGTCGGCCATGATGATGAGTTTGTGATAGCGCAGTTTTTCAACTTTAAACCCCTCGTCTCCCTCCGATCCAATTCCTGTTCCAATCGCGGCAATCAAGGTGCGCACTTCCTCGTTAGAAAGAATTTTAACCAACCGCGCTTTTTCAACGTTTAAAATCTTGCCTTTAATGGGCAAAATCGCCTGGAAAACGCGATCTCGGCCCTGTTTGGCTGAACCGCCGGCGGAATCTCCCTCGACGATAAAAAGCTCGGACCGCTCCGGCTCCCGCTCCTGACAATCAGCCAACTTTCCAGGCAAGGAAGAACCGTCCAAAACTCCTTTTCGGCGCGTCAAATCCCGGGCTTTTTTGGCCGCTTCCCGAGCCTCGGCCGCGGCAATCGCTTTTTGGGAAATAGCCTTGGCCGTCGCCGGGTTTTCCTCGAAGAAAATTCCCAGGCTCTCTCCAACGATGGATTTAACGATGCCTTCCACTTCCTGGTTTCCTAATTTGGTTTTTGTTTGTCCCTCGAACTGTGGATTGGGAATTTTTATGGAGATGACCGCGCAAAGCCCTTCCCGAACGTCGTCTCCGGTCACGGCGAAATTTTTTCCCTTGAGCAAGTCGTATTTTTTGATGTAATCATTGATCACGCGAGTCAGAGCCGAACGAAAACCCGCCAAATGCGTCCCGCCGTCCGGGGTTTTGATATCATTGACGAAACTGAAGACGTTTTCTGAATAATCCTCGTTGTATTGGATTGAAAAATCCACCACCGTATCTTCTTTCGTCTTTGAAGCGGAAATAGGTTCCACGTGAAGGGATTTTTTATTCGCGTTTAAGAACCGAACAAACTGGGAGATACCACCCTCATAATGAAAGGTATGCTTCTTATCGTCATGTTCGTCGATAATGGTAATCTTAGCCCCGGCGTTTAGAAAAGCGATTTCCCGAAGACGATTGGAGAGAATATCGTAAGAAAACTTCGTCTCATTGAAAATATCGGCGTCCGGCTTAAAAGTAACCCGGGTTCCATGATCCTGGGTTTTTCCAGTCGCTTCAACCGGGCCTTCGGGCTTTCCCCGTTTATACGATTGCGTCCAAATTTTTCCTTCCCGGTAAACCTCGACTTTTAGATTTTCCGATAAAGCGTTGACGACCGAAACCCCGACCCCATGAAGACCGCCGGAAACCTTATACGCCCCTTTATCAAATTTTCCTCCCGCATGGAGAACGGTCAAAACCACTTCAAGAGCGGATTTTCCGCGAATATTAGCCGGAAGTTTGGGATCTTTCATCGGATCAACCGGAATACCGGAACCATCATCCAATACCGTGACCGAATCGTCTTGATGTAAAATCACGTCCACCGAGCTGCAGCGCCCGGCCAAAATCTCATCAACCGAGTTATCCACTACTTCATAGACCAAATGATGAAGGCCGGCGGGGCCGGTTGAGCCGATATACATGGCCGGCCTTTTTCGAACGGCTTCCAGTCCTTCAAGAACTTGAATTTTTGAAGCGTCGTAATTGTCGTTTTTCATATCCGCTTCTTTTTCTTTGATCACCGAGGAATCCGCCATATTTTGTCTCCTTTTAACATTCGCCACAAGTTCGTAAAATAATACCCTTATCCGTTGATCTGTTCGCCCGATCGCTTAAAATTAGAAGAAACGCCTTTAATCCAAGGTTTTTGAAAATATTTATTCAAACTTTCGACAACTTGACGACTCCGAATTTGAAGCTCTTGCGCGGCGGCGGAAGATGAAACCTGGACTAAAACTTTTCCTTTTTTAACCCCGGATAACTTCCAGTAGTTCACATATCCCCATTCCTTATCCCAAATCGAATTTAGAACCGCCATTCGGTCAAGACTGAGACCGGTTCTAAATTGAAAAGAGCGAACTAAATCTTTTCCGCTAGAAATCAAGCTGCCACCTCAACTCTCATGGGCATAATAATAAAGAAATAATCTTTTCCTTTTTCCGGCTCAATACGAACCGGATTTGAGGGGGTCGTAAAACTCATCTTAACCGATTCTGAATCAATTCTTTTTAAGGCTTCAACCATAAACGCGGGGTTAAAAGCGACGTCAAACTTATTTCCATTATATTTTATTGGGAGTTCATCATCATATTCTGAATAGGGGCTGGTCGCTGAAATTTTTAAAGTCTCTGTATTTAAAGAATAAGACACGGTTCCCCCGCGATCTCCCACGCATAAGGCGGCTCTTTTAGTGGAGGTCAATAAATCAGAGGTGTTGGCCGTGATAGAAAAATCTGTCTTTTCCGGTATCACCCTTTTATAATTTGGAAAAGTTCCACTGACTAACCGAGACAAAAGAGTCGTTTGATTAAATTCAAAAACGATTTGGTTTTCCGTAATCGTGATTTTAATTTTTTTAGATGGATCAGAATCTATTTTATGAAGAGAGGCGAGTCTTAAGAACTCGGAAAGGGTTTTATGCGGAATAATAGACTGAAAATTGACTTCTTTTGGAAGAGCCTCTTGAGAACTGATAGCCAACCTTCGGCCATCAGTCGCAATCATATCTAATTTTCCCTTTTCCGCGGACCAAAAAACCCCGCTTAAAACATGATTAACCTCGGGGAGAGAAGTGGAAAACAAGGTTTTTGAGATCATATCGATAATCGGCTGAGCTAAAACGTTGAAAGTTTTTTCTTTATTGATACTTGGAAAAACCGGATATTCATTTTTAGGGCTTCCAGAAATTAAAAAATAAGACCTTCCACATCTTAATGAAAGTTTCCCGTTTGAATCAATGTTCAAGGAAACGTTTTGGCCTTCAGGGAAACTATGAAGCATTTCAGAAAATTTTTTCGCGGGAACCGCAATGCTTCCGGTGTTTTCAATTTTTGCGTTCACGTAGTGTCTGACCCCAATTTCCAAGTCCGTGGCGGTTAGTTTTAAAGAAGAATTTTCTGTCTCCAAGAGAAAATTCATAAGTATCGGAAGAGTCGTTCGGCTAGATAAACCCGCCTGAATAGTTTGAATTCCATCCACTAAGTCATTTTTATTGCATATTATTTTCATAGTCATATTCTTATTAAGGGCCTGGTTTTGGTGGATAACTTCTTTAAAAAATAAAAATTCTCTTTTAAATTAAATAAAAAATAAAAATTATTTTTTGGGGTTGGAAGAGGGTTTTTATCCACAGTATTCACAAAAATTTTTTTATCAACGAATTTTTTGGCGATGAAACAGTTTATCCCCATCTTTTTAATCAAATTTTTTATCCTCAACCGTTTTTATATCGGATTGAAGTTTGTTAATCATTTCCAGGAAAAAAGGGTCTTCTTCGACTTTTTTCCGAATTTTATCCCGAGCGTGCAAAACCGTCGTATGATCTTTTCCTCCAAAAACTCGCCCGATATCTTTAAGAGACATATCCGTCATTGTGCAACATAGATACATGGCCACTTGTCTTGGAGTGGAAATAGAGGCATAGCGCTGGTTTCCTTTTAAATCCTTAACATCCACTGAATATTTATAAGCGACGACTCTTTGAATTGTCTCAGGCGAGACCGAAGAAGGGTTTTCAGAGCTGATGGTGTCTTTTAAAATATCTTTCGCATAATCAATAGAAAGGGGGTTTCCCGTCGCCAGTGAAAAGGCTTTAAGTCGAATCAAGGCCCCTTCCAATGCGCGGACGTTGGTTTTAATGGAGCTGGAAAGAAATGAAATAACATCATCAGGAACAAAAAAACCTTCAAGATCGGCTTTTTTTCTTAGAATCGCGATACGCGTTTCTATATCCGGAATTTTGATATCAGCGATGACCCCCCATTCCAACCTTGAAATTAAGCGTTTTTCATAAAGAGTCATTTCTTTAGGAGATCGATCGGAGGAGATCACGAGTTGCTTATTGGCGTTGAGGAGCGCATTAAAAGTATGAAAGAATTCCTCTTCGCTTTTTTCCTTGGCAATGAGAAATTGAAGATCATCTATTAAAAGGCAATCTAAATTTCGATATTTGTTTCTAAATTTTTCAGGAGTGTTATCGGCAATGCATTTTATGTATTCATTGACGAACTGTTCAGAGGTCGTATAAAGGACTCGGGAAAAAGGATTTTCCTTTCTTAAGGCGTGCCCTATGGCATGCATGAGATGCGTTTTCCCAAGACCCACCCCGCCATAAATAACGAAGGGGTTATATTGGGTTCCCGGTTTTTTCACGATCGCTTCAGCGGTGGCATGGGCAAAACGATTAGACGCCCCCACGACAAAAGTCGAGAAAGTATACTTCGGGTTTAACTCGCTGACTCTAAAATCGTATTGGGCGCTTGGTTCTGAAATAGGATCGGTTTCAAGAACACTATTTTTAATATCCTTGGTTAAGTCGTAATCGTAATCAATAGAAGACACGGGTTCTGAATTTTTTTTAAAGGAATCCAGAATCTTTTTTTGATAATTTTTTTTAATCCAATCAGAAAAGTATTTATTAGGAACCTTTAAACGCAGAATTCCGCAATCGAGGTTAATGAGTTCGATGGGTTGAAGCCAGAGATCGGCCTGTTCGTTGCCAATCTCGCCCCGGAGTTCTTCAATCGTTTGAGACCATAAAGCGGTTAATTGTAAGTTATCCACAGGTTTTCCACCTATGTGAATTTAAAAAATTAAATATTAAATTATCTTTAAAATATAAAAACTTTTTATTTAATAAATTGCTCAAAAAGCGGCTCCTAAAACAACCCCTATCATTTTGTAAAAAAGAAACAGGAATGCGAGATATCAGCGCATTCCTTACCTTTATCTTATCTCATTTCTCGACGAGAGTCAAACTCAAATTGCAAACAAGACTAAACCGTGGCTGAATGTGATAGGATTGGAGAATGAGCGCAGTGGAAGAATTTTTAAAATTAATGATTCTGGATACCGTTATTGAAATTATGGTCAACGAAGACGGCGCGGTTTATGTTGAACGTTCGGGCCAGCCTTACGTTGAAAGAACTTCCCTTCTGCTTTCTGAGACTGAACGCCTGGAAGTCCTTAAGTCCATAGCTGGAATGGCGGCGTTAACTCCTCAAAGGCCTTACGCCGACTTAGTGGGAAATGACGGCTCCCGAATTCATGCGATGACAAGCCCCATCGTTAAATCCCTTGTTTTGACGGTTCGTAAGCGGCCGCATAAGCGACCTTCAATTGAAGAGATGGTGGGTTTTAAAACTTTAAGCGCCTCTTGCGCTCATTTTCTTGTTTACGCCGTTCAACTGCGGAAAAACATCATGATCTGCGGGGGCACTAGCTCCGGAAAGACAACTCTCCTCAACGCCCTAGCGGCTTATTTACCTCCCCAAGAGAGGATTTTAATTTTAGAAGATACTCCTGAACTGACTCTCCCACAGCCGCATGTCATGTATTTAAGGACGCGGATTTCCGACCAAAAAGGACTTCCTGATATCACGCTTCGAGAACTGGTTATTAACACGCTTCGGATGAGACCCGATCGCCTCATTGTAGGCGAATGTCGCGGGCCGGAAGCGGCTGATATGTTGGGAGCGATGAACGTGGGGCAAGACGGTTTGTTGACTACTCTACACGCAAGCTCTTCTCGCGAGGTCTTAACGAGGCTTGAAACCTTGGTTTTAATGGCGGGCCTTGATATGCCGCTCAGAGCCGTTCGGTCTCAAATAGCGACCGCGATTGACCTGATTGTTTTTATGTCCAGACTTGCGGATGGAAAAAGGCGAGTTATTTCCGTTGCTGAGGTGACCGGAATGGAATTAGATAATATCACTCTCTCGGAATTGTTTTCGGCTGATGTTCGCAAATCCCCGGAAGGACTTTCAGTATCCCTTAGGAGTACGGGTTTAAGGCCTAAATTTTACGATCAACTCAGGAGTCAAGGTTTTGAACCGCCTATGAATTTCTTTGAGAATTCATGAGTCTCAGCGTTCGCTTAGTTCTTATCTTTTCATTCTACGGTCTTATCTTGACGGCCGGCTTTCAATATCTATATATCTTGTCGGTTAGACGAGAGTCCTTTCTTCTGTCGGAGAATATGGCGCGTTCCGAACAGGAGTCCATCAATGTCTTAATCCAAAAAAGCGTGATGAGGGGTCGCTGGAAACAAGTTGAAAAATATTTAGGAGATATGATTCGTCAAGCGGGGATCGCCTCAATTTCCATAATGGACAATCGCGATAAATATCTATTAAAAAGATCGGATGAGAGAGAGTGGCTCGCCCGAGTTCCTCATCCAGGGCTTCCTATGTCGAAGTGTTCGGACGGTTTTTATGATCTGGAATCTTCGTTAAGATTGCCGAAAAATCATTGGGGGAAATTGCTTGTTTCTTTCCATATTGATTCTGTCGAAAATAGTTTGCGCCGCGTCCAAGCTCAAGCGATTGCTTCAGGAGTGATGGCTTTTCTAGCCATTATTATAAGCGCATGGCTAATGGGAACATGGTTGGGCTTTCGCCTTGAACGATTGGTCCCAAGAATTGAGTCCTTAGCCAAGGCTCCGGAAAATTTTAAGCCCATAAAAATGGACGGGAAAATCAAAGACGAGGCCTGGCGCTTGACGGAGGCTTTTAATTTGCTGGGGAGTTCTCTGAAAAAAGAAATTCGGCGTCGGAGAGAACTAGAAACTGAAAAAGCGGAACTGGCTGCGATGTTGGTTCACGATTTTAAGAGCCCGATTACCGTTATGAGAGCCGGGATTACGTTTATTAATGAGGAGGTTTCCGAAAAATTAGCCCCCAAGGATTGGCTCATCTTAGAGAAGACTTTTAAATTGATTCATTCTTCCATGGAACGCCTTCACCGAATGGTGGAAGACGTCTTACAGTTGGCCAAGATGGAGGAAAAATCTGATATTCAAAACGCCGTTTTCGTGGATCTCGGGGCGATGGCGATTGCCGCGCAAAGAGATTTTGATTTAGTGGCCAAATCTCGCGGCCAAACCATTTCCCTGATGCCTCTCTCAAAAGCCCCTCCCCCGGTTTTAGGGGAACCTATTTTATTGAGACGAGTTTTGGATAATTTGATTTACAACGCAATTGAACACACTCCGTCCGGGGGCGCGATCCAACTGTCCATTTCAAAACATCCCAAGGGAGTCCGCGTCAATGTCTCTGACTCGGGACCCGGTATTCCCAAAGAAGCTCGCAAGGATATTTTTAAAAAATTCTTTCAAAAAGATGTGAAGCGTCATATTGGAAATGTGGGTTTAGGGTTGGCCTTATGCGAAAAAGTCATTTCAAGGCATGGGGGGATTATTGATATCGAGGACGCCGAACCCCAAGGGGCTTGTTTTTATTTCATTCTTCCGGAAGCGCGGGAAGCGTAGGCATTTTTACTTCTCTTAATCAGAGATTTGACCCCGTCCAAATGCAGTCCGATGACGTTGTCCAAAGGTCCCTTGATGGACTCAATAAAAGGATCTTCTTTATCTTGAACGGCATAGGAGCCGGCTTTATCGATATGTTTTCCCGCCAGGGATAATATTTCTTTTTCACTTAGTTTTTTGGCTTTGAGGCTTGTGACTGACGCGGTTTGAAATATCGTTTTCCCTCCGTCAAGAACCATCGCGGCGCCGGTGTAGACTTTGTGTTTTTGTCCGTTTAAAAATTCAAGAATACGTTTGGAATCTTTAAAATTTATCGGTTTTCCAATAATGACTCCCTTACAGACGACGGTGGTGTCGGCGCCCAAGACCCAACACTCTTTTTTCTTTTTCGCGATAAATAAGGCTTTTTTGACCGCGAGTTTAAGAACCATCTTTCGGGGATTTTTTTCTCGAGTATTTTCCGAAACGCCGCTGGGAATAATGGTAAAGGGAATTTTTAGTTTTGATAATAGTTTTTTACGCTGAGGAGATGAAGAAGCGAGAATCAATGGCTTGGGCAGAGTAGGCATTATAAAGTGTTCTCCAATATCCATTGAAGATAAGGCGGGTGACCGTCTTGAATGGAGAGGACTAGAAATTCCGGCAATTCGTAAGAATGGAGGGCAAGAACCCATTTTTTAAGGCTTGGGACAAGAGATTTTTTGGTTTTTATGAGGAGTAGGATTTCCTTTTCTGCTTGGACTCTGTCTTTCCAAAAATAAAACGATGATTCGATGGGCAGTAAAGAAACGCAGGCGGCTAATTTTTTTTTAATCAAGGATTGCGCGAGATTTCGGGCTTCTGATTTTTTTGAAACTGTCGTCAAGGCCAGGCAAAACCTTGGCTTTGGGTTTAAGTTTTTTTTCACCGATAAGTTTGAGAACCAATAACCATGATTTTAAGCATATTCGAGGCTTTGTGTTTGGCTGTCCCTCCAGCGGTAATTAAAGCCGTTTGTCCTTTTTTAATGAGTCCGCTTTTGAGAAGATTTTGTTCTCCGGTCGCGAGCATTTGATCGGTTGATTTTCCCAAGGGAGAAATCACAGGGGTAATTCCCCAATAAAGAGCGAGCTGATTAAAGGTGGCTTGGCGGGGCGTTAAGGCATAAATAGGGGCGTTCGGCCTGTATTTAGACATAACCTTGGCCGACCAACCGGTCATGGTGTAGACAATCACCGCATCGGCGCCGGTCACGTCGCAGGCGTCGTGGGCGGCCCGTGCCAGGGCATTGGCAAAGCCGGTTTTATAATTATCATTCATTCCGTGAGGGATATTAGTATAGCGAAAAGGAGAATTCTCGGCTTTTTGGATAATATCGGTCATCATCGAGACCGCTTCGAGCGGATATTTGCCGGCGGCCGTTTCCGCCGAGAGCATGACGACGTCCGCCCCGTCATAGATCGCGTTGGCGACGTCCGAGGCTTCGGCCCTGGTCGGGGTTGGTTTTGAGATCATGGATTCGAGCATTTGAGTCGCCACGATTCCAATTTTCCCCAGTTCATTGGCTTTTTTGATCATCTGTTTTTGAAGACTGGGAACCTCGGCCGGAGAAAGTTCAACCGCCAAGTCCCCTCTGGCGACCATAAGCCCATCGGCTAGTTTTAGAATTTCATCTAAATTTTTAATTCCGAGAGGGTGTTCGATTTTCGCGATGATGCTCATGTGGGAGCTTGCCGCTTCAATGGTTTTTCGCGCGAGCATCACGTCCTCGGGTCTCCGAACAAAGGAGAGGGCGACATGGCTAATCCCTATTTCAATTCCTACTTTTAGATCTCGAATATCTTTTGGGGTAAGGGCGGGGAGATCGATATCGGCTCCGGGAAGATTCATCCCTTTGTGTTCGGCGAGCATTCCGCCGACGATAACTTCGCACTCAACGAAATCAGACCCTTTTTTAACGACCTGCAAAACTTTCGATCCGTCATCCAATAGAATTTTTGATTTTATGGAAACGGTTTGAGGCAATTTTTTGAAATCAGTCGATATTTCCCTGGCGGTTCCCATAAGGGGTTTGGTCGTAATCCGAATACGGTTGCCGGCGACAAGAGAAATAGGTTGACCTCCTTCTAAATTTCCGGTACGCAAACGCGGACCTTGCAAATCCATGACGATGGAGCAAGGTATTTTCGTTTTAGCGGAAGCAATCCTGATTTTTTTAACCAAGGGGGCAAGTCTTTCCATTGGCGCGTGGGAGCAGTTCAGGCGAAAGGCGTTGGCGCCCGCTTTGAGAAGTTTTTCCATCATTTCCGCGCTTGAGGAGGCGGGACCCAGGGTGGCTAAAATCTTTGTTTTTTTCGATATAAAAGGCGAATTAGACATAAAGCGATCCTTTAAAAGATTCACCCGCGGTTCTTGCTTAACCAAGCTAGAACCGCGGGCGAACCCATACTGACGAGGATTTTAGGGAATGGATTCCATAACCCGTTTAAGTTGTTCTTCCGTTTTTCCGACGATTTCGACAGTTTTTTCCCGGCCGTTGGCTCCGCGCAGAATGTTGACTTGTTTATTGGGAACCTCGAAGAACTCAGCCAGATAATCCTTAAGAGCCGCGTTGGATTTTTTATCCATGGCGGGGGCGGCGACCTTAACTCTCAAAACGCTGCCGATACGGCTGACCACTTCGCTTTCCGGAGCGTTTGGGATGACACGAACTTTTACGATCATGAATGTCCTCCCTTCCTAGGATTTACGTCTTTTGTTATTGTAGCATTTTTTGTATTGTGTCTCAATACAGCTTTTGAAGCGCCCAAACGTTTGACCCCCATGAATAAAGAAGAAATTATTGATCGGTTTCATTCTTATGAGCCGAATATCGACGCTATTTTAATATCAAAGGCGTATGATTTTTCCGAGAAGGCTCATTCCAAACAGGCCCGCGCCAGCGGCGAACATTATTTCGTCCACTGCCATGCCGTGTCTTCATCCTTAGTTGATTGGAAAATGGATTTGCCGACCATCTGCGCGGGGCTTTTGCATGACGTCATCGAAGATACCCCGGTCACGGAAGACGCTTTGCGCCAGGAATTTGGAGATGAAATTACGAAACTCGTTTTAGGCGTGACCAAACTCGATCATCTTCAATTTCAATCTCGCGACGACGCCCAAGCCGCTAATTGGCGAAAAATGCTTTTGGCGACGGCCCAGGATATTCGCGTGATCATCATTAAACTCGCGGATCGTCTTCATAACATGAAGACGATTAATTTTTTAGACGGAGAGAGGCAAAAGCGGATTGCGGAGGAAACTATTTCTCTTTACGCTCCCTTGGCGCATCGCTTGGGGATGTTTGAAATCAAAAGCGAGCTTGAGGATTTGGCCTTCGCCGTTTTGGAGCCCGAACAATACCATTCTCTTAATAAAAAATTGGAGGCTCGAGTCGCCGAAAAAGAAAAGACGCTCGCTGAATTTACCAAAGCCCTTGAAGAAACGCTGTCTTCTTCTCAGATTCAGCACCGCATCACGGCTCGAACCAAAAGCCTTTATTCCATTTACCAAAAGATGCTTAGGCAAGCAAAGCCTTTTGAGGAAATACAAGACGCTTTAGGCGTTCGAATTATTACCAATACGGTTTCCCATTGTTACGCTCTCTTAGGCATCGTTCATTCTCGGTTTAAGCCGTTAGCCGGCACCTTTACCGACTATATTTCTCTTCCAAAAATTAATCTTTATCAAAGTCTTCACACGACCGTCATGGGGCCGCAAGGCGCCCTAATCGAGGTTCAAATCCGAACCGAGGAAATGAATCGCACCTGCGAGTACGGCATTGCCGCCCATTGGAGGTATAAAACTGGGGACGGAAAGGAAGATACGCACTTAGAAGAAAAACTAAATTGGCTCCGCCAGTGGATTGAATGGCTCCAAGACTTAAAAAGCCCCAGGGAATTTTTAGAAAGTTTGGCGACAGATTTAACCCTCCATCAAGTCTTTGTTTTTACCCCTAACGGCGAGGTTAAGGTTCTTCCCGCGGGAGCGACGCCTCTTGATTTTGCCTTCGCGGTTCACACGGAAATCGGTTATTCTTGCATTGGGGCGGTCGTCAATAATAAAATGGTCAAACTTGATTATGAACTTCAATCGGGAGATATCTGCCAAGTCTTGACCCGTAAAAATTCAAATCCCAAGAAAGATTGGCTGCAGATTGTTCGAACCGCTCGCGCAAGGTCACGCATTCGCCGCTATCTTAGAGACCACGGCCTTGAAGCGTAGTTTTTCTAACAAATAGCAACGCGGTTTGATCTCGGTAAAGAAGGGTCCATTTCTTTTTCGGCATAAAATTAAAAATCCAGGAATCTGGTTGATTGAGATAAGGGATTAAAGCCGCGTTGATTTTTTGGGAATCCAAAAATTCCTGCCAGTTGTTTGAATTTAAGACGGCTCGTTTTTGTGGAAGCAAAAGATCATGGAAAATATACCGTCCGTCGCAATAAGGTTTAAACCAGGGGCGTAACTTCCAAC
This sequence comes from Elusimicrobiota bacterium, assembly GCA_027371715.1. GTDB lineage: Bacteria > Elusimicrobiota > Elusimicrobia > UBA1565 > UBA9628 > JAKAQV01. The sequence goes on along the minus strand of DAHXMM010000029.1, from coordinate 1,828 downwards.
CGAGATAGCCGCCCAATTCCCAAGGATTATAAAAACGGAGTCGGGAAAAACCCGGGTTTTGCCTGGAAATAAAACGGGTCGCTTTTTCAGGCAATAGCCTCCCATCAAAAGGGAAATTTTGAATGGATGGAGGCCAAAAATTCCAGATAAAAAAAATCAAAAAGAGAGAAAGAATAAACGATCCCGTCAAGACGCGTTTTTCTTTGAACCGCATTTCTTGAATCCAAGTTCCACCGGCTATCAGGAAGGCGATGATGAAATAAGGCGCCATTCTGCGATGTTCCAGGGTTGACAGGGATAATGCGAGAGTGAGCGAGATCGTGGGAAAAAAAATTTTCAATTTAGTTCGAAACGGTTTATGGATGAGAAGGATGGTGACGGCCAAAAATAATAAAACAAACGCGATATCGGTCGGCCAGTGGATTGGGGGCGAGAAATTAAAAGGTCTCCACTCCATGATGGATTGAGAGAGCGCGCTTTCTTGTTTTAAATGCGCCAACGCGACTTTATAAGGGCCTAATCCGTAAGGATTGATCAAGCTCCCTAAAAAAGCCGAAATTCCCCAAAGAACGGTTTTTTTAAATCGAGATATTTCCTTGGATGTAAGATGGCAAGCGGCATAGAAAAAAATCAGGGCTTCGCCAAAAATAAATCCCGCGTGAAGATTCGCCCAGAGGGCAAAAAGGCCGAAAAAGACCCAGTTCCCGCGGAGAGATGAATTCTTTTTATTTTCTCGATTGTTTTCAAGGGAAACCATCAGCCCGGCGAAAAAAATAAGCGAAAAAAGTTCGGGCCTGAGATCGGAATGGGAGATGGAGGAGGCCGCCCATAATAAAAAAGCGCCTACGACTAAGCTTTTTTCAATTCGCCGTTCATTGAGAAAAAAACCGATGGGGACCCAGGCCAAAAAGAGTAGGGAAGCCTTGAGAAAGAGAAGCGTTTTCCAACCTCCTATTCTATAGATACTGAAAAATAGAAGATGAGAAAGCCATTCAAAATCTATCCATGGGGTTTGGGGTTTTGTCCAGGATAGGAAATCGGTATGGGGGAAGGCGCGGTGAAGCAAAATCCAGCGTGCGGAGGAAAATCCCCAAAAGAGATCGGGGTTTCTTATGGGAATCAGAAAAACGGGAAGAGCGGCGAGAAAAAGAAGAAAATAAAAAAGCCAACCCTTTATTTGAGGTTTCAGATTGGGTAATATGAAAGAGGCGTTTGGGAGAAGCCCTTTAGGCATTCACGGGACGAGCGGCTTTTCCCGAACGGATACATCGGGTGCAAACATAAGCCGTTTGGGAGCGCCCTTCCAAAACCACCTTTTGTTTTTGGAGGTTCGGACGGAAAACGCGCTTGGTCCCTCGGTGAGAATGACTGTAAGAGCGGCCCGTCACCGGGCCCTTCGAGCAAATGCTACATTTAAAAGCCATATGACTCATGATACTAAAAAAGACTCTCAAACCACAAGAGATTTCCCAGTTACAGATTTAAAGGGAGTTGGGGGTAGCCGAGCCAAGATTCTTGGCCGATTGGAAATAGCGACTTTATTTGATTTATTGCGGCACTTTCCGAGAGATTGGCAGGACCGGCGTTCTGCGGAAAATTTTCCACTGCCAGATCAACCCGCAACCAAGGCATTTTTTGGAAGAGTGGTCCACGCGCGCTCTCTTTCCGCCGGTATGCGCTTGTCTATTTTTAGGGCGGAACTCATGACCGCGGTAGGACTCGTATCGGCGCTGTGGTTTCGGAGACGAAATCCGCGCTTTGACGTTATGGAACCCCTTAAAAAAGAAATTTTTCCGGGGGTGGATCTTTGGGTTGTGGGACGCGCGGA
>DAHXMM010000012.1:0-50652 GCA_027371715.1 Elusimicrobiota bacterium | reverse complement strand
ATTTCCCAATATTCGAGAACTCAAGCGTCCCAACATGGAATTTTTCGCTTGCGTTTCTCTCCCCGCGAATCCGGAAGCGGCGTTCCCGCTTCGATGCTCGGCTGCGGGAATGACGGCCAGAGAAGATTGATTCATGCCCCGCGGGGTTTGCGTTCGGACGTTTGTCTCCAGGCGTTCCTTGGGCGATAAACGCTCAAGACCTTCCCTCTCGACCGAAGGGGTCAAGGGCGCTGAGAAAGAGGCCTTCAATTCCATTGCGGACGCATCAGGCAGAGAGGGAGCGCCGGAATCCAGGCCATTGGAAATAACCGGAACGGGCCCCACCGAGGAATCCGCCGCTTGACCGATATCCTGGGCCAAAGCTTGATAACTCTCCCCCGGCCATAAAAGCCCCAAGGAGAGGGCCAACATTGAGGCCAATCCGCGTTTAAGCAATTTCTCTTTCACACTCTTAGGATAAACCATTTTCAATTTTAAGACATGGGCCAAAGGTCCTAGAGGAGACCCGGCCAAAAGACCTAGTCCCCTCCCTCATAATCTCAGAATCGGGACAATGCCGTCTCTAAAAATTGCGAAGAAAAAGCATAGGCATTTTTACGCCTTTTTTAGGTTTTCGGCCTAGCAATAGGTTAATGCTTGATTAAGGCAAAGTCAAGGGCTAATTATGAATGAAAAAATCACGCCTATTTCAGTAAGGAATCGAGGGCCGAAGAGAGGGTTTCAAATTTAAATTTAAAGCCCGCGGACTCTATTTTCTTTGGAAAGACCCTTTGACTGGATAAAATGACGGAGGAGACCTCGCCGACTGCTAGCCTTAAAGCCCAGCCGGGAATAACCGTCCAAGCCGGCTTTTGAAGGCCTTTCGCGAAAGAAAGCGTAAAATCGGCATTCTGAACTGGCTGGGGCGAAACCGCATTGACCGGCCCTAAAATGTCAGAACTAATCAAGAAAAAAATCATGGCGATCAAATCCTCAAGAGTAATCCAACTCATCCATTGACGCCCGCTCCCTAAACGTCCGCCCAGTCCCCAGCGAAAAGGAACAGCCATTCGTCTTAAGGCTCCGCCTTCCCGCGTCAAAACGATTCCCATACGAAGACACGCCGTGCGCACGCCCAAACTCTGGGCCATCAAGGCTTCTCTCTCCCAATCCACGCACAATTTCGCGAGAAAATCATCGCCCGACCTTGAAGATTCGCTCAGTTCCTCATCGGCCCGGTCTCCGTAAAAACCGCAAGCTGAAGCATTGATGAAAACCTTGGGCTTTTCTTGAGTCTGGGAAATGGCCGCGACCAGGGCGCGCGTAGAAAGAATTCGGCTGTCATAAATTTGCTTTTTTCGGCGCGGATTCCAGCGCCCATTGACAATGGACTCTCCGCACAAATTAATGACCGCGTCCGCTTTTTCAATGGCGGATTGCCATTCTCCGGAGCTTCTTCCATCCCAGACGGCGGTAGGAAACGCCTGATGAGAATTCCGGGATAAAACCACGGTCTCATGGCCCTGGGCAACCGCAACCTTCCGCAACTGTTCTCCGATGAAACCCGTTCCCCCCGCAATGACCAGTTTCATCAGCGGTGAACTCTCGGCGGCGGGCCTTCCACAATCAAGCGCGTATGACTGTGATCCAGGCAAACAGCGGAAATCCAATAGACATCCCTTCCCGCGCGCATCTGAAAATGATCGGGTTCAAACATTCTCTCCAACGCATTTCTAAATTCATCGGCATTGCCGCTCGCCTGGGCCAAATCGGCCAAGGAATCCGTGTAAGTTCCATGCTGAGATTTATAATCGTCTTCAATTTTGGCGAGCAAATAGAGGGCGTCCGCGGATTTTTTGATTTTTTCTTGGTTGTTAAAACTCGACGCCGAAAAAAGCCCATGAATCAAGAGCCCATAAATGAAAACAAGGACGCAAACCGCCGCCAAGAAAAGCGCGTTGGACTCCCCCCGACTTTTAGGGCGCAATTGAACCACAAAAGTCCCGGACAAGAGATCATGAAGCGTTCTTGAATCCGAGCGAAAAAAAGCGAACCAGAAGCCGAAATTAAAAAAAACCGAGCTTAAGATTTGGCCGAACGCCCGAATCAAAGACTGCAAAAAGCCGGGATGACCTCCATTGCCGTCAACTACGACAATTCCCATCAGCCTCTTGCCGATGGTCCCGCCCTTATGCACCCCAACCAGCTGATAGACTCCATAGAGAAAAACCCAACAAGCTGAAACCTTCATCGGAGTTAAAAAAATAGGCCACGAATAAGCATGCGCCATGACCCATAAACTCAACGTCCAGCCCAGAAGGAAGGGTATTAAGTCCAAAACGTAAGCGATAAACCGCTCATTGATTGTCGCCGGAGTCAAAACCTGGTCTTTAGAGCTTCCCTGTTCCATAATTGTTCGTCTCTTATGATAGAATAAAAACAATGAAAATCGAACTCCTCAAACAATTCAGCATCTTCATGCCGAACCGGCCCGGCGCCTTGGCCGCGATGACGCGGCTTTTCGCCAATCAAGGGGTTAACCTCATCGGCATCGCTTCCGAAATTTCAAATGATTCGGGCCTGGTCCGTGTCGCGGTTCCGGAAGGAACGGACGTTTCGGGAATTCTTACGCAAGCCGGGTTTGCCAGCGTGGAAACAAATCTTCTCTCGATTGAATTAGCCGATAAGCCGGGAGAACTTTCCAGAATCACAAAAGCCCTCGCCGATAATCACGTCAACATCACCACTATTTACGGAACTGCCGTCGGCGGAAACCAAACCCGTATTCTCATCGCGGCGGAGAACACGCCCAAAGCTAAAAACGTCTTGGAAAGTCTTACCTTTGATGTTTGAGGGCTTCGATTCGAGCATCCAAGGGTGGATGGCTGGCAAAAAGGGCGGCAACAAGCCCTCGACCGTGTCCGTTAATTTTAAAAGTCGAAAGAGCCGGAGCGCGGTTATCTTCTCCGGACAGCGCGGTCTGAAGAGACTCCAGCGCATGAATCATGGTCTGAGAGCTCGTCAAACGCGCGGAGCCGGCGTCGGCGGCATATTCTCTCCGCCGTGAAAACCAATAAATGACGGGCGAGGCCAAAATAAACAACACCGTTTCCAAGGCGTTGATTAAAAGAAATTGCGCGATAAAGCCCATTCCCCCGCGCTCATCCTCTCTTTTCTGCATCGCGTTTTCAATTAAGAATGCCAAAATCTGAGACACAAAAATAACAAAGGTATTGACCACTCCCTGTAAAAGCGTCATCGTCACCATATCGCCGTTGACGATATGAGAAATTTCGTGGCCAATAACCCCATCGATTGCGCTTGAATCCATGTTCTCTAAAAGCGAACTGGAAATGGCCAGAAGCGCGCGACGGCGACTGGGCCCCGTGGCAAAAGCGTTGATCTCAGGGCTCTGGTAAACGCCGATTTCCGGCAAGGTCTCAAGCCCGGCGCGCTGGCAGAGATTTCGGACCTTGGCCACGATTTGGGCTTCCAAATCTCCTTGGGGATTTTGCGCGTCAATCACCTGAACTCCCAAAGACATTTTCGCCATCCAACGCGACATCTGAAGCGAAATAAAAGCGCCGCCGAATCCAAAAAGAGCGCACATAATGAGAAGAGATTGATAATTAATCCCGCGAGCTCCCAACCACGGCTGAAGCCCCAAAAGACTGATGACGGAAGAAATAACCAAAAGGACCAGTAAATTAACGGCAATAAAAAGAATAATTCGTTTCATGGAAACCTCCCAAAACTTTAACCGAACGGACTTTAAATTATAAAACCACTACTCTAATTTCATTATACTATTTTGCGATGATTCAATATGTTAGAATCATTGGTATATGGCAATCCGAAAAAACGCAAAAAAGAAAAAATCTGCCTCGAAAAAACCCAACGCATCTTCTAATAATAAAAGCAACGGGAAGGTAAGGGTCATCATTGCCGATGATCAAACTCTTTTCCGAGAAGGGATTAAAGATATGCTCGCCGATGAGAAAACCATTGAAGTCATCGGGGAAGCCGCGGATGGGAAAGAGGCATTGAAACTGGTCAAGACCCTTAAACCTAATGTGATTTTACTCGACATCAAGCTCCCACACATGGACGGCATTCAGGCCGCGCGGCAAATTCATAAAGAATGCCCGCGCACAAACGTCCTCATTTTGTCGTCTTTCGAGGATGAATCCCATGTCATGGAAGCCATTCAAGCCGGAGCCAACGGTTATCTCTCAAAAATGCTTCCCTCTTACGAGCTGGTCAACGCGCTCAAAGCCTTCGCCAACAAAAACGTTATGATTCCGCAACCGGTTATGAGCCGATTGATGGATAGTCTGAGAAAGGCTAATAACGCCATCCCCGACTCGTCTCTGGTCGCCTTAACCCGGATGGAGGTCAAAATTTTAGCGCTGTTGGGAAGAGGACAATCGAACAAAGAGATCGCAGTTAAGCTCAGTCTCAGCGTAAAGACCGTAAAGAATCACCTTAATAATATGTTCCAAAAACTCGGCGTCGCCAATCGAACAGAAGCGGTGGTCAAGGGAATCGACCTGGGAATTATCTCCGCTGAAAAAGAGACCGATGGAGCGTAAAGTCAAATGGAAGATTCGCAAAGACAGAAAAAAGGGAGCGGCTTTTGGGGATTATTGGCGCTGATTATTTTCATCGGCGCGGGAGCCGCTATTTTTTATTTCTCAAAAGAGGAAAATCATCCACTCAATATATCCAATTCTGAATTTAACGTCACCTCTCTGCCTAAAGAATCCGCTTCCAGCGCCTCTTCAACGCCTTCTTCATCCGTCTCTCAAACCAATCAATCCGGGCTTGCCATGATCAAGGGCGTCCTCCCAGGGCTTTTTAGCGGCGACAAAGCCAAACCCTCCGCCGCACAAACTTTAGCCGAACAATTCACCGCTCTTTGCCGCGCCAATGAGGGCAAGGTTCAGGCCTTGGCCATGGCCTACACCCGCAAGTATCCGGTTATCCAGCAATACGGGCGCGATTGGATGAGCTATCCCGACCTTAAAAAGCTCAATGACAACTACATGAGAAACCATGATCCCATTGCGTTTCTCAAAGGCTTGTCCGCCTCCCCAAATTTTGGAATACTTGTAAAGAAATACGCCAAGCACCCGGAGATTCGGCAATTCGCCCAAGACGCCATTCATCAAGCCCCGCCGGAGTTTATGTCCGTAGGAGTGAGCGTTCTCAGTCAAAATAACACCGTCAAGGGAGTGGCCTCCAACGTTTCTCAAGCCCTGGGGTTGCCACCAGGCTTATTTAGTTCTCTAGGCGGCCAATCGCCTCAAGCCGATCAAAAGGCGATTATGAATTCCGTCAACACCCAGATGCAGCAACTTCAAAATGTTCTCCCCCAGGCCCAAGGAAACGGGCAGTAGTCTCCATGAGCCGGTTAGACCAACATTTCATCTCTCTTGATCGCCGTTACGGAGCGCCCAATTATCACCCACTCCCGATCGTGCTTAAAAAAGGCAAAGGGGTCTATGTTTGGGACGTTAATGGAAAACGTTATTTCGATATGCTCTCGGCCTATTCCGCTCTTAATCAAGGACACAATCATCCTAAAATTATCGCCGCGGCGAAGACTCAGCTTAATCATCTCACTTTGACCTCGCGCGCCTTTCATAACACGCTCATGGGTCCTTTACTTAAGGAAATTTGCCGCCTGACAAAACAAGATAAAGCCATTCTCATGAATTCCGGCGCCGAGGCGGTTGAAACCGCGATTAAAGCCATGCGCCTCTGGGGATACCAGGTCAAGAAAATTCCCAAGGATCGGGCCGAGATTATCGTCTGCCGCGATAATTTTCACGGCAGAACGACCACGATTGTCGGGTTCTCCTCCGATCCCAATTCCTACGATGGTTTTGGCCCCAAAACGCCCGGGTTTATTGAAATCAAACATGGTTCCATAAAGTCTCTCCAATCGGCGATTACTCCCAACACTTGCGGTTTCCTTTTTGAACCTCTCCAAGGAGAAGCTGGCGTTCTGATTCCGCCCCCGGGATACCTCAAGGAAATTCGCGCTCTCTGTTCCAAACATAACGTTCTTATGTGCGCTGATGAAATACAGACCGGGCTTGGACGAACGGGAAAGCTCTTCTGCTGCGATCACGAGAATGTTCGCGCTGATCTGGTCATTTTAGGTAAAGCCCTTTCAGGAGGGCTTTACCCTATTTCCGCCGTTGCCGCCCGTTCAGATATCATGGATTTATTCACCGCGGGAAAACACGGCAGCACCTTTGGGGGAAACCCTTTGGCTTCTTCCATCGGCCTTGCAGCCCTCAAGGTCATCGTGCGGGAAAAATTGTCCCAAAAAGCGGCCGCGACAGGAGAATATTTTAAGAGTTTGCTCAAAACCCTCAAATTAGACTTCATTCAGGAGATTCGCGGCAGAGGCCTACTGATCGGAGTTGAGCTTAAAATACCAGCCCGTCCCTTATGCGAAACCCTCGCGAAAAATGGAGTCTTAGCCAAGGAAACTCATGAAAAAACCATTCGTTTTGCTCCGCCACTCATCATCACTAAAGCCCAAATTCAAGAAGCCTTCGAACTCATTAAGGGCGCTCTGTCATAGCGTTGAAATTTTTGTAGAATGAATTTCCAATGAACCCTCAAAATCATCAAGAACTCGCGCTTCCGCAAAGACTGTCCAGGCTCAAAGATTTGGCCTATAACCTCTGGTGGTCCTGGCATCACGATGCACGATTCCTCTTTAGAGAAATCGACCCTATTTTGTGGGAATCCTCCAATCACAATCCCGTTCTTCTTCTCAAACGATCAAAAGACAAACTCATTCAATTAGCGGACAACCAGCGGTTTCTGGCGCATTACGATCAGGTCGTGGACGCCTTTGATCATGACACCAGTTGCTCGGACACTTGGTCCGAAAGGCGCTTCGGCGCTGACGCCCGGGATAAAGCCATCGCGTACTTTTCCGCTGAATTCGGCCTCCATGCGTCTCTGCCTCTTTATTCCGGAGGTCTGGGCATTCTAGCCGGAGATCACCTCAAATCGGCTTCTGATCTCAACCTCCCCTTGGTCGGGGTTGGCTTTATGTATCCCAAGGGTTACGTCACGCAAAGACTGGGCTCTGACGGCTGGCAACAAAACGTCTATCACGATCTCAATTGGGATCATGCCCCTATTTTACCTTTGTGCCGTCCTAATGGGGAACATGTTATTTTCGACTTCTCGCTTGGTTCCTGGAAACTTAAAATCGCCGTTTGGTTGGTTCATATCGGACGAGTGTCTCTTTATTTAATGGACACTAACATTGATGGGAATTCTCCCACCGACCGCGATATCACGACCCAGCTTTACGGCGGAGACCGAAGCATGCGCCTCAAGCAAGAAATCGTTCTAGGCATTGGAGGCCTCAGGCTGTTAAGATTTCTAGGCATTCCCGCGGCTTTTTTCCACGCCAATGAGGGACACGCCTCCTTCTTGTTCGTGGAACTTCTACGAGAAAAAATCATTTCCGGCCTGTCTCTTGATGAAGCAAAAAACGAGATTGCTCATGAAACCCTTTTTACGACCCACACCCCGGTTCCCGCCGGTCACGACGTCTTTGAAACGCAGCTTTTAATGCCCTTTTTTCAGGACTATATCAACGAACTCAATCTCACGCAGGAACAATTTCTGGAATTGGGCCAATCTCCCAATGAAGCCGGTTGGAATATGACGGCCTTGGCCTTAAAATTGGCAGGGCATAAAAACGCGGTCAGCAAAAGGCATGGCCAAGTTTCCCGTGAGATGTGGCATAAATTATGGCCGGAAAAAAAACTTCACGATGTCCCCATTGATTCTATCACCAACGGAGTCCATCTCGGATTTTGGGTCCAATCCGACCTCCAACAACTCTTCAACTTGCGGCTCGGCATCCATTGGGTCAAAGCCCAGGACAACCCCGGCTTTTGGGAAAGCATCGCCGGCATTCCGGATGAAGAAATTTGGCGCGCTCATCTCAGAGCCAAAGGAAGACTTTTAAGCATTCTCGAACATCGGCTGAAATCCCGCTGGCAAGAGGGCGCGGATCCAAGTCAAATATTGGCCCAGGGAGCGCTCCTTGACCGAGAGGTTCTGACTATCGGATTTGCCCGAAGGTTTGCCACCTATAAAAGAGCCAATCTCATCTTCCACGACATCGAACGATTGAAGCGCATTATTCTTGACTCCGCCCGCCCTGTTCAGTTTATTTTCGCAGGCAAGGCGCATCCCGCCGATGACAATGGGAAAGCCCTGATTCAACAAATTTTTCATCTTGCAAAAGACCCTGCTTTTGCCGGTCATGTCTCGTTTGTCGAGGACTATGATATGCAGTTGGCTCGATATTTGGTGCAAGGTTGCGATCTATGGCTCAATAATCCCATTCCCCCGCTTGAAGCCTGCGGAACTAGCGGGCAAAAAGCGGCCGCCAATGGAGTCCCCAATCTCAGCATTTTAGACGGCTGGTGGGAAGAAGGTTTCACCGGGACCAACGGCTGGGGAATTGAAGGTATTGGACAAGAATCCTCCGACAGAAACGCGGAGGAGGCCAATAAAATTTATCAGACGCTTGAGTCACAAATCATTCCTCTCTTTTACGACCGCGATTCCGACTCCATTCCTCACGGATGGGTGAAGGTCATGAAAGAATCCATCCGAACTTCCGCCCCACGCTTTTCCGCTCAGAGGATGGTCAAGGAATACGCGGAAAAATTCTATTCCAAGGCTTTTGAACGCGTTCTTGCCCCACTGAGAAACCAATCCTAAATGGGAAACCTCGAAATTCCCCCCCCCTTGGATCGTGACCTCACCCAAGGAACTGACGGAAGCCGTCCGAGAAATAGAAAATTCTCCTCAACTCGCAATCGACATCGAATCCGATAGTTTCTACGCCTATCGGGAACGGGTTTGCCTCATTCAAATTTCATCTTCGTCCAAAGACTACATCATCGACCCCTTGGCCATTCAAGATTTATCCCTTCTCGGCAAGATATTTTCCAATCCCGCCACGGAAAAAATATTCCATGCCGGTGAATATGACGTTTTATGCCTTAAACGCGACTATCAATTTGAATTTAAGAATCTCTTCGATACAATGATCGCAGCGCGATTTCTTGGGGAGAAAGAACTCGGCCTTAAAGCGGCGATCTCAAGACATTTTCAAGTCGATCTTTGCAAAAAACACCAGCGAGCGGATTGGGGTAAAAGGCCTTTAAGCGATGAACAACTGCGCTACGCCCAACTCGACACGCATTTTCTGATTTCGCTTTCCGACATCCAAAAAAAATCCCTGCTTGAGCGCGGGCGGCTTGAAGACGCGAAAGAAGCCTCCGAGAATTTATCCACCCTTCAAGCGCAAACAAGACCCTTCGACGCCGAAGGCTATCGTAAAATCAGAGGAAGTCGAGATCTCGCGCCGGAAAGCCGCGGAATTCTCAAAGAGCTTTATCTCTGCCGGGAAGAAATCGCCCGAGTGAAAAACAAAGCCCGGTTTCGGATTATGAATGATGAACTCCTCCTTCAAATCGCGAAGACCTGCCCAAAAGACGTCTCGGAGCTTTCCCAGATTAAAGGCATGACCCCTTATCTTCTTCAAGCGTTTGGCCGACACATTTTAGATTGTGTCTCGCGCGGAGAAAAGTCTCCGGAAGCGCCAGTTGGCTTAGTCGATAAGACCCGCAGCCGCCGCGCTCCACCGGAGGAAATTAACCTCTTTGAAAGATTGCGCCTCTGGAGAAAAGCCCAAGGCGAAACAGAAGGCCTTGATCCAGCGGCAATTCTTTCAACCGAACAACTTAAAGACATCGCTCACGCCCTTTGGAACAAGAAAAAAGACGTCTTTCGCTCACTCAGCGCCTTAAAGAAAAACCGCTATGAACAAAGTCTGCTTAAGTTCATATCCTCTATCCAGGAATGATATAATGACTTTGGAGCCTTCTAAAAGCGAGCTTCTGAAATAGCCCGCTTCTAGAGAGTTTCGATGTTTCAAAAAATTAAACGCATCGTCTTTGGGGAACCGCAAGACGTCAGAGACCCGCAAGTTTTTCACCGCATTTCCTTGGTCGCCTTTTTGGCCTGGATAGGGCTGGGGGCCGACGGTCTTTCTTCATCCTGTTACGGCCCTGATGAATCTTTCCGAGTTCTAGGATCCAACCATTATCTGCTCATCCTGGTTGCCCTTGCGGTGGCGCTCAGCATTTTCATCATCTCCTACGCCTATTCCCGAGTGATTGAACATTTCCCTTTTGGAGGCGGGGGTTATGTGGTTGCGACCAAGCTTTTAGGCCCGTCTTTTGGCGTGATCTCCGGATCGGCTCTACTCATTGACTATGTCTTGACCATCACCACTTCCATCGCCGCGGGAACCGACGCTTTTTTCAGCTTTCTACCTTACTCTTATCAAGCGTGGAAATTCCCGCTTGAGTTTTGCATCATCGGCTTTTTAGCCGGACTTAATTTGCGCGGCGTCAAGGAATCGGTCGAGGCAATGATGCCGGTCTTTCTATTTTTTATCTTAAGCCACGCTGTTCTTATCTTTGGAACGATTGCGCTCAAGCTTGGGTCTTTTCCCATCGTCGCTCATCAAGTTCACGCCGGATTTTCAAACGGAATGGCGACCATCGGCATCATGGGAATGGCGGCCCTTTTTCTGCGTTCTTACTCCATGGGAGCCGGAACCTACACGGGTCTTGAAGCGGTCTCAAATGGCCTTGCCATCATGCGGGAGCCCAAGGTCGAAACCGGAAAAAAAACCATGACTTATATGGCGGTTTCTCTTGCCGTCACCGCCGGGGGAATTCTTTTGGCTTATCTTCTCGTTCACGCGGAACCTGCGCCCGGACAAACCATGAACGCCGTTTTATCAACGCGATTTGTGGAACTTTTGGGACTTCCTCCCGCTCTGGGACAATGGTTCATTATCCCGACCCTCCTTTCGGAAGCGGCTCTTCTTTATGTCGCGGCCCAAACCGGGTTTATCGACGGCCCCCGGGTCATGGCCAATATGGCCCATGACTCTTGGCTTCCCCACCGGTTTTCAACTCTCTCCGACCGTTTAACGACCCAGGACGGAATTTTGCTTATCTCCGGAGCTTCCGCCTTGATGCTTCTTTACGCGCGAGGAAACACGGAAACCCTGGTCTTGATGTATGCCATTAACGTTTTCATCACCTTCTGCCTGACGGAAGCCTCCATGATTCGATTCTGGATCCATGGGCGAAAAAGCCGCCCGGATTGGTATAAAAAAATCAGCGTTCATATCCTCGGCTTCTGTCTTTGTTTTTCGATTTTGACTCTTAACACCGTGGAAAAATTTACCCAAGGGGGATGGGTCACCCTGGCGACGACAGCCGCCCTCATCGGAATATGCTTTTTGATCAAAAATCATTACGTTTCTCTTCAAAAAGACTTTAAACGCTTAGACGATATTCTCACAAATCTCCCGCAATCGGATAAAACCGACTTTCCCAATACCGATCCGAAGGCTCCGACGGCCGTCATCATGGTCGGAGGATACAGCGGGCTCGGGGTCCACTGCATTCTCTCCATCCAAAAGTTATTTCCCAATTACTTTAAGAACTTCATATTTATCTCCGTAGGGGTTGTTGATAGCGCGTCTTTTAAAGGCGTGCAGGCGGTCGAGGAAGTGCAAAAAGAAACGGAGGCTTCTCTCAAGCGCTACGTGGCGCTCGCCCACAGTTTTGGGTTCGCCTCGGACTTTCGGTTTGGCATCGGAACTGAAGTCGTAACCGAAGCGGAAAAAATCTGCGTGGACCTTTCTAAAGAATATCCGCGCGCGATTATTTTTGCCGGGAAACTCATCTTCCAAAACGAGCACTGGTTTCATCGAATGCTCCACAATGAAACGGCCTATCAAATGCAAAAGCGCCTGCAATTTTTGGGGCTTAATTCGATGGTATTGCCGGTAAGAGTTCTCTCCTCGGTTGGAAACTAATTTTTTTCCCGCAACCAATAAGAGCCAAAAACGACAAATAAAGCTCCAAACACGACATAAAGCGGCCAATAGGTTTGGTGCAAATTTTTCCAGAAGCCTTCCGCTCCATGCAAGGTCAAAATCCAGGCCGTCATGGCCATAAGGGCGGTCACAAAGGTCGTTGAAAGCGCCAAAATACTGAGTTTTCTTCCTTTAATTTCCCAACCGGTCAAAATCGCGACTAAAAAAATCCCAAGCAAGGGTCCGTAAGTAAAGGCAGTCACGCGAAAAGCCATCCACAAGAGATTGTCCAATCGTCTTAAAATAAGCGCAAAGACGATAAAGAAAATGCCAAAACCTAAAAATGAAAGCTTAGAGACTTTTAGGCGTTTCTCTTCAGAGGATTCAGGATTGATAAACGGGCGATAAAAATCAAGAACAAAAGACGTCGCCAAAGACGCCATGGCGGAATCGGCGCTTCCCATGGCCGCCGAAAAAACCGCGGCCAGCAAAAGCCCTCTGAGTCCGCTAGGCACAACCGTCAAAATAAAACGCGGAAAAACGTGATCGGGGTCTTTCATTCCCGCGACAAACGCGGGATGAAAATGAGCATAGGCATAAAGAGAAGCCCCGATGCTTAAGAAAAGAAAAACGATGGGGACGTTGGAAATTCCCCAGAATATCAGGCTCAGACGCGCCCCTTTCTCATCGCGGCAAGCCAAGAGCCTTTGGACCATGTCCTGATCGGTTCCATAGGCGGCCGCGGAATTAAAAAATCCCCAGATGGACATCAAGAGGAAAATTCCAAGATTCGATGGGCTCAACAGATCCAAAAAGTTAAATTTATTATAGACCGTCCCATCCGGTTTTACCGCATGGCGGCCCAAAGTGATAATGGTTGAAACGCCTCCAGGAATATGAGTGATGAGGTAGAACAAAGCCGCTAAGGCTCCGCCTATTAAAAGAAAAAATTGAATGGTGTCGGTCCATGCGACCGCCCGCCCGCCCCCCATCGTGGCGTAAGCCAAAATCAGGCCGACAATAATTAAAACGCTGCCGTGATAGGAAAGTTCCCCACCGCTGACAATTTCAAGAACCTTGCCTCCGGCGACCACGCGGACCGTGGATGCGAGAAGACGGGTAATTAAAAAATAAGCCGACGATAAAGTTCGGACCGAGGAACCAAAGCGCCGCCCAATCGCCTCATAGATCGAGGTCACCCGCAATTTCTGGAAGTGCGGCAAAAAAGCGTAAGCGATGAAAAAAGTAGCGGCGATATCCCCGGGATTGCTCAATAAATACCTGAAATCGGAAGAATAGCCTTCCGCCGGGGCCCCGATAAAAGTCACCGCGCTCAAACAGGTGGCGACAAAACTAGCCCAGGTAACAAAGGAAGGAATGGAGCGCCCCGCTAAAAAATAATCGTCCGTATTTTTCTGAGCGCGCCGCGCGGCCCAGAAACCGATGCCGGAAAGCGCCGCGACATAAGAGACGAGAATCGCCCAATCCAGAACGCCTAGATGAATAAAATGACCCACACGTCAAATTAGCATTTTAGCGATGAACCTTGGGCGCCTCACCCGAGAGAAGCCTGCGGGCCGCGCCATTGTCTCCTAAAACCATTTCCCCCGATATATCGGACTGAAACAGATAGACCACCGCTTTCCGCTTGGAAGAACTCCCGAAGGTCACGCGATAACGAACCAGATAAACTCCCTTGGATAATTTTCCGGCGCTCCATTCTTCCTTGGCGTCTGAATCCGCTCCAAAAGCATAATCAAGCCATTTTCCGACATTCGCCTTAGGTCCCTCCAAGGGATATTGTTTAACTAAGTTAATGGCTTGTTCCGAGGGAGTGAGAGTTCTTGGCGTTTGGGGTTCTTTAGAACTTTTCGGCAAGGGCGAACTCAAGCTCTGAGAAGGCGTCGCGCTTGGGTTTGAAGCCGGGTTTTCCTGCCCCGTAGAAACCGGAGCCGAACTTTCAGTTTGCGCGGAAGGCGCCGGAGAAGCCGTTGTTGGCATGGGAAGACTTTGAGTCGCCGAGGCTTGAGGCGCGGCTTGGGAAGCCGGTTCCATGCCGAGAGGCCTTTGAGTCGCTCCTGGGCTGAGCATATTGCTCAGATCCTTGGGGTTTCTAAAAAAAAGAAAAAATGAAACTCCCGCCAAGACGATCGCGCCAAGACCTACAATGGGGAGAAGCCTCGAACGCGATTTCTTAGCGGCCTTTTTTGCTTGATTTTTTTCTGGAGCCGGAGAATCAGGCTTATCGGGCTTAGAAAAACGGTCCAACAATTCTTGCGCCCCGGGGGAAGTCTGAAAAGGGCTTGGGGCGCCCACTTCCAGCGGAGACTGAAGCCCAGCGCCTTCCGAAGCGGCTCCTAAAAAAGCGGAGGGAGAATTCGGCTGATTAAAAATCGGAGTAATCAGCGGCTCCGCGGAACCGCCCTGCGCGGTTTGTAGGGAACTTTCAATCATGATTTGAGATCCAGATTCCGAAGCGAAACTCTGGGGCGAAAACTGCGCGGGAGAAACCGTATCAGCCGGAGATGAAACTTGAATCAAACTCTCCAAATTTCCCGAGGAAGGAGCGCTCACCGTCGGCGCTGGATTTTCGGGATTTTGATTGATCGTGGGAAACACAAAGGACGCCCCTCCGGTTTCAGAAGGATTTTGAACCGGATTTTCAACAGCAGGGGCCGGTAATGGGATTTCTGATGCGGCGGGAGCGGACAAATCCTGAGCCTGAGACGGCATCGCCGGCGTTTCGGGAGCGGCAAAGGTAGGGGTCTCCTGAACCGGAGTTGCGGCAGGAGTCAATTCTAATCCCGAAATTTGCGAAGCTGGAGATTCAACCTCTATAGGCGGCGGGGCCTGGGCGATTTCAACCGAAGCATCTGCAACAGTTTCAACTTGGGCGACAAAAGCTTCTTGGGGCATTGCCTCCGGAGAGTGAAGGGTCAAATCTTGCTTCTCCTGAGGCGCTTCATCAACCGCCTCAAAAGAATCTCCCATCTGAATCTGGAGTTCCTCGCCGCTTGATTCCTCGGGAGAATCCCAGGATTTCCCCATTTGAAAGCGAATGTCCTCGCCGCTTGCATCTTGATTCTCCGCTTCTTGTGGAATGGGAGCCACCGCAACGGGAACCTCTTCGACTTTTTCATTGATTTCAAAAGCCTGGGGAACGTTTGTTTCCTTTTCCTGAAAAGAAGATTCCATCTCGTGCGGCAAGGGAGAAGCGATAGGATTGAGATCTAATCGAACGGATTCCGCTTGAGGAATGGGTGGAGAAGGCATTTGAACAGCCAGGGGTGACGCAATAACAGGCGGCTTTGGAGCTAAAATTGTAGGGGACTCCTCCCCAAGAGACAAGGAAGCCTTAGCCTGCCCAATATCTTTTAATAATTCAAATTTTTCCTCAAGCGTTTTTAAATGACGCTTAATTTCTTCTAAATCAGATAGATTTGGTCCCTCACGCGCTTCTAAGGGCACCGCCGGAGCGCTGGGAGGCTCTCTTTTCTGAGATTCCGTCTGAAAAAGAAAAGTTTCCGGGCAATCAAACGAGACCTCTTTTGTTTTCTCCCCAATTCGCGAGAACCTATCCTTTCTTTTTTCAGATTCCTTCTTAAAAAACGACGCGGCCCATTTAAGTTCGTCAAATTCTTCCTCAAAAGATTGCCCCTCATTGATCAGCGAATTGATAGGAGAAAATTCCGGTCCAATTAAATCTCTTATGAAATGCCAACGCCCATCGGGAAGGCCCGCCTCTTCTTCACAGATTAAAGTGTCGGGATCCCCTTTCAAGGATTGGACATCGTCTAACTTATACGGACCGGAAACTTGATTGTTGCTGTAGAGATAATAAGGCATATAGATTAAATATGACCGACCGCTACAAAGGAGTGTAGATGAAAATTGTTAAAAATTCAATACATAAAAAATCCCCCCTCGCTAGAAAGAGAGGGGGATGGATAGCTTAGGGCTCGCGACAAAATAATATGACCAACTGAGAGGCCCAGATTTGAGACAATTTTGAGGCGCGACAAACGCGCATAGCTTAAGCTATGTGAGCGAGGAATTGGCCAAAGATGGCCCTCCCCTCATCCTGTTTTGTCGCGAGCCCTTAGGCGCCGAAGTCGGAATCTTTGTCGTCGCCGCCGACCGCCACATCCGCCAATTCTTCCGCAGATTCCTCAAAGGAAGCATGCTCGGAAGCGCTTTGGCAAGAAATACAGTAGCGGGCGAAAGGAAGGGCTTTAAGCCGAGGCTTGGGAATCGGATTGTGGCAGGATTCGCATAGCCCGTAAATTCCTTTCTCTATTTTCCTAATCGCGGCCTCGATCTGGTCCAAGGTCACACGTTCATTATCCGACAACTCGAAAATAAGTTCTTTTTCCGTTGAAAGGTTGGCCTGGTCCATGGAATCTCCCATTTCGGAATCATCCGGCAATGACTTTCTGGACACGGTTTTTAGAAGATCCTCTTTCATGGCCAAAAGCTCTTTATGGATAGCGGAAAAATTTCCGGAGACGGCGGGTTTGGCGGACGTTTTTTTTGAAACTGTTTTTTTCTTGGTCGCGGTTTTCATGGATTTACTCCTTTATTTTTATTCAGATAAACTTAATACGCTACGAAACGCAAAAAGTTCATCCTCACAAATTAGCATATTTCTTTAAATTTTACCCGCGGCCAAAAGCCGACAAGACTCCTTCAGTCTTTGGACGACCTCCTCGCGTCCAAAAACTTCAAGCATTAAAAATAGGGTTGGGCCATCGGTTCGGCCTGAAACGGCGGCGCGCAAAGGATGAAACACCTGTCCGGCCTTAAAGCCTTTTTCCTGGGCATATTGACGCACCAAAGATTCGATCGCTTTTTCTTTAAAATCAGGCAACTTCTCAAGACGAACAGCCAAATCTTCAAGAATATGCGGCACCTCAGGGTTTGAGAGAGATTTTTCGCGCGCTTGAGAAGTCAGTTCGAGGGGTTTATAAAAGAAATCAACCAAGCCTGGAATCTCTGTCAATTTCTTGTATTTCTGATGTTCCAAGGAAATCGCGGCTTCCAGGGAAGGAGAACCATAAGCGGGCTTAATTCCAGCCTGATTGAGAAAAGGCTCGGCGGCTTTCACAAGTTCGGAAACCGGCATCTTGCGAATATATTCCCCGTTCATCCAGGTCAATTTAACGTTATCAAAGGTCGCGGGATTTTTTTGGCAGCCTTCGATGTCAAAACTTGAGATGAGCTCATCGTAAGAGAATAAATCCTGGGAATTTTTAGTCGCCCACCCCAAAAGCGCAAGATAATTTCTCAAGGCTCCGGGAATAAAGCCCTCGTTTTTATATTCTAATACCGAAGTGGCCCCGTGACGTTTGGAAAGTTTGGCGCCGTCCGGGCCCAAAATCATAGACAGATGGGCAAAAGCCGGAGGAGTCAAGCCCAAGGCCTCGTAAAGTTTTAACTGAGACGGGGTATTGGATAAATGCTCATCTCCTCGGATGACGTGGCTGATTTCCATCAAATGGTCGTCAATCACGCAAGCGAAATTATAGGTCGGAACCCCGCTAGTTTTAATAATGACAAAGTCTTGAAGAAGATTATTTTCAAAGGAGACCTTTCCGCGGATGAGATCATCTACCACCGTCGTTCCGGAATCCGGCATCTTAAAGCGAATCGAATATTTCTTTCCGGCCGCGTCATATTCTTTCCGCGCCTGTTCGGTCAAATTTCTACACCGACCATCGTAACGAGGCGGGCGTTTTTCCAAAGCGGCCAAGCGCCGCATCTCGTCCAAATCTTCTTTAGAACAATAGCAACGATAGGCCTTCCCGCCTTTCATCAACTGGTCCAAAAATTTTTTGTAGGTTTCCAGACGCTGCATTTGGAAATAAGGCTTATACGGCCCCTCGCTTAAGCGGCTATCCTGAGGGCCCTCATCCCAATTAAGCCCTAACCATCGAAGGGAGTCCAAGATGGCCTGAACGGAATCTTCCGTTGAACGTACCTCGTCGGTATCCTCGATTCTAAGGATGAAGGATCCCTGATGTTTTCGTGCGAAAAGCCAATTAAAAAGGGCTGTCCGCGCCCCGCCAATATGAAGAAATCCCGTCGGAGACGGCGCAAAACGAGTTCTGATTTTTTTCATTTTTCCCCTGCCTTTTCCATGCGTTCTTTTTCTAAGGATTCATTCCGATCCCTAACCTAAAAGTTCCAAGGCGTGCCGCCGACTGGCTTCGGTCGGGCTTCCGCCCAACATCACCGCCAAGACCTCCAGCCGCTCGTCTTTAGAGAGCCGCTTGACCGTGGTTTTGATTGTTTTTGAACCCATTTCCTTTGAAACATGAAATTGGGTTTTGGCTAAACTTGCGATTTGAGGCAAATGGGTAACGCAGAGAATTTGACGTCCCTCGGCCAAATGGAGGAGCTTGTCTCCAATCGCGCGAGCCGCCTGTCCGCCCACGCCCGCATCCACCTCGTCGAAAATTAAAATCGGAGTTTTGTCCGCTCTCGCCAAGACCGTTTTTAGCCCCAACATCACGCGGGACAACTCTCCACCCGAAGCGGTTTCCCGCAAAGGCCTTAACGGAGAACCGGGATTGGCGGAAAACATAAATTCAATCGCGTCTCCTCCGAAAGGATGATAATTTCCCTCTTCCATTTCAACTGAAATTTTAAGTTCAGCGTGAGGAAGGCCCAGGCCCTTAAACTCAAGCGCCAGGGCTTTTTCAAGTTTCTTGGCGCCCTTGATTCTCTGAGAATGAAGATTTTCGCATAAGCTCTTGAGCTTAGACTCCGCTTCATTTTTTCGGCGCTCCAGAGTCTCAAGCCCTTCTTCTCTATTTTCCAGGCGAGACACTTCTTCGGCTAAAGCCGTTTTCTCGTTTAAAAGCCCGGAAAAATCTTTCCCATACTTTTTCTTCAACCGCGCAATCCGATCTAAACGCTCAAGCAAAAAATCCAGCTTGGCCGGGTCGAGGCTTAAGCGAGATTGATAATCCGACAAAGTTTCCGAGATGTCCAAAAGAGTTCCTTTCGCCCCCGACAAAGACGCTTTTAAGGGCTCCAAAGACGGATCCATCTTGGTTAATTCCACAATCTGGCGTTCTACTTCTTGAAGCTGGGACAAGCAGGAGGATTCTCGGGCGTATAAAATTCCGTGGGCCTCCAAAGTCGCCGATTTAAGGCGTTCCGCGTTTCTCAAAGCGGGAAGCTCCGCCTCCAGTTTTTCTTCCTCGCCTTCCTGTAAATTAGCCGTTTCAAGCTCGGAAAGACGAAAACGGAGATAATCGAGTTTCTCGCTTCTTTCCGACTCCGATAAGTTTAAGGATTCGATTTGGCGCTTGAGAGAAAACCAAGTCTCAAAAGCGGCCTTTACTTCCTTAAGGAGTTCCTCTTGTTCGGCAAAAGAATCTAGAAATTCTCTCTGGAACGCGGGCTTCATTAATTTCTGGTGCTGATTTTGGCCGTGAAAATCAATCAGCGAATCCGCCCACTGAGCCAATATCGTAGCCGAAACGGGTTCTTCATCAATAAAAGCCCGGCTTTTGCCGTTCTCATCAATTTCGCGGCGAACGCGAACTTCCAAACCCTGCTTGCCCACTTTCTCAGTCAAAGGCCGCGCCCCCTCCCTAGAGTCAAAAATAGCCTCTATTTGGAGAGCCTTCGCGCTGGGGCGAATCCAGGCGGAACTGCCGCGCCCGCCCATTAAAAACCCCAGGGCTTCCATCAAAATAGATTTTCCGGCCCCGGTTTCACCCGTCAAAACGTTAAAGCCGGCGGAAAAATCAAGCGTAGCTTCTTCGATGACGGCAAAATTTTTAACGCGAAGGGTTTTGAGCATTACCTCTCCCCCCAATGAATCTTACGCCGCAAGGTTTCATAATAAGAAGATTCGGGACTCAGTAAAATTTTAAGCGGCTTTTTAAACCTCCGAATATAAACCTCATCATCGGCCTCCATGGGACGGGAAATCTGTCCGTCCACGGAGAGAAAAACCTGGGGAATATCGTTGGAGCGGCGTTTGCGCAAAACGACGGAAACCCGTTCTGATGCGGGGAAAATAAGCGGGCGATGAGTCATGGCGTGGGAACAAATAGGCAAGGACAAGAGAACCTCTAAGGAGGGTTCGACCAGCGGCCCAAAAGCCGCCAAGGCATAAGCGCTCGACCCCGTGGGAGTCGATACAATCAGCCCGTCTCCCAAATAATCCGCGATTTTAAGGCCCTCAGATTTCATTTCCAAAAGCACCGCGCGCGCCTGATCTCCACAACGAATAACGCAGTCATTCAAAGCCAAGACGGGGCCAAAAATTTTTTGGTTGGAGCGCCGCAACTCCGCTTCAATCATCAGACGATTTTCCATCCGGAACCTTCCGGAGAGAATTTCGGAAATCCGCCGATAAAAATGAGAAGCCTCCAGGCCGGCTAAGAAACCAAGCCCCCCCGAATTGACGCCCAAAAGAGGAATTCCCAATGGCGCGACAGAACGCGCCGCTTTGAGCATCGTTCCGTCTCCTCCGACTGCAATCGCCAAATCCGAGCGGTTTAGAAGATTTGAGAAGTTCGCGTTTCCTTCTTTATTAACCGAGACTCCTTGAGAGCTTAACACCTGGGCTACTCTTTTGGAATTGCGAAGCGCCTCAAATTTATCGGCGTTTAAAAAAATGGAGACGGATTTAAAATGTCTCATCGATCGTAATTTTGCGGGCCTTGATGGCCGCCCTCACGGCGTGGCGGCGCAACGGAGTGATTATATCAAACTTCCTTGACCCCTCTTGAAGCCCGGGAGGCTGAAAATAAAAATGGGCGCCGCCCCTGACAATTTGGAAATCCGCGTTTTTTCGCTCGATGGAAAGAATCTTTAAATGGGCCGCGAGCTTTCCGGCGTCTAAAAAAGACGAACCCGGAAGTAAAAACAAAGTCCGGATTTTCGAGACTCCCTCGGAGCGAAGAATCTTAATGAGGGGCCCGGCATGAGCGTTCGCCAAGATCAGGGAGGGAGAATTTCCCTTTTCACGAATGAGGGCCGCTTGACCATGATCAAGGCTGAAATAAATCGCTTCAAGATCAGGCTGATGAATTTGAACGATGAAGGCGCGAGAAGCGAAAATAAGCGCGGCCAAAAAAACCAAAAAAAGCGAGGATTTCCAATGAGGAGCGAGAAAAAACGCCAGAATCAAGAGGTAATAGACCAAAACGGAAATCCCATCCCAATGGGATAAGCCCACGGAAGAAAACGGAAGTCTTGAAAAGAATCGGCAGACGAAACAAAAAAATGACAAGCCACCATTGAGGGCTCCCATCAAAACGCCGGACAAAAAAGAGACGTGAAGGAACTCGCTCGCCCATAAAAAGAGCCCTCCGAACATAAAAAACCCAGCTAATGGAAATAAGATCAAGTTAGCCAAGGCGCCTAAAAACGGCGCGCGCCCGAACCCAACGGCGAAAATAGGCCAAAGAACGGCTTCCACAATCAAGGTCGCGCCTAACATCCGCGCCATTTTCCTAAAATATGATTTCCCCTTGTTCCCCGCTTGAAATTCCCATCGAGAAAAACCGAGAATAAGACCGAAAGCGGCCGCATAACTCATTTGAAAACCCATGGAAAACAAAGAAAGCGGGTTCCACAAAAGTTCCGCCCAGGCGGCCAAGGTCAAGGCCTGAAAGGTAACCGCGTCTTGTCCGCTTCTCAGCCCCCATTCGAAAAATAGAGCGGCAAAAAGCGCCCTCAAATAAGGCGGTTCTCCGCCCACCGCAATCGCGTAAAAACCACCAATTAAAGCTGCAATCAAAAAACGCGGCCAAGGCCTCAAAGCCGCGACAATTCCCAAAAACCAAATTCCCGCCAAGACCAAGACCTCCTTGGTCCCCGAGGGCACAAGTAAATGCATGACCCCCGCGTCCTGAATTTCCCGGTTCAGTGTCCTTGGCAAACGCCCCTTAAGCCCCAACACCATCCCGCTTAAAAGACGCGCGTTAACCGCGCTGAACCTAGCTCCAAAAACTCTCTGCACGGATTTCTGAAATGCCGCGGCCTTGGATAAAATCAGCCAGCGAAAACTTGTTAAATGAGAGATTCTTCGTAAGGAATAAGCGTCTAACTCATAGAAAATTCCGCGCGCGGAAAAAAAAGAACGAACATCGAAATCCCCGGGGTTTCGCATCGAAGCGGGGATCTTTAATTTTCCGGAAACCAACACAACCTCTCCCGGGCGCACGTCCATAAGAGGAAAATTTCGAGGGAACCGCGCCAAAACGCGGCCGCGCAAACGCGAGTGAAGGATTTTCCCTTCAAAAGTCCAGCCGCCCCAGCCCTCGCGGCTCGGCGTTTCCGCCAGAACCTCAAATCCCGCGCTAAAAGCGAGCGGGGGTTTTGCGCTCCTGGAAAAATGAAGGCCTAGAAACCCGAAACGATAGGCCGCCGACAAAACCGCCATGTAAAGGGAAAGGCCGATAAAAGAAGCCCGACGGAAATAACTCAGCGGCATACTTCTCTTACAGCCTTAAGGTCTAATTTGTTCCCTGATTTTGGGAAGGAAATTCAATTTCGTGCCGCACGGCGTTGACGGTTCGCCGGGAAACGGCGATTGCGCGCTCCGTTTTTAATTTTGCCGTTAATTCCGCATCCGTCATAGCTGGAGAATTTTTAAGCCAATGTCCCACAATTTCGCGAAGAACCCGGCGACGACCCGGGAGAAGAAAAATAATGGGAATTTCCTCATCCCACGGTAATTTCACCAAGCGACGGGAAAGCGCGCGGCTGATCGTCGAGGGAGATAAGTCCAAACGCCGAGCCACCCCCCGAAGGCTGATGGGGCGCAAATTTTCAACCAAGCGGCTGGTCAAATAATCCATTTGAATCTTAGATAATGCCTCAAAAATCCGATAAAGAGCGCTTTGCCTTAAATTGAGCGCTTCCATTCGCTTAATTAAAGACGGCAATCGCTTTCTTTCCTCGGAAGACAAGGACTCCCGTTTCCAGACGTCAATGAGTTCATAGCGAATATGATAAAGCCCCCGCGCCCAATAAGGAGCGTAAAATTCAAACCGAATCTCTCCTTCTAAAACCCTTAA
This sequence comes from Elusimicrobiota bacterium, assembly GCA_027371715.1. GTDB lineage: Bacteria > Elusimicrobiota > Elusimicrobia > UBA1565 > UBA9628 > JAKAQV01. The sequence continues at coordinate 27,666 of DAHXMM010000012.1, read as the reverse complement.
CTGGGCGACGCAAGATTGGGTACGCGTTGGGGCTTTGGCGGGAGCTAAAGAAGGAACTTCAAACTCGGATTGAATCTCGACGTCCAGCAAAAAATCATGAATCGAGAAAACTTCTTCTTTCGAAAAACCGAATCGGTTCGAGATTTCGTCTAAGGAAAAGCCCTGTCCCCTCAAGAAATATTTCTCGAAATCCTCGCGTCCCATTTTGCGAATCGCCGATACCGCCAGGCTTCGCTCTACAGCCAGTTTCTCGACAGGAACCCTCTCGCCCAAACCCGCGACTCTTCGCTCATCGATTTCATAAAAAGAAGAATGGATTTCGCCGGACGGCCACTTTTGCCTTTGAAACGCGGGAAGCATTTTTCCATCCCCAAAATAGAGTTTGCGAAACAAATCGTTTTTTTCTATTTGGGCCACTTCGGCGGCGAAACGCTCTTCCGGCATCTCGATTAAATCCGCCACCCGCATACGCCCCATAATGGAAAGGCGTTGTTGGGTTTTTAATTCCGCCGTCTGATCCATTCTTGTCGTCATCGCTATTTCAAAGTGTAGCAGATGTTTACGCCGATAATTTGCTAAAAAATGATAGGGAGAATTTGAATGAAACCCGCCCTTTTGAAAGATTTTAGCGAAGAACTTCTGGCTTGTTTAGATGAAGCCCCGGACTTTATTTTAATTAGAAACCCGGATGGGACCATCGTCACGGCCAATGAAACTCTTTGCCGACGGCTCGGAATTCCCAGAGAAAAACTCATCGGGCGCTCAATCTACGAATTTTATGTCAGACAGGAACAACGGGTTATCAGCCAACGATATACAAACGCTCTCCTTGAGAAAAAAAGAAACCGCATCACGCTCAATATGCGCGACAAGAACGGTTTATCTGCGCAAGTTGAGATTCATGGATGCCTTGTCGATCACAAAGGAAAAAAATTAATCTTTGGAATCGGGCGAGAACTGGGCCCCGTGGAACAAGACGCGCGCCTTTCCGCCATCTTGAGGATGGGGTTTCAAAACTCCAACGACATCATGTTTTATACCGGTCCCAACGGAATGATTTTAGAGGTCAACAACGCCTTTGTCGAGCACTATGGATATAGTCGGAAAGAAGTCATTGGAAAAACTCCAGGGATATTGCGCTCTCGCCACTCCAGTGATGAGTTTTATCGACACATGTGGAAAGAGTTGCTCGATCCTCAAAAAGGATTTTGGAGAGGCGAAATCATTAACCGAGCCAAAGACGGGCGGGAAATTCCCCTCATTTTAACCATCTCCGCCGCGCATGACGCCTCGGGAGAAATCGTAGGGTTTATTTCAAGCGCCACCGATATTCACAAACACAAGGAACTCGAGGAACAAATCGCCCAAACCCAAGCCTTGGCCGACATTGGAGAAATGGCGGCGTCCATCGCGCATGAAATCAGAAACCCCTTGGGTTCGGTTTCAATGGCGGCCAAACGTCTGTCTTTGAAAGATTTAACTCCAGAGGAGCGGGAATCCACGGCCAGAATTATCGAACGCGAAAGCGCGCGGCTCAACCAAACCCTCAACGCTCTTCTTTCTTTCGCCCGACCCCGACCCCTTAAACGGAAATCGTCCGATCTCAATTCCCTACTCAAAGAAGCGGCTCAACTCCTCAACGCCAATCAAGACCTCGCCTCCGGCATAGAACTAATTCTTGCGCTGGATGAAGGCCTTCACCCTTTTTTGTTTGATTCCGACCAGATTCTCCAAGTTGTGTGGAACATGATCCTCAACGCCATTCAAGCGATGGAAGGGAAAGGCGTTCTCACTATAAGGTCCGGACGTTCCGGAAACTTCGCCTATTTCGCGATCGCCGACACCGGAGTCGGCATCACGAAAGAACAACAGCGCCAAATCTTCAAGCCTTTTCATACGACCAAAAGCCAAGGAACAGGTTTGGGACTGCCGAATGCGAAAAGAATCGTCCTCGCGCACGGCGGGCGAGTTGAAATCGACACCAGACCCGGACAAGGAACGTTATTTACGGTTTGGTTGCCTTATTGGGAGCGCTAAATTGAAAAAAATATCCATTCTTTTGATAGAAGATGACCCGTCTTTAAACGCCTTGACCGTGCTGGAACTCAAGCGCCGGGGATATCCAATTGAATCGGCTAAATCCGGAGAGGAAGGATGCCGTAAAATCGAAAGCGATCCCGATATCGTCATTACCGACCTCAAGCTCGGAGATATGGACGGCCTGGAGATTCTCAAGCGCGTCAAAAAACGTAGTCCCAAAACCGAAGTCATCGTCGTAACCGGGCACGGCTCTATTGACAGCGCGGTTGAGGCGATCAAATCCGGAGCTTTTGATTATCTGACCAAACCCGTCGATTCCGAGGAATTAGTTCTGACATTGGAAAAAGCCGTCGAGCGTCAAAATTTAGTGGCCGAGGTTGAAACCTTAAGAGCCGATATTCGCGATAAATACAGCCTTCATGGAATTGTTTATGCCAGCCCCAAGATTCAAAGCGTTCTTGAACTCGTCAACAAAGTCGCCAAAACGGAAGCCACTGTTTTAATCTTAGGAGAATCCGGAACGGGAAAGGAACTCATCGCCCGCGCTATTCATGAACAAAGCTCCCGCCGCCACGGTTCTTTCGTCGCCATCAACTGCGGGGCTCTTCCCGAAGGATTGCTCGAGAGCGAACTTTTTGGACACATCAAGGGTTCTTTTACCGGAGCCGACCGAAATAAAAGAGGTCTTTTCGAGGAAGCCTCGGAGGGAAGTCTCTTTTTGGATGAAATCAGCGAGACAACCCCCGCCCTTCAAGTCAAGCTTTTGCGCGCCTTACAGGAAGGAGAAATTCGCCGCGTCGGAGACAATCACCCCGTCAAGGTTTCGGGAAGACTGATTGCGGCTTCAAATAAGGATTTAAAAGAATTGGTATCGGCGGGAAAATTCCGAGACGATCTCTACTACCGCCTCAAGGTTTTCCCCATAGAAATTCCGCCTCTCCGGGAGCGTTCCGAGGATATTCTTCCTTTAGCCGAACATTTCTTAAGAAAAGCGCAAAAGAAAATCGCGGGAATTGCCAAGCGTTTTTCACCGGAAGCGGCGCAAGCCCTTAAAAATTATTCCTGGCCCGGAAACGTTCGCGAACTTGAACATACCGTGGAACGCATTCTGATTTTAGCTTCTGAAGATGAGGTAGGGCTCAATGACATTCCCCCGGAAATTCGGGCGATACGGAAAACAACGCTTCGGAAAACGTCACGGAAAGCCGCTTCTAACGAGCCTTAAGGCTCACAACTCGCAGGAGTGGGCGATGTCGGTTTATACGCCGGAAGCAGCAGTTTTGGCGGGTTCTGGTTTTTGGGTTGGGCCGCGGGTCGAACGGCTTTTGAGGAAGCCTCTTTGTTTTTTAAATAATCTCGCCCGGAGGCTATTGCGATTCCGACAACAGATCCGGAAGCGGCTCCTATGGCCGCCCCAACGCTCGCGGCTCGGCGTTTGGGCCAAGACCTCAAATCCGGCTTCAAAGGGCGACGGAAAATTCTCGCCTCGCGCGAAATGAACGCCTAAATATCCGAAATGATACGCCAGCGATACGGCCGCCATGTAAAGGCAAAGGCCGATAAAAGAAGCCCGACGGAAATAAGCGAGCGGCATACTTCTCTTACAGCCTTAAGGTCTAATTTGTTCCCAAAGGAGAATTGCCAAAAGGCCCAGGTCCTTTCTGGGTCCTTTGGCACTGGCAAAATTCCTTTAGGAACTGTATTCTTTATCCGTGACGATGAAAAACTTCGAACTCCCAAGGCGGCACAATAGAAGTTTTTTATGGGCCGTGTCCTGCCTATTCGCGCTGACCTCGTCTCTAGGCGCGCAAGAAAAGAACGGCTTTCCCCCATCGGAAATGCTCATCAACTCCGGAGAAAATATATTGACCCAATGCGCGCGGTCATACCAAGATTCCTATCAATCCCTTTATCAAATTACTCCGGCCCTTTGGAACGCCGAGTGTCAAAAAGGGAAAGGCCCCGAGGAAACGCTCAAGGCGCTTCTTTTGGGAAAAACTCATTTTACTTCCATATCCAAGCGCGGCAAAAATCAGCGAAATTCCCCCAATAATACCGCCGAGAAAATCTTAGCGGCCATGAGCCGCGGCCAGAACTTCAACGCTCTCTATGATGGCGGTCAGAATCAATCTTCCAACCTGTCGGTTTCTGTAACGGGAAAAGTCAATCCCAAGGCCCATTTTCTTTTGTTGCGACGCAATTCGGCTTCCGACCGGCGTTCTCAAATTCTTTATGATTTTGAAAAACGCTTGGACGTTAAGGGCAGCGCGCAAGAGAGAAAAATAATTCTCGATACGCTTTCTCGCATCAGCCATAGCCCGACCGCCCGAACTTTCATGAAAAACTTTATCGCCGATCATGGAAATGCCGCGATTCGCTTTGACCATATTGACGGCGCGCAGCTTGACGCTTCAGCGGGACATAAAACGGTTATAGGAATTCAGGGAGAGACCGGGTCATTGGGCGGTTCCAAGGTGGAAGTCATTCTCAGCGATCAGTATCTTCGAGCGGACGCCGATTGGAGAGCGGCCAATTTGGTCGACACCTTGGCGCATGAGCTGTTGGGGCACGGAGTGGAGATCGTGGAAGCTCAACAGTCTCATTCATCCGAGATTTATAATCAGACCTCCCTTGATGAAAGAGAAGCTTTCCTCGTGGGATGGAATGTCGGGGCCGACTTGAGAGCCCCCATTGTCGACCCAGAAGAAGAACTTTACGCCAAGGATTACGCCAGACACGACCTTCAATCTTATTTGGATGATTTTCATCTGGAAGACCAAGAATACCTCCTTATGCTTGACCCCCAGGACTCCGATCCCGTGGCTGTTTATCAACACAGAAAATCCATGGTCAAAAAGATGATCGCTAATGAATACGAGGAGAGAAGAGATCAAAAGATTCAAGAACTCATTTTGAAACACTTAAGAGACGTTCATGGGATTGATTCCTTGGGGGATATCCTTTCCCGGACCCTAATGAACGAAAAAGAGACGACGGATGATCTTCATCAGTTAGTCGCAATGGATGATTCGCTCACTGATTCCATCGCCCATTTTAAAACGCCCGCCGGAAAAAAGGAGTTTTTACGACTCAAGGCCGCTTTTAAAACTCCATTTTTCCGGCGTCTTCAAAGCCGCGTCGACGATTTGAGCCGTTCTCTTGTAAAAAATATTTCTCGGCAGCCGATGTTTGATTATGGGGATGAGGATGGAGATTTGAAAATCAAGCGCGTCCACGCTCTCTGGGTTCGCGATCTCAAGACGCATTCAAAGGACTGTTCCAAGCATTTTAAGGATATTCTCGCGGCCGATCCGGGCTTCGACATCTGCCAATGAACTTAAAACAAAAAATGCGATTAAGCTCGTTTTTCTGTCTCGCATTTTTGGGGGCGGTTGCCCGCGTTCAAGCAAGCTCGTCCAAGGCGGCCTCCTTATATATTCCTTCCTTGCGCTATACGGCTCCCGTGGGATGGAAAAAGACGGAGAAAAAAGGAGCGAACCCATCCATCACTTTTAGAAAAAATTTCGACGTGATCCACGTCGATTTTTTCGGCGGGAAACATTCCTTGTGTCAAACCCCAAGGGATTTTTTAGCCAACTGCGACCTGGGAGCCTGGGGGAAACCGCATCTCATCAAAAAAATCCGGCTTTCCCATCACGAAGTCCCCCTTTATCAGCGAAAAACCCCCTACCATTCTCCTCTGAAGGCGCGGGGGGCGGTCGTGATGACGAAAGAAGAGTTTTGTTTTTTAAGCCTCGGGAAGCGTTTTGTAGTTTTCCGCTACGCTCACCAATCCCCCCATGCGGACTTTCTGCGCTTCGGAGAGAAAGCATGGATGAAATTTCTCGCTTCGGTTCAGGCCGCGAAAAAATAAATCTCCAAATCGGGCCATTTATCCCTTCTCCACTTAACTTGATGCCGTAAGTTAATAGGGAAGAGACGCCGCCTGCCAAGCCGGCGGTTTTGGCGGGTTCTGGTTTTTGGGTTGGGCCGCGGGTCGAACGGCTTTTGAGGAAGCCTCTTTGTTTTTTAAATAATCTCGCCCGGCGGCTATTGCGATTCCGACAACAGCTCCGGAAGCGGCTCCTATGGCCGCTCCCCAGGGGCCGGCTATCGCGCCAATGCCCGCGCCCACAGCCCCGACGACGACGGCTCCCTTGAGCATATCCCCGATATAGCTGGTCTTTTCTGGGGGAGAATTTTTGGGCTTCGCCGGTTTTGTCGAGTTTTTTTCAGCGGCTTTGGAATGATGCGAAGTTTTTGGCGTCCGATCCGCAACCACGGATTTTTTAAAGGGCGTCTTATTAGGCCTCACCACGGCCGAAGGCCCGGCCTGGACTCCGGAATCTTTTTTATCATCAAAGCTCTCTGCGCCTTTTCGAGCCTTAGCAAGAGCGCTTGTCCCATTAGCGTTAAGACTAGCGGTCTGAGACAACGCCTCGGGAGGCGCCGTCGGCGTCGGTTGAGGAGAAGCGGATGCCGGCGCGGGCCGGCTTGAGCTGGGAGAAGACGCAAGCGGCGCGGGCGGCGGCAAGGATTTCGACGGCCCGCCTTGGGTCAAGGGCCCGGCCGCAAGCCCGATTCCGGCTCCGAGGACGGACGCGGCAATAATCACTCCCGGGGCGGCGCCAAAACCGGTAAGCATGAGAGCCGCGGCCCCGGCTAAAATGAGTCCGGTTCCTATGCGGGAAGTGATGATATAATGCCCGACTTTCTTGATCCCATTCCAGATTTTCGCGAAAAAGCCGGGCTTGGATTTTTTAGGTTTATCCGCCGGCTTCGTGGGCGCGGGCGGAGGATTGACGGGCTTTTGAACGGCCTGAGTGGTTGGAGATGGCGCGTTCGATTTTGAGGATGCGCCAGAAACAGCGGAAGCCGCCGTTCCTGAAGTTTGAGAAGGATTTGCCGGGTTGGAACCAGTCGCGGGGGTCGTGCCCTGTTGGCCTTGAGCTTGCGTGATAGTTCCCATTTTTTTTGATGACGGCGTCGGAGTTCCTCCGGAAGCGGGAGATTTAAAAGCTCCGCTGACTTGGCCGGTCGCTCCCGCGACTTTCTGGTTCAAGGCTTGTTTTTGTTGAGAACTCATTCCCGCATTGATTGCATTCTGATTTTTTTCACCCGTTGAAGATTTTTCTTCGGGAGTCTTGCCCTGAATGAAATTATCCAACTTTTTTTTCTCCGCGGTCGATGAGGGCTTGCATTCAAAAAGGCCATCATAAAGGAGAACGGGTATCTGGGAACACGAGCAATGATTCACTCCTGCTTGCTCCACTAACTTGTTCGCGCGCGCTTGGGCGGCAGAAGGATTCGAAATATCATTGAGCCCTTCTGGCTTGTGGAGATCAACGCAGGCGTAATAGCGGCCGCTCTGTTTAATTAAATGTTTAGGAGAGTCAATGCATTTGTTCATTATTTTTTCTATCTCTCTGTCCTTCGTGGGTCCTAATATGGGTTGGTTGCCGGGGTCGTTGTCGGGGCTTGTGATAGGGCCGATATAAGAGGCCCAGGAACAGACTGGAAAGAGAAAGAGAGCTAAAACCGGAAAAACCGAGAAAATAACCGCAAGTTTTAATTTCATTGTTGGCGCCTCCCGTCTTCGCCTTATAAATATAATCCCCTTCCCGCGCTCTGTCAAGGGCTTTTTTAAATTTTTACCGATTTTTTACTTTTCAATTTTCGCATCGCGAACCGGCCGGCTTGCGAGCCCTAAACCTCACGCGCGAAAGCGTAGGCGCAAACATCCGCCGCGCCCGAACGCCTCAGCTCGGCGGCGCAAGCCTCAAGAGAAAAACCCGTGGTGCAGACATCATCAATCAAGAGTAGCCGCTTTCCCCAAACATCGCCCGGACGCGCCGCCTTAAAGGCCCCGGAAATGTTTTGCTCGCGGCTTTTTTTGTCCAATTGCCACTGCGGTTTCGTCTTGCGAACGCGGACGAGGGGATTTAAGACCGGAATTCCGGTTTCTCTTGAGATCGCCCGCGCCAAAACTTCCGCCTGGTTGTATCCCCTTTCGTTTTCCCGGCGAAAATGGAGGGGCACGGGAACCAGAATTTCCGGAACCGAAAGCTCCCGAAAACGCGCCCAATGCCGCGCCATCAATCGACCGGCTTCCCGCGCGGCGGGAAACCGTCCCCGATATTTAAAGGAATAGACCCAGGAATGAAGGGGCCCTCGGTAAAGAAAAGCGGCGCGAATCAATCGGCAGGCGAATTTTTTGCCTTGGCAAGAGGCGCAAAAGCCGCGGCTGAGAGGGGAAACATCCGCGCATCTTAAGCAAAACGGCGCTTCTAAAGGGATCAATTGCGCGCGGCAGGAAAGGCAAAGAGCGCCGCTGGGACCTCCGGGCAAATCTTCCCGACAATGCGCGCAAACAAGCGGCCAGAGAAAATCCAAGAATTTCCGCGTCCACAGCCGAATGTCCACTCACTTCTTACGGCGCACGAGCGAAAAAAGTTCCCTTTCCGGTCTTAGGAAACCGGCTTACAGATAGCGATTGATGACAATTCCCACCCTGCCTTGGCGGGGACTGACGGAATTGGGATAAACGCCGACAAAATCGCCAGGCGCGGGAGGACCGATTTTCCCTTTATAGCTCAGCTGAGCTTCGACCGTCAAGGGGTATTTCAAATGGGCATCCGGGAGTAAAAGGTCATCAGAACCGAGCTTATAAAAAACAGGGAAACGCGGGTTGACAATGCGCTTAACCGCGATCGGCGTTCCCCCCGCGTCTTTAACAATGATGAACAAGGATTCTTCCCGGTGTTCCACCTCGTTCATCAAATTTCCTGAAACAGTGATGGAACCCGAAATCGCGAGATTACTTCGGAATTTCTGGCAGGAAACGAAACTCAAGCACAGAAAAGTTGCCCCAATAAAACCTCTCTCCCAATGCCGCTTCATCCGGTTCAATTATAGCATTGGGCCCTCACTCAGGGCAGGTCATTATTGTGTTATCAAAATCCCAATTTTGCTATTTTTTAATTATGGAAAACTCGTCTTCACCCCCCCGCCTCGGCCTTAATCTCCGTTCAAGACCGCGGAAAGGTTCGCGCCTTGGTTTTCAATCATCCGCCGTCCAATAATCTTTCTCTTTCTTTTTTCGACGCCCTTGAGGCGGAATTAGCCGCCGCGAAAGCCAATCCCAATATTCGCGCGGTCTTATTGGCCTCGTCTATCTCCAAGTATTTTTCAGCGGGGCTGGAACTCTCGGAACTCTTCGCCTCGGAAGAAAAAACACGCGCGCGACTTTTTTTGCGTCTTGTCGATCTCCACAGAAAACTCGCCCGTTTCCCAAAGCCGACCGTCGCCGCCATCGAGGGTTCGGCGTTTTTAGGGGGCTTTGTTTTGTCTTTGGGATGCGATTTTCGCCTCATCGCGGAAGAGACGGGACGAGTTTCTCTCAGCGAAATTCGCCTCGGCCTTTCGCCGACTCTTCCCCTTATTTCCATCGTGTCGGCGATGAGCGGCCGCCCGGGTCTCGTCAAGGACTTAATCTTAAAAGGAAAAACCCTCCGCGCCGGAGAAGCCCTTGAAGCGGGCCTAGTCGATCATATTTTTCCCAACTCCAATTTTTTTGAAACGGCGCTTAAAGAAGCCGACAAGCTCGCCAAATTGCCTCCCCAAGCTTTTTTGGCGATCAAGACTTCGCTTCGCGCGGCCATCCTGGGCGACGAGGAAAAGCTTTGGCAAAAGGGACTCGAGGAATTCAACGCTCTATTTTCCGGAGAAGAAGCCCAAGAAGGCGTCCGCGCGATGTTTGAAAAGAGAAAGCCGAAATGGGAATGAATTCTCTTTTCTCTCCGGAACTTCTGAAAGAAAAAGTCGCGGTCGTGACCGGCGGCGGGACGGGAATTGGGAAAGTCATCGCCTCGGATTTTGCGCGGCACGGAGCGAAAGTCGCCCTTTTGTCGCGAAATCTCGAACGCCTTAAGGAGACCGCCCTAGAAATTCAAAAATCAGGCGGAAAAGCCGAGGCTTTTGCCTGCGATATTTCAGAACCCGATCAGGTGCGCGCCGCCGTCAAGGCCGTGATGGAAAAATTCGGGCGCGTCGATATTTTAGTCAACAATGCCGCCGCCAATTTCATCCGCCCCTCCGAGAAACTGACCTCGGTGCGCTGGAAAAAAGTCATCGACATCGTCTTAAACGGAACTTTCTACTCAAGCCTTGAATTCGGGAAAGCGATGCTCGCCCAAAAAAGCGGACGCATCATCAATATGGTCGCGGCCTATGCCTGGACCGGAGCCCCGGGACTGGCTCCTTCCGCCTCGGCCAAGGCCGGCGTCGTCGCCTTGACTAAAACCTTGGGCGCGGAATGGGCGGCCCAAGGCGTTCTCGTCAATGCCATCGCGCCGGGACCCATCGACACCCCTCAAACCCGCGAACGCCTGTGGCCGACTCCTCAAATGGAAAAACAGATTCTCTCCAGCATTCCTCTTGGGGAGTTTGGGAAGGAAGAAGACGTCTCCGCTCTCGCTCTTTTTCTGGCCTCCGAATTGGGGCGAAATATTTCCGGCGAGGTGATCGTTTCCGACGGGGCGCAAAGCCTCGGACGCGGCGCGATGGATTTATTTAAAGCCGCGAACGTCGAATAGAAATAGTTCGCGATTCAGTAATGGTAATTAATTAAGACCGGCGTCGGATGCTCGGCGCTCGGCCCCGCCAGAACTAAAACTTGGCGTTTTCCGGAAGGAACGATTCCCAAAATTGTTTGACGCGCCGGATAACGAGCTCGCAAAACCATCCTCCCCTCTTGGCGTTTGAAAACCAAAAGCTCGCGCGCCTTGGAATCAAAGGCCCAAAGACGATTTTGAATCCAGGCCATCGCCGTAACAGCCATGTTGGAACCCAATGAAAAAGCCCGGGTCTGGGCGGGATCCGAGCCGTGCCGGTAAAGAAGCCCGCTCGCCGCGTCATAAGACCACAAAGATTTCCCGTTAAAAGCCAAGGCCGTCGGCGCCGGACCCGGAGTGGGGAAACTTTCGGACACGACGCCGGGATCCGAGGAGGAATGTTCGATGAGGCGGGCTTGGGCCGCGTCCAAGGACCACAGATTTCCTTTCGCGAACGTTAAGGAAGAAGGATGATAGGGTTTTGTCGCCAAAACCTTGGCTGTCCGCGTAATCACATCCGCTTTTTGAGGAGAAAAGGATTTCAAATTCCCGTCCCAATCGGAGGCCCACAGCAAAGTCCCGTCAAAAGCCAAGCCCGTGGGGCTGGAAAGGGAAACCGGCTGCACCGAAAGGGCGCGGAAATGAAAACGGCTTAAATAATTCCAAGCCTGGTAGCCGCCGACTCCCAAGAGACCGAGCGTAAAGAGAGAAAACCAAAACCCCTTGCGCTTAAGCGTTCTCAAAACCGGACTAGGTCTTTCCGTTTTCTCCGAAACCCGCTTCATGAAGGAAGAAAGTTGAGCCGTCGCCTCGGCCGATTCCCGGACGCTTTGATTCATCGCCTCGGTAAAGCGCAAATGATCCGCTTCTTTTTTCTCAAGATCGGCGTGCCAATTCTCCCTTTCTTTCCTCAAATTTTCTTCCCACGAGGACAATTCCGCCCTTTGATTTTGCCAGGCCGAACGCTCGCGGTCCCACAATTCCCGCCACTCGGCCCGCTCTTGTTCCCAAATCTTGGAAAGCTCCTCCAAATGCTTCTCTAAATCCGAAACTTTTTTAAGGGCCTGCGCTTTATCTTTTTCCGCCTCTCTGAGGCGATGCCTTTCTTCTAAAAGTTCCGCCAAAGTTTTTTCAAGGGCTGTTTTCGCCTCTTTAAGGCTTTGGGACGATTTTGCAAGATCGCCGGACAACACCGATGATTCTTTCTGGGTTCGCCCGGTCAAAGCCTGCATCTCGCGCAAGCCTTGAAGATATTCGTCTTCTTTTTTTTGCCACATCTCCTCTTGGCCTTCGAGAATCTTTTGCTGCTCGGATAATCTCTCCCGAGTTTGGGCCAAAAGAGATTTAAGTTTTTCTTTCTCAATCGCGTGGTTTTTCCGCTCTTCTTCAAGACTCTTTAAAGCCGCCTCGATTTTCCCCTCGGTTTCAAGCCCACCATGCAAAACAGCCGCCTCTTGACCGGCCAATTCGCTCTTGAGATTTTGAATTTCGCCCTTCAAAATCGCTTCGCGCTGCCTTGATTCCTCCAGGGCCTTGTATCTCGAGCTCAAAAGTTCGGACAGTTCTTCCGCCTCGCGGCGGCTTTTTTGGCGCACCAAGGACAAGGCGTCCCACGCGACTTGGGAAGGAAAGGCATGCGCCTCGCCGGACAAGGGAATTAAAAATTCGGAAGAAGAGGATTCGGCTTTCCGCCACAAATCCTCGAGATTTTCCTCAAACCCAAAAGGCTCTTCCGCCATGCCCTTAGTGTAAGACCCGGCCTCAAGAAAATCAATATCGGAATTGTTACGAAAAAAAAGGAAACGTCCCTTTTTTAGGTAAACGGCTCGAGGTGGGCGGTAAGACCCGATTTGAGGGACAGCTTGACGGCTTTTTGAAACAGAGCTTCCCCCCGAGCGGTTTCTCCGCCGGCATGCAAAACCTGGGACAAAGACATTTGGGCCAAGACAAGGCCGCGGTTTTCCCTGGAACGCCCGAATAAAACCAAGGCCCGGTTTAAAAAGCCGCGCGCGGCTTTTAAATCCCCCTTCTGCATATTGACGCGCGCAAGCCCCCACTCGACATAACCCAAATCGGCCGCGTCCCCCAATTTCCGGTAGAGGGAACGCGATTTTAAATAAAGTTCCCCCGCCTCAAGGTAAAGCCCTTTTTGCCTGAGGGCGTTTCCAAGGCCGCAATAGGCATAGGCTTTCGCGAACAAATCCGCGCTTTGAGACAATAAATTCTTGGCCTTTCGGTAATGCTTTTCGGAATCCGAAAGTTTTCCCTGAATGCGGCAAACTCCGCCAAGCCCAAGTAAAGCGTAAATTTGCCCGTCCCCATCATGGGCCTTTTTCGCGAAGGCGAAAGACCGGTCATAAGCCTTTTCCGACTCCTTCAAACGCCCGGAAAATCTCAAGGCGCCCCCAATCGCCCATTCGATAAACCCGCAAGCCTGAAAATCTTTTTCGGCGAGCCGCCGTTTGAAAAAAACGCGCAGGCGTTGGACGCTTTTTTGATATTTTCCATCGGCGCGGTCGATCAAGGTTTCCTCGAGATCAACAAATTCTTTCTCATCCGTTCGGCCGGCGCGCTTCATTTCAAGGCGCGCCTTTTGGATGTATTCGCGGGCGCCGGGGATATCCCCCAAACTTCGGGCAATGGAAGCCAAGGACAAAAAAGCGTCGAAACGCAAGGACGGGTCTTGGCTTGATTTAACCGCGCTTAAATACGCGGGCAAGGCTTTTGAAAAAAGCCCTTGCGCTCGAAATTTTTCCGCTTCCGAGAAAATTTTTAAAGAATCATGGGACATTGTTTCATTATATCTTTCCAGAGACCTTAAAAATTGTTGTTATCATATAAGAGTGAATAAAAAACTGGCCCCGCTTTTGATTCTTCTCTTTCCTTTTTTGGGCTTCGAGCCGCTCAATGAACCGCCGCAATGGCATGAGGATTTGACCTTCCACTATAAAATTATGCACCAAGATACCTGGCTTCCGATGGGATTTACGCTCAAGCTTGAAAATATTCACAGCCGGATGCGCATGGATCTGGCCTGGTGTTGGCCCCCGGTTTCATCCGGAACAAGAATTCCGCTTTATCTCTACCGAAATCAAGCCCTCTACACCAACGGCCGCTTTCACCCTCCGGCCTGGAGCGTGGGACTGGCGGAACCCGAGATACGAACCATTCTCTCTTTTGCCCAGAAACCGATGGCGAACCTCTATCAAATCATCGCCCACGAAACGACGCACGTGATTTTCGTCTCTTACTGGCTAAGAAAAAACCAAAGTTACCCGCCCTATTGGCTCAATGAAGGCCTCGCGATGGTCGAACAAACCTCCCAAGAACATTCAAAGGATTGCTACTGGTATCAACAAATCGCCTATCTCTCCGGTCAGAATCTTTTTCCGCTCAAGACCCTGATGCGGCTTGAGCCCATGAAAATGAATAATGTCCAGGCTATCCAATTGTGGTATGTGGAATCTTATTCCCTGATCTATTTTTTGCTGAGAAAGCGCCCTAATTTTTATTTTAAGACCTTCGTGTCCTATCTCAGGGACGGGCGGTCTTTCAAAACGGCTCTTTGGGCGGGCTACCGTTATACGCCCAAAGGTCTGGAAGAGGCTTGGCTTAGATTCTTAAATGTGCGGAGCCGGCACAAAACCTTCGGCCCGATATCCAAGCTCGGGTTTTTCCACGACCTGGGCCCTTCGTAAAATCTATTTCTTACGATGAAGATACGGCAAATCCGAGCGGGTCCATCCGCCGCCCAAGGCGGCGATTAAGGCGACAGTTTGTTGCAGGCGATTTCCCAAATCCACCATGGAAGCGATTTTATCTTGAAGCATGATGGTTTGTACTTGGATTACGTTCAGATAATCGACTGTTCCGGCTTTATACATCGCCATTTCCAAATCCACGGACTTTTCAGCATCTTGAGTCGCCGCGTCCTGCTGAGACTCCTCTTGAGATAAAAACTCCAAGGAAGACAGGGCGTCTTCGACCGATTGAAACGCGGATAAAACCGTTTGCCGATATGCCGCAACCGCAACCTCATAAGCCGCATGGGCTTGCCTAATTTCCGCCCGACGCACTCCAAACTCAAACACGTTTCCACTGGCGCTCACCCCTAAAGACCAAAACTCACTGGGCAAGGTGAAAAGATTGGCCCAGGTCACATTCTTATTTCCGCCTTGAGCCGTGAGAGACAAACTCGGGAAATACGCCGCGCGCGCAAGCCCGACATTTTCATTGGCCACCAACATTTGCCGTTCGGCTTGGGCAATATCAGGACGCCGCTGTAAAAGAGTGCTGGGAATGGTGACGGGAATCGGCGGCACAAGGCCGCTAATTGAAGAAGAACTGAGCGAAAAATTGGAAGGAGATTTCCCAATCAAAACCGCAATGGCATGTTGATACTGAGCCCGCGATATTTTAAGCGCGCTTTCTTGCGCTTCCGCCGCCTCAAGCTGCGCTTTGGCCTGGACAATATCAGCGTCAGAGGCGACCCCCCCTTGATGACGATTTTCTGTTAAATCAAGAGCTTGAGAATAATCGCCAATGGACTCTTCCATAACGGCAATCTGCATATCCGCCGACTCAATTGAGAAATAGTCATTCGCGAGAGTTTCCTGCATGGTCAAAATCGTATTTTGATAGGCCGCCGCACTGGCCTGAGCCGAAGCCTTGGCGCCCGCAAAGGCGTCATAAGCGGCAAAGGGATTAATAATCCAAGCGGGTCTTCCGTAAAGCTCGAAATTGTCGTAATAAACGCTTTGAACCGAAGTAAAGTTTTGGGAAGCATAAGAACGCTGAACAATAGCTGAAGCCGGCAAGGTCGGGAAAAAACTGTCCCAATCAATATTGACTTCTTCGACGGCCTCTTTGAGCTGAGCCCTCGCCTCCAAAAGATTTTGATTGGAAGAAGACAAAACCACCTCGAGATTATCTAAGCGCGGATCGTTAAAAATTTCCCACCAGGCGCTTTTTAAAACTTGATCTCCCGGGCTCGCCACCACCCAGGTTCCAGAAGAAGCCCGTGGAAGCTCCTGAAATTCCTTAGCCGCTTCCACTTTCGGCTGGTGATAGGCAGGAGCGCAAGAAATAAAAAGAAACCCAAAGATCATGATGAGTAATGCCCAAAGCATCTCCGAGGTATTAAATTCCATTTCGCATTATTCTCCCAAAAAATCTTGAAAAAGAAAATCCGGCGAACTTCATTCTCAAATCTTCCATATATAAATAAATCACGGGAGTCGTAAATAAAGTAAGCATTTGACTCACTACAAGCCCGCCAATAATCGCAATTCCCAAAGGCCTGCGAAATTCAGATCCCGTTCCGCTTCCCAACGCCAAGGGAAGAGCCCCAAAAAGCGCGGCCAAAGTCGTCATGGTAATAGGTCGAAAGCGCAAAAGAGCCGCTTCTTTAATCGCCTCCAATGGGTTCTTTTTTTCTTTGCGTTGCGCCTCAATGGCAAAATCAATCATCAAAATCGCATTTTTCTTCACAATCCCGATCAGCAAAATAATTCCAATCAAGGCAATGAGGTTTAAATCAGTGCGCGTCATCAAAAGAGCGATCAACGCCCCGGTCCCCGCCGAAGGCAAAGTAGAAATAATGGTTAAGGGATGAATATAACTTTCATACAAAATTCCGAGCACAATATAAACCGCCAAGAGAGCGGTCATAACCAAAGAAAATTCATTGGCCAAGGAAGCTTTAAAAGCCTGCGCGGTTCCGGAGAATTGTCCGATAATTGAAGAAGGAAGATGCATCTGAGATTCCACCTGTTCCACCGCATCCACGGCTTGCCCCAAAGCAAAACCTTTGCGCAAATTAAAGGAAATGGTGACCGAAGGAAATAGTCCACTGTGATTGACGACTAAAGCCGCATGCGTCTCTGAAATTCGCGCGAAAGCCGAGAGAGGAATCTCATTTCCTGATGGAGTCTGTATATAAATATCTTTTAATGTTTCCGGGGAATGCCAATACTGGGGAGCCACTTCCATCACCACATAATACTGGTTCATTTGCGTGTACATCGTGGATACTGGCCTCTGTCCAAAAGCGTCATAGAGTTGATTATCAATCATCGCCGCTGTTAGTCCAAAGCGCGAGGCTTGGTCCCTATCGATTTGTATCCATTCCTCAAGCCCGCTGTTTTGTTGATCGGTGTTGACATCAGCCAGCTCAGGAAGTTTTCTCATGGCCGACAATAACTTTGGCGCCCACTCATTGAGCAACTTTAAGTCCGCGCTCCGAAGGGTATATTGATATTGAGCATTGCTTAATCGTCCACCGACGCGAATATCTTGGACCGGCTGAAGAAAAAGTCGCGCTCCGGAAATAGCCGCCGTTTTTTTCCTAATTTGAGACATCACTTCTTGAATCGGAGGGCGCTCACCGTTTGGTTTTAGGGCCACAAACATCCTCGCCGTATTCATTCCGCCGGAACTTCCGGTAAAAGCGGCCAAGTCAACCACCGCCGGGTTAGACAAGACAATTCCAATAAATTGTTTGAGCTTTTTTTGCATGTCCGCAAAAGAAATATCCTGATCTGCTTGGATACCGCCCATAAACCTTCCTGTGTCTTCTTCCGGGAAAAAGCCTTTTGGAATATACGCAAAAAGAGCCGCACTCGTGAGAACTGCGGCAATCACGCTGAAAAGAACCTTTCTTTTGTGCCTCAAGCTCCAGTCTAACCCCCGCCCATACATTTTTATTATTTTGTGGAGAACTTCATCGCTTTTTTTGTGAAGAGAATCTTCCTCAAATTGCGCATTCGATTTAAGGAACTGCGCGCACATCATGGGGGTTGTCGTCAAAGAAATCACCATGGAAATAATAATCGCCAATGATAAAGTCATGGCAAATTCCCGAAGTAACCGGCCCACAATTCCGCCCATCATGAGAATGGGAATAAAAACAGCAATCAGAGAAACACTGATTGAAAGAACCGTAAACCCAACCTCCGCGGCGCCTTCAAGAGCGGCTTTCATGGGAGAATCGCCTCTCTCAATATAGCGCATGATATTTTCAATCACGACCACCGCGTCATCGACAACAAAGCCCGTACAAATAGTCAAGGCCATTAAAGAAAGGTTGTCAATGGAGTAATGCAATAAATACATCGCGCCAAAAGTTCCCAAAAGAGATAAGGGAACCACCACCGCGGGAATCATGGTCGCCGAAAGGTTTCGAAGAAACAGGAAGACGACAAAAACAACCAGAAGAATCGAAATAAGCAACGTCTGCTCCACATCCACGACAGAAGCCCGAACAGTGGTCGAGCGGTCAATAATGACGGAAAGTTTAATCCCCGCCGGAATGGACGCCTGGAGTCTAGACAGGAGACGCTTGACGCGATCGACCGTATTAATCATGTTCGCGCCGGGTTGGCTAAAAAGAACGAGAAGAACGGCCGGCTTTCCACTTGAAAAACCCGCGTTTCTTAAATCTTGGACGGAATCAACGACGTCCCCCAAATTGGAGAGCCGAACAGCGCTTCCGTTTTTATAGGCTACAATCAGCTTTTTATAGTCGCCTGATTTAAAGAGCTGATCCGTGGCTTCAAATTCCCAGGTCTTATCGGCCTTAGAAACGCTGCCTTTCGGTTCATTGGAGTTGGCATTGTATAATACCGCGCGAATATTTTCGAGACTGAGCCCTAAGTGGCTCACCGCCTGGGGATTAAGCTCAACCCGAACAGCCGGAAGAGAACTGCCGCCGACAAAAACCTGACCGATACCGCGAACCTGGGACAGTTTTTGCTGCAAGATTGTTGAGGCCGCGTCATACATTTGAGCCTTGGTGGCCACATCCGAAGTTAACGATAAAATTAAAATCGGCGCGTCCGCCGGGTTGACTTCCCGCCAGGTTGGATTGTTGGGAAGATTCGCAGGCAAGTTTGCGCGCGCGGCGTTAATCGCGGCCTGAACATCCCGGGCGGCAGCGTCAATATTTCTTGAAAGATCGAACTGCAACACAATGCCGGTCGAACCCTCATAGCTTGTCGAGGTCATCTCAGTCACGCTCGCAATAGTTCCCAACTGACGTTCCAAGGGCGTCGCGACCGAGGAAGCCATGATATCCGGGCTCGCTCCAGGAAGCGAAGCCGAGACTTGAATAGTGGGAAAATCAACTTGGGGAAGCGGAGAAACGGGAAGAAGAAAAAAAGCGGCGATTCCTAGAAGCGCCAAAGCCGCCGTTAAAAGAGCCGTTCCAACGGGCCGACGAATAAAAATCTCAGAAATATTCAAACAGACTCCGTAATTTGAGGCAAGTCCCTATTTCGAATAATCCAATTTTTAAGCCGATCAAACTGGAGATAGATGACCGGCGTCATTAGAAGCGTCATGGGCTGGCTGATCAATAATCCGCCGATAATGGAAATACCCAAGGGCCTTCTCAGTTCCGCTCCCATTCCAAAACCAAACGCCAAAGGAACCGCGCCTAAAAGAGCGGCCATGGTTGTCATCATAATGGGACGAAACCTCAAAAGACAAGCTTGATAAATGGCCTCGCGCGGAGATTTGCCCTCTATTCTTTCCGCTTCCAAGGCAAAATCAATCATCATAATGGCGTTTTTCTTGACAATGCCAATGAGCAAAATAATGCCAATGAGAGAAATAATGTCGAGATCTTGCCGCGTAAGTATTAAAGCGGCCAAAGCGCCCACGCCTGCCGATGGCAAGGTCGATATAATCGTTAAAGGATGAATGTAACTTTCATAAAGAACTCCCAAAACAATATAGACGGCAACCAAGGCCGCGATAATAAGAATCCATTCATTGGCAAGAGAAGATTCAAAAGACTGGGCCGTTCCAACAAAGCCAAGGGATAAACTTTCTGGAGCTGATAATTTTTTCACCGCTTCGTTAACCTCAGAGACCGCCGCGCCCAAGGAAGTTCGTGGAGCCAGATTAAAAGACAAGGTCACGACTGGGAACTGCCCCTGATGATTAATGACCAAGGGAACTGAAATTTCTTCCGCGCTCACAATACTTTTGATGGGCGTGGGAACGCCGCCCGTAGAAAAACTTTGAGAATTTCCCATGGCCATTCCGCCAGGGGTTCCGGCGCTGGCTGAGGTAGGAACATAAATCCGTTCTAAAGAATTAACTCCTTCTTTCCATTGCGGCAAATTTTCCACAATAACGTGGTATTGGTTGGAATCGGTAAAAATGGTCGAGATTTGGCGTTGCCCGAAAGCGTCATAGAGGATATTGTCAATCGTCTGCGGCAAAATTCCAAGCCGAGAGGCATTGTCGCGATCAATATTTAGTCTTAGTCCCAATCCTCCATTTTGCTGATCCGTGGCGACATCCCTAAGACTCGGCAGGGTTTGAAACACAGAAACAAGTTTTGTGGCCCATTCATTGACCAGGTCCATATTCGGACCTTCAACCGTATATTGATATTGGGTTCGGCTGACCTGATCGGCAACAGTGAGTTCTTGAACTGGCTGCAAATAAAGTCGTATTCCCGGAACAACGCTGAGTTCTTTATCTAATCTTCGAATCACTTGGTCTGCGGAAGGCCTTTGGGAAATCGGCTTAAGATTAATCTGAACACGCCCGCTATTTTGGGTAATATTCGTGCCGTCTATGCCGATAAAAGAGGTCAAACTTTGAACCGCCGGATCTTGCAAAATCACATGACACAAACTTTGCTGGCGACGGGCCATTTCCGCAAAAGAAATCGTTTGCGGAGCTTCTGAAATTCCTAGTAAAGCCCCGGTATCCTGATTAGGCAAGAACCCTTTTGGGACCATCCAAAAAAGGAGCGCAGTTAAAACTAAAGTCGCCCCAAAAGCCCACATCGTTTCTTTTTGGCGCGCTAAGACTATATTCAAATAATGTTCATAGATTGAGAGACTCTGGTTATAGAGATTCTCAAACCAATTCAAAAAAGAACGCTCATCTTCTTTTTTATGATGACGCAAAATTTTAGAAGCCATCATCGGAGTAGAACTCAATGAAACCAAGGCGGAAATGAGGATGGTCACCGCCAACGTAACGGCAAATTCCTTAAATAACCTCCCAATAATATCGCCCATGAAAAGAAGCGGAATCAAAACCGCGATAAGAGAAATCGTCAAAGACACGATGGTAAACGCGATTTCTTTTGAGCCCTTCAAAGCCGCCGCGACCGGCGAATCCCCCGATTCGATATACCTTTCGATATTTTCAACCATCACAATGGCATCATCAACCACAAAACCGGTGGAGATGGTAAGCGCCATGAGCGATAAATTATCCAGACTATAGTTCAAGAGATACATCACGCCAAAAGTTCCCACAATGGACAAAGGAACGGCCACGCCTGGAATTGCCGCCGCGGAAGCGCTTCTCATAAAAAAATAGATCACTAAAATCACGAGAAAAACAGCCAAAATTAATTCAAATTCCACGTCATCCACGGACGCGCGAATAGTCACCGTTGAATCGGAAACGGAGCGAACGTTAATTCCCGCCGGCAAAGACAGTTTCAGCTGTGGAAGAGTTTTTTTGATGCGGTCGACTAAGGAAATGATATTGGCGCTCGGCTGACGCTGAATATTGAGCAAAATCGCGGGAGTCTGATTAAACCAAGCGGCTTCTTTTGAGTTTTCCGCACCGTCAATTACCGTGGCCACATCTCCCAAACGAATCGGCGCGCCATTGCGATAGGCAATGATAATGGGGCGATAATCATCCGCTGAAAAAAGCTGGTCATTATCCTCAATCGTCCAATCTTGTTTGGGACCGTCAAAATTTCCTTTGGCCATATCCACATTGGCTTGGCTTAAAGCGGAACGCAAATCTTCAAGACTGAGCCCATAAGAAGCCAGGGCGACGGGATTAGCCTGAACGCGAACGGCTGGGCGTTCTCCCCCGCTCATGCTGACAAGCCCCACTCCCGGAAGCTGGGAAATTTTCATCGCCAACCTTGTTTCCGCCATTTTTTCAACTTCAGTGAGCGGCAAGGTCTTTGAGGTCAACGCCAAGGTCAAAACCGGCATATCCGCGGGATTAACCTTGTTATAAATCGGCGGATTAGGGAGATCGGCGGGCAAATAAGTCCCCGCGGCATTAATGGCGGCCTGAACATCTTGCTCGGCCACGTCAATATTGATCGAGAGATCGAATTGAAGGGCGATGATGGAACTTCCGAAAGAGCTATTTGAAGTCATGCGGCTTAACCCAGGAATTTGACCGAATTGCTTTTCCAGGGGGGCTGTCACCGCATCCGCCATTACCTGGGGGCTCGCGCCGGGATAAAAGGTTTGAACTTGGATGGTGGGGTAATCCACTTCCGGCAAGGCTGAAATAGAAAGCTGTCTAAAGGCGAGCATTCCAATGAGAAGAACGGCCCCCATGAGAAGGGAAGTGGCCACCGGACGTTCAATAAAAAGCCGCGAGGGATTCACGCGGATTAAGGTCTCTGAGCCTTGGAAGAGACGCCTGATTTATTTTTTTTAGGCATGGAAAAATGAACCTTGCTTCCAGGGCGAATAAAATCCATCCCGTCGGTCACGACCATTTCCCCGGCTTTCAAGCCTTGAGTTATTGAAACGTTATCGCCATTAGTCACACCCACCGCAACACTTCGGGCTTCGACAGTTTGATCGGGTTTAACAACATAAACAAATGAGCCTTGCGGTCCGGTCTGAACGGCAACCCTGGGGATTAAAACCTGATTTTTCTTTTGTTCCAGATAGAGACGCGCATTGATAAATTCATTGGGATAAAGCATTCTCTTTTCATTGGAAAATTTAGCCTTTAAATTGAGCGTTCCCGTGTTCACCTGAATTTGACTGTCCAGAGCCAGAAGAAAACCCGTCGCCAACTTAGTCTTTCCATCCCGGCTATAAGCATCAACCCGCAATTTTTCGCCTTTCTTGAGTTGATTGAGCCTTGTCATTAAGCGCTGAATATCTTCCTCTGGAAGAGTAAAAACCACGGTAATCGGTTGCAAGGTTGTGACTACAAAAATTCCATTGGCCCCGTTGGCCGTAGTCGTGTAAGCCACATTTCCCGGGTCCACAAGCCTTAACCCCACGCGGCCTTCAATGGGAGAAGTCACATGGGCGTATTCCAAATTTAACCGCGCTGTCTCAAGAGCCGCTTGATCACTTTCCACCATTCCCTCATATTGCCCAACCGTCGCTTTTTGAGTGTCATATTGCTGGGAAGGAATGGCGTCTTGGGCCAAAAGCTTTTGATAGCGATTTAAGTCTAATTTCGCGTCGGCCAAAAGAGCTTGATCCCGCGCTAAATTACCTTTGGCCTGATCCAAAGCGGCCTGATAGGGACGCGGGTCAATGAGAGCGAGTAGTTGGCCTGGATGAACCTCTTGCCCCTCTTTAACATAAACTTCCATAATCTGCCCACTTACGCGCGGTTGAATGGTGACAGTGTAATAAGCAGTCACCGTTCCGAGTTCATCTAAATAAACCGATACATCGCCGGTCCAGGCGGTTTCGACCCCGACAATAACCCCGCTCTTTCGCTCAGGTGGTTTTCTGAAATACTTCATGAGAAAAGAAGCTCCCAAGAAAACGAAAAAAGCTCCTAGGGTTAAAACAACGATTTTTTTTCTGGTTGACCAGCCGGAAAAATTTTTCCGTTGCTGGCTCAAAGCGCCGCCCAAAGATTCTCTCAATTTTTTGGTTGGAAGCGTGTATTCTTCTAAATTAAAGGAAGACATATTAAAATTAAATCAATTTTCACAGCATCAATAATTAGACGCTTGAAACAATGGATAAGTGTCGGCCTTAGGATTGGAATTTAATGTCCGCGCCGAACTCTTCTCAATTAATTCGGGAAAATTCTTGGAATTTTCACGCGCACGGGTTTTCCGTTAAGGGCTATTAAAAACGCGACCAAATCTTTCTTTTGTTGAGCGTTCAAACCCAGGGGATGAATTTCCTTGTCCAGATAAGGGTTGGGATTTCCGCCCTTGTTGTAGAAATCAACCACCGCTTCCAAAGTCTTTTCTGATCCATCGTGCATGTAGGGATGAGTGTAGAGAAGCCCGCGAAGGCCCGGTGTTTTAAAACGCCCTTGATCGCCTTCTTTTTTGGTGACAACATAGCGGCCAAGATCAGGGTGTTTTGCGTTCATTCCCACGCCCAAATTGTGAAACTGAGAATCCGAGAAATTAACTCCTGAATGGCAAGCGTCGCAATGCGCCCGTCCAAAAAAGAGATTCATCCCTCTTTGAGCCGCGGGAGACAAAGCCTTTTTATTTCCCGCAACAAACTGGTCATAATCAGAATCGCCAGAGAGAATCGTCCGCTCGAAACTCGCAATCGCCTGGACAATTTTTTCCGCCGTCACCTGGGTGGAACCAAAAGCCTTTTTAAACAGCTTTTGATAGCCCTTAATCTTCCCAATTTTTTCTTCCACTCCTTTTAACGAAAAACCCATCTCGACAGGGTTTTGAATGGGACCCTTGGCCTGCTCTTCAAGACTTGGCGCGCGCCCGTCCCAAAACTGGAGTTCGTTATAAGTCGCGTTAAAAACCGGCGGCGCGCTCCGCCCTCCTTTTAAGCCGTGAATTCCGGTTGAAACCGCGCTTTGATCGGTCCAACCCTTGGCCGGGTCGTGGCAGGTCGCGCAGCTAACGGTGTTGTTTTTCGAGAGCCTCTTGTCGAAATAGAGAAACCTTCCCAGTTCGACTTTTTCCTTGGTGATCGGATTGTCAGCGGGAACCTTGGGTTTCGTGAGTCCCAGCGGGACGGAATAAGGATACACCGGCCCCGTGCTCGCCTCTTCTCCCCAATCGTCGGCCCGAAGCGTTGAGAAAGCTAAAGTCATGGTTAAAAGCGCAAGAAAAAGCGTCCCAATATATTTTTCCATAACGTCCCCCAATTTTAAAATTTTACGACAAGAAAGAGCGAAGCATCCAGGCCATTTTTTCGTGTTCTTCCATGACCCCAGTTAAAAAATCATTACTCCCCATATCGCCTTCCGATTCGCAAACCTTCAGATATTTTCTCAAATCTTGAATCAAGATTTCATGATCGGACAAAAGTTCTTGAAGCATTTCCTGAGATTTTAAATTTTTCTTCGGCGCGTCTTGAATAGAGGAGGAGGCCAGAAATTCAGACAAACCACCCAAGGCCCGCTCGCCCAAGGCGCGCACCCTTTCTGCCACTTCATCAATGATTCCATCTAAGGTTTCATATTGGGCCTCGAAAAACTTATGCAAATCGTTAAACTGTGGGCCCATTACGTTCCAGTGGAAGTTCCGCGTTTTAGTGTAGAGAACATATTCGCCGGACAAAACCTGGTTTAGAATTTCCGAAACAGCCTTCCGGTTTTTTTCCTCAAGTCCAATATTGATTTTCATCGTTTTCTCTCCTTCATGTGACTTTAATTTTTCTTTGCGGCGCAAGCACTGCAAAGCCCGGAAATCCGAACATCATATTCCTCGGGTACAAAACCATTCGGCAAGCAAGAAGGCGCGCGAACTTTTGCCCAGTGCTCATCTCTCCAATCTTCCATCTCTCCACAAATTCGGCAAACCAAATGCTGATGGGTTTCCATATTGGCATCTAAACGCAGAGGTCCGTTTTCAGAAGCTACGCGGCGGATAAGGCCGCTTTCGATTAAATCCTCGGCGATGCGGTAAACCGTGGGAAGAGACAAGGACGGCCAATTTTTTTTAAGTCTTTGGTGGATTTCCTCAACCGTGGGATGGCCCAAATCTTCAGCCAAGGCCTTAAAGACCGCCCGACGTTGAGCGGTCAAGCGAATTTTCCGCTTTCGACAATCCTCATCAAAACGCACCATCCATTCCCCCACCATGCGAGCAGGCCTCATTTTTGAAATAAATCTCATATGATAAATATTAACATATAAGACTGATTCTGTTAAGGCGCAAGTTCAAGGAACAAGTGCAACAGATAGGTGGAAGGAAAGAATTTTCCTGCAGGATAAAGGAGGCATAAATACCTACACGCAACTAACAACAGAGGGACGGGAGAAAATAGCAATATGAAGAAATCAAGGTCTATGTTTTACTTCGGCGCGGGGCCTTCGACG
Organism: Elusimicrobiota bacterium; assembly: GCA_027371715.1. Taxonomy (GTDB): domain Bacteria; phylum Elusimicrobiota; class Elusimicrobia; order UBA1565; family UBA9628; genus JAKAQV01. The sequence continues at coordinate 1,999 of DAHXMM010000012.1, read as the reverse complement.
ATTTCCGCCATGTCCGAGGGACGCAGCCACTTAAGAAAAACCTTCCGAACATCTTGGGCTTTCAGGCCGACATAGGTTTTTGCCGCGCGCTCAGGCTCATCCAGAGGAAGCCCGAAGTTGGAGAAGTACAGCCACTGAGAAGCCACTCCATCAAAACTTGATTCCCCCAAGGGAATGGAACGAAGAAGAAGAATTTTTCCCTGCCGCAATTCTTGAAGACTCACGTTTTTCTTTTGCATGGCGGCCAGATCGTTTAAAGCCAGGGTTTTGGCCTTTAAAACCTTATCCGGGTCGCAACCGTAGACAATCTCATAAGTTGATCTGACTTTTCCCGCATTCCAATGAGAATTGGCCGCATAGGCAAGACCGGTCTTTTTGCGAAGATCCAAACTGAGTCTTGAAGCGTAAAAAGCTCCGCCAAAAATTTCATTTCCCAAATTCAAAGCGTAGTAATCCGGAGAGAGGCGACTCATTGCCACTGTTTGAATCAGTCTCACCCCATCCTGAAGCCGGCTTGAATCGGGAACATTGACCTTTGAAAAATGGTTTTCCGCAACCACCGGATAGTCGACATTGGGTTTAGCCCCCACGGCTTTCCAGGAACCGAAATATTTCTCTATCACACTCTTCGCCTGTTCGGGATCAACCTGGCCGATCACGACCATCGTCGTCATGTCGGGACGGAAAACTTTTTGATAATATTCTTTGACGTCCTTGAGACTTAGATTTTTGACCTTCTTGGGAGTAGCCTCGCGCAAAATCGGATCGGTCTTAGGGTAAAGGGCCTTGTTCACCGCGCGCCCTGTCAAATAATCCGGGCTTTGAAGCTCGCCCACAAGCTCATCCGCAATTTCTCCGCGGATAATTTTAAAATCTTTCTTCGGAAGCGCCGGAGAGAGTTCGTTTTGAGCTAATAACTTCACGCCTTCCTCAAAATGTTCAGATAAAACATTAAGAGAGAAATCCGTGCCCGCGTTTTCATCCGCGGCGATGTCATCCAAAGCCTTTTGAAACGCAATGCGGCCAAGACTTCGACTTCCGTAGGGAAAAAGTTCTCCTAACACCTGATCCACTCCTTTTTTCCCTGGCGCAGTTTCAGTATCGGAATTAGAAAGAATATGTCCCATGATTGAAATGGTCGGGCTAATCGTCTCGGGCTGAATAATAAGCTGAAGACCATTCGACAAACGACTGACAAACGGGTGAAGGGTCAAGGGCGGAATGGCCAGACTTCGCACTGGTTTTTGCGCCCAGACCGGAAGCGAAACCGCTTTAACAGAAGAGGAGGCAAAAGACTCTTGCCCCCCGAAACCTTTACCCGAAATCGGTTTTCCTGAAGGTTGCGGAGTTAGAATCGCCGAAATAGTATGGTTAAAATCAATATATTTTTTGGCCACGCGAGCAACATCTTCCGGAGTTACTTTCTTAATCGCCTCAATATCCTCATCTGGAGATTGTCGTCCTTCGCCGGCCACCGCCTCCGACCACTCCATCGCAAGCCCCTCAATTGAATTTTTCTGAAATTCCGCCGAGGCCACTTCCCGGCGCTTGGCCGCCGCAATAAAATCAGGATTAATTCCTTTGGACAACTCTTTTTCTAAAACCTTCTTGACCTTGTTCAGAAGTTTCTGAGAATTGGCGCCTTTGGGGAAACCGGCGATCGCAAAACCAATTCCGGCCTTGGGGAGTCCCTCATAGGAAAACCCGGCGAAAAGCGCCTCTCCCTTGACCTGTAACTCGTAAAGAGGTCCGCGCGGATTAGACAAGGCGTCCGACAGAATCTGGGCCGCGGCGTAGTCGGGGCTATCTGATCCGGGAAAGCGAAAGGCAAAAGCCGCTAGTCCATAAGGGCTGTCCGTATCCATTTTCTTAAAAGAAGACTGAACAGGGCCGAAATTAAAATCCGGCCGCTTGGGGATTTTCACTTCTGGAATTTTTCCAAAAAGCTGATTGACGGTTTTAAAAGTTTTTTCGGGATTAACGTCTCCCGCGATCACCA